>CBIHMP010000114.1:0-11155 GCA_966211015.1 uncultured Luteolibacter sp. | reverse complement strand
GAAGAGCGATTGCGGTAGCATCGGCAGCATGCCGAAGAACAGCCCGATAGCCATGCCGGTGGCCACCGTGTCGCGGCAGGGTTTCCATAACTCCCGCTGCATCAGGGGGCGGGTGAGTTTCTGCCACCATTCCCGGTGCCGTAGCCTCGGGTGGCGCAGTGCCCTGTAGGCGCGCCTGACCATCCAAAGGTACTTCCGCTTCATCAAAAAATGCTCCGTTCCGAATCCTACGGCGGGCGCGTGAACCTTCTCTCTGGTCGGGCGGAGAAGCAACCGCAAATCCCTTGCCGCGGGAGTTGCAGACCGGCAAGGTCGCGCCACTCCCTCATGAATTGGTGGCAAGCTCTCGTGCTAGGCGTGATCGAAGGGATCACCGAATACCTTCCCGTCAGCTCCACCGGCCACCTGATCGTCGCCCAGAAGCTGATGGGGGTCGGGATCGATGCCGATCCGTTCCAAGCCGTGCTGGAGAACGAAGCGGCGAATTGCTTCGCGATCTGCGTGCAGGGCGGGGCCATCGCCGCGGTGGCGGGTCTTTATTGGCCGCGCGTTTACCAGATGTTCCGGGGGCTGCTCGGCAGGGACAGGGAGGGACTGCACTTGGTCCTCGCATTGCTCTGCGGTTTCCTGCCCGCCGCGGTGATCGGGATCCTCGCCAATGACTGGATCGAGGCGAAACTCTTTCATTTCAAATGGGTCGCCCTCGCTTGGTTTGTCGGCGGGGTCGGGATCCTGGCCGTGGACCGCTGGATGAAGCGGGGCGGGGGCGCTCGCGGAGTGGAACTCGCGCAGATCACGCTCAAAATGGCGCTTTTGGTCGGCCTCGCCCAATGTCTGGCAATGTGGCCGGGCACCTCGCGCAGCCTGATGACGATCCTCGGAGGCCTGCTGGTCGGCCTGAGATTGGGGGCGGCGGTGGAGTTTTCCTTCCTTCTCGGCCTGGTGACTCTCGGGGCTGCCACGGCGAAGAAAGCGGTCTGGCCGGTGGATCTGGCCGAAAAGTGGTCGCTGATCCCGGGATACGAGGCTCAGACGGCCCTCCACGAGGTGGCCGTCAAATACGATACGAAGCTCGGCGGGGCCATGCTGATGTGGGATACCTACGGCTTCCTGCCCCTGCTGGTCGGGGTGATCGCGGCCACCGTTTCAGCCGCGCTGGCGGTAAAATGGATGGTAGGCTACCTGAACCGGCGGGGCTTGGGTGTTTTCGGCTGGTACCGGATCGCGGTGGCGATCGCCGCCGCCATCATGATTGCCAATAACTTCCTCCACTTGGGAGAGGCCTGAGCGGCCTGCCGGGCACCTGTCGAATTTGGCTTGCCCGTGGGTGCCTGCGGCCTTGCACTGGCGGGGTGAGCGGACTGCCGCGTATATCCCTTCTCCCGGTAGTCCTCGTGCTGCTGGCGATGCTGCTGATCCCGGCGCACGGGCAGCAGAAATCCGCGCGGGTGGCGCTGACGGATGGCTTCGACTACCCGGTCGGCAAGCCGGACGCCACGGGGTACTACAAGGCCCGCGGCCTGCGCCTGCGCCCGCCGGTCCACTTTGGCGAGGACTGGAACGGCCGCGGCGGCGGGGATACCGACATGGGCGCGCCCGTTTACAGCATCGGCGATGGCGTGGTGACCTGGGCCTACGACGTCCGCCAAGGCTGGGGGAATGTGGCGATCATCCGCTACGGCTACCGCGATCCCGCCTCCGGGCAGGTGCGCTTTTGCGATGCGCTCTACGGGCACCTGCGCGACATGACGGTGCGCGTGGGCCAGATCGTGAAACGGGGCCAGCAGATCGGGACGATCGGCAATAACCGCGGGATGTATGCCGCCCACCTCCATTTCGAGATCCGCCACAATCTCAGCATCGGCATGCACCGGGACAGCGTCGCGCGCGACATGACGAACTGGGCGGACCCGACGGAGTTCATCAAACGCTATCGCCGCCTGAACCGGGACTGGGGGAAGTCCGCGATGCCGCTGGGTACCTACAAGGAGTATCAGGGCTTCAAGGGACTCTGAAGGAATGGCACGTCGTGCAAGGCGGAAGTCCTGGCAGCTCGCGGTGATCCTGATCGGCGCGGCGCTGGTGTGGTTTCTGGACCAGCGGCACACCGGCCCGGAGGAGAAGCCACGCGGGAGCGAGATCCGCTCCGCGAGCAGCTCCTACGAGACATTCACCGGCTGCCGCCTTCACGAGCACCGCCAGAACGACGGCGATAGCTTCCACGTGAAGCTCCCGGACGGCAGGGTGGAGCAATTCCGGCTCTATTACGTGGATGCTCCGGAGAGCGCCTTCCGCAGCTATCGCGGCGGTGCCACGAACCGGGAACGCATCCACCAGCAGGCGGTGGAGCTCGGTCTCACCGACGATCAGGCGGTCGAGATCGGTCGCCGGGCGAAGCAGCTCGTCCTGGGGACCCTCGCCCGCGGCAGCTTCACGGTCCAGACCAAGTGGGACGATCCTTTCAACGACAGGCGCTACCACGCCTTTGTAACCCCTGTCGGCGGGCCGCTGCTGGAAGAAACGCTTGTCCGCGAAGGGTTGGCGAGGATCCATACGAAGCCTGCCGACCTGCCCGACGGGACCCGCGTGAAGGCGCGGATGCAGCAGCTCGAAAAGTTCGAGGCCGACGCCAAGCGGGCCAAGCGAGGGGCTTGGGGGCTCAGCAGGCGCTGAATATCAAGGTTTTCCAAGTAAAACGAAGATGGACGGCGGAGGGGAAGATCTGCTAGAACGGGCAGGTTCACCCCCATCCCCCCAATGAAATCCCCTGCGATCCTCGCCGTGGCGATGCTTGCCACCGCATTGCCCCTTGCGGCCCAGTCCCCGGTTTACACCCTGCCGGGCGAGACGGGCGGCATCTTCACCTACCTGACCATCTCCCAGCAGGCGGAATACGCGGATTCCGCGCATCTCGCCGGGACGGACCGTTTTCTCGATCAGGCGATCGTGACGGTTTACTCGAACGTGGCCCGCCAGGTCACCGCCACGCTTTCCTTCTATCAGATCGTGGAGGATGAGACGAACTATGAAGGCCCGCTCGGCCAACCGGGAGTCGATCCGGGAGCCCTCGCCGGCTTCAAACCGGCGGAAACGCCGCTGTGGTCCTCCGAACCCCTGGTCTTTTCAGTCGATGGCGACGGCTCGAACAACCTGAACCTCAACCAGCTGGTTTTTTCCAATATCAACACGCTGGTGCCCGACGACATTTTCTGGTCGATCAAGTTCGAGAGCATCAGCAATTACAGCGATGGCGGGCCCTTCGGCCCCAAACTGGAGAATGCCTCCGCCCTGAGCCCTAGCGGTGCCGCGACGGATCCCAGCCGCTTTTACGCGCGCGGGGAGTTCTCCGAGGGCGAGTGGATGCCTGTATGGCTGACCTCCGGAGCCCCGCCGACCAGTACGCTCTCGATCCAGCTGACCGCCGTGCCGGAGCCTTCCACCATGCTTCTCCTCGCGGGGATGGCCGCGGGATTGATCCGCCGCCGCCGGGGCGCTTGAGTCGGCACGTAGCCCGGGCCATCTGGCGAGAGCCGGAGTCGAGCCTTATTTGTCATCGGTGTCAGCTTCCCCGGCAGGCTCGTTGTCCTCCTCCTTGGGAACGTCGATATCGACGGTAGGCACCTCCATCTCGACCTTCTTCTTGCCGACGGTTACGTCGGGGCCGTTGACGTCGTACTTGGGAAGCTTCGCTTCGCCGTCAACCTTGACCTTCACGTCGGGAAGTTCGCCGTCTTCGGTTTTGTCAACGTCACAGGAGACGAGAGCCACCGTCATCCAAGCTGCGATCACGGCATGGCCACCGACTAGAACTGAGTAATAGGGAATTTTCATGGCGGATCCTTCGAGCAAAGCGGATGCCCTTGGCGTCTTGGCGCTGGTTATTACGGCCTAAGGCATTTAGGACGAGAGAGCTAGAATCCAAGAATGCAGAAAGGTGCTTCAGGCTCGAAGGCGTGATTCTGCCCGACGGTTTGTTGCACATTGCAGGAAAGGGCAGCCTTGAGCAGCCCTGAGAAGCCCGTCACGCACCTGCAGCGCGTGCGCCGACGCGCTGGTCAAGCTCCGGAACGGCCGCTATCACCTGCGCGTCGATTCCGAGAGAAAGGCTCGGGCCCTTTGCCAACAGCCGGAACGCCGGATACCCACCGCATGCACGCCAGACAAACGACCGCAGACAGGCTCGCCGAGGCCGCCGAACTCCTGTGCGATAGGGTGGACTGCCTCTCGTTCTCAAGGCCGGTCACCCACGTTTACAACCCCTTGCGTTACGCGTGGGACGCCCACGAGTCCTATCTGCGGAGGTTCGGCGATTCGAGGAAGAGGGTAGTGTTCGTCGGTATGAACCCGGGACCTTTCGGCATGACCCAGACCGGGGTGCCTTTCGGAGAGGTAGCGGCCGTCCGGGACTGGATGGGCATTTCGATGCCGGTAGGCAAACCCCCTTTGGAGCACCCGAAGCGGCCCGTGCAGGGATTCGATTGCCTGAAATCGGAGGTCAGCGGCCGCCGGCTCTGGGGGCTCTTCGCGGAACGCTTCGGCCCGGCCGAGGAATTCTTCCGGGAGCACTTCGTGCTCAACTATTGTCCCCTTGTATGGATGAGCGAGACGGGGGCCAACCTGACTCCGGACAAGCTGGCGGCGAGCGAAATGGCGGCCGTAGAGGAGGCGTGTCTCGATCACCTGGCGGAATCGATACGGGAGCTGGATCCGGAGTGGCTGATCGGTGTCGGCGGCTATGCGGAGGGACGGCTCAAAGAGGCGGCCGGTAGGATCGGCAGCAAGGCGCGGCTGGGGCGCGTGCTACACCCATCGCCAGCCTCCCCGGCCGCGAACCGCGGCTGGGCCGAGGCGGCGACGAAGCAATTGCTTGCGCAGGGTGTCTGGGATCCCGCCTAGCCGGCTAGCCGCGCCACTCTAACCTCAGGCGTAGATCTTCCCGTAGTATTCCGTCGCCATGCGGTCGGAATCGAAGAAGGGAACGACTTCGTTCATGGAGTTCAGCACCAGTTTCCACCAGCCCTCCGGATCGTCGTAATAGAGCGGGAGGATCTTCTGCTCCATCGCTTCATGGAATCCCAGCAGGTCGTGGCGATCCCGCGCCTCGGGGGCGAGGCCGCCATCGGCAGGAGGAATGATGAAGCTGTTGTGGCCATCCTTCGAGAATTCGCAGACCCAGCCGTCGTAGGTGGTCAGATTGACGGCGGCATTCATCGCGGCCGTCATGCCGGAGGTGCCGGAGGCCTCGCGGGTGACGATCGGGTTGTTCAACCAGATGTCCGCGCCGTATTTCAACTGGCGGGAAAGGTCGAGTTCGTAGCCGACCAGCACCGCCACGTTCGGATAGTCCTTCGTGATCTGGACGAGATGGTTGAAGGTTTCGATCGCGCCGAAGTCGAAGGGGAAGGGCTTGCCCGCCCAGATGATCTGGACCGGCCGGTCGTTGTTGTTCACCAGCGCGCGGAACATGCGGATGTCCCGGGTGATGAGGTCCGGGCGCTTGTAGCCGGCGAAGCGGCGGGCCCACACGATGGTCAGGACATCGGGGTTGAAGAGCTTGCCGGTCTGGTTGGCGACGGTCTGGAAGAGGCGGGATTTCAGCTCCCGCTTCCGGCTGCGGAGCTCGCTGACATCGTTCTCCAGCCGTGCATGCTCCAGCCCGCGGTCTTTCCAGAATTTCGCGTTCTGCGCGTTTGTCACGTGGGTGATCGGGCAGATGCCGGCTTGGCCTTCCCACATCTTGCGGGAGACATCGCCGTGGAGCTTCGAGACGGCGTTGGCAAGGCGGCTCATCCGCAGCGCGGCGAGGGAGTGGTTGAAGACGTCGTCCGAGATGCCGGTCACCTTCCGGACCTCTTCGAGAGGCACGGCTCCGAAGAAGGAGAAATCGTGCAGCAGCTTGAAGTCGTGCTTCTCGTTGCCAGCCTCCTCGGGCGTGTGGGTGGTAAAGACGAAGCGCTTCTTCACGGCATCGATGCTACGATGCTTCTCGTACACCCGGAAGGCGGCGGACAGGCCGTGGGCCTCGTTGAGGTGCCAGACTTCGGGATCCACGCCGAGTTCTTCCAGAAGACGGGCACCGCCGGCACCCAGCACGATGTACTGGGCGATACGGCGCAGGGGGTCGTTGTCGTAGAGCCTGTGGGTGATCGCGCGGGACAGGCCGTCGTTTTCATCGATGTCCGTTGTCAGGAAAAACATCGGCACGGTGCCGAAGACGTCGCCGGGCAGGAACATCGCCTTCACCCAGACGGGGTGCCCGTGGACCGGCACCTGGAACTTGATGCCGGTGTCCTGGAGGAAGGCGTACTGCTTCTTGCGGAACTGCACCGCCATCTCGCGTTCCTCGCCGCGTGCCTGGTCGTAGTAGCCGTAGGTCCACAGCATGCCGATGCCGCAGAGGTTTTGCCGCAGCGCCGCGGCCGAGCGCATGTGCGATCCGGCCAGGAAACCGAGGCCGCCGGAATAGATCTTGAAGATTTGATCGATGGCGAATTCGCAGGAAAAATAGACGGCGCTTTTCGAGAACCGGGGATCGATCTCGTAAGTGTGGGAAAACGGCTTCGGTAAAAAGGATCCGGACATGGGAACAGGCGCTGGGTTCGGCGGGAATCTCGTCCACGGCGCGGGTGAGGCCGCGGACGGCTGCTGCCAGCCTTGGCCCACGCCGCGCGTTTTGTCGAGTCCGGCTCCCCCGGATGCTGTTTCCGTACCAGCTTGCAGGGGATTCCCGGGTTCCTCTGCAAAGGTGACAGAGCACGGGAGTGCCGGTGGCACGGGAGTTGCTCTCGCCCTGATTCACCATGAGGGTCGCGTTGCCAGGCAGAGCCGATGGATCCGGCCGGATATTCCGGTGCCTGATGATATGCCTATGGGGTATCGCGACCCCCGCCTTCACCCGGGAAGAGGGCCCGGAGACCGCGCGGGAGATCGTGGCGGCCGCGGCCGTCCTGACGGATGCGGACGAGCAGAAGAAGCTGGTGGAGAGTCTGGCCGGCGCCGATGCGGACGAGGTCTCGCTGTGGCTGGCGAAATGGAAGGAGGGCGAAATCTACCTCTATCAGGACGCCGCCGGGACGGATACGGCGGTGACCTTGGCAGGCGAGCCGGATGCCGCCGACAAGTACGCCTTGAGCACCGTCGCCACCGGGAACCCGGTGACCGCCGGAGACGGCAGCGCCGTGCTCATGACGAAGGACGAGCTCTATATGGCGGATACCGATTCCGCGCTCCGGCGGGCGATGAAGGGAGTGACGGATCGTCTCGCCTTGAGCTCGCCTCTCGTGGCGAAGCGCCTCCGCGCGGTGCAGGACACCGGACTGGAGCAGGATCTCGCGAAGCTTCCGCTGCTCGAGCAATGCCTCGCGATCGAAAAGGACGGGAAGGTGAAGGACGCGCTGGCCGAGGCGATGGCAATGCTCAAGCTGCGCTCCGAAGATCCGGGCGTGCGCCAGACCGCCGTCGCCAACCTCGGGAATATGGGTTCCATCGCCTCGCAGGGAGCGATCAAGACCGTGCGAGGCGAGGCGGAGGCCGGCGGACAGGTCGGTCTGGTGGAAGCCTGCGACAAGGCTTTGGCGGATATCGCGGCGCACATTTCGCGGGTGAATACGGTTGGCACGGTTTTCCGCGGGCTTTCCAAGGGAAGCATCCTGCTGGTTGCGGCCATCGGTCTGGCCATCACCTTCGGCTTGATGGGCGTGATCAACATGGCGCACGGCGAACTCATTGTCGTCGGCGCTTACACCACTTATCTGGTCCAGAATCTCTTCGCGAAGGGCATCGAGATGTCGCCCTTCGGCCTGACGATCAGCATCCCCGGCATGAACCTTTCGGGAGGCGGATGGGACTTGTACTTCCTGGCGGCTATTCCCGCCAGCTTCGTCGTGGCGGCGCTGGTGGGATTGGTGCTGGAGAGAGGCATCATCCGCTTCCTTTACAAGCGTCCCTTGGAGTCGCTGCTGGCGACGTGGGGGGTTTCGATGGTGATCCAACAGCTCTTCCGCCTGGTTTTCGGAGCGAACAACGTGCAGGTCGAAAGCCCCTCTTTCCTATCGGGAAACTGGACGGTGAACGACGTCGTCTTCGGCTGGAACCGTGTCTTCGTGATCGCGTTCGCGGCCCTGATCATTTTCCTGACCTGGGCGGTTCTGACGAAAACGTCGCTCGGCCTGCTGATCCGAGCCGTGATGCAGAACCGCGGCATGGCTGCTTGTATGGGAGTACGGACGGAGCGGGTGAACATGATGACCTTTGCCTTCGGTAGCGGCCTCGCGGGCCTTGCCGGGGCCTTCCTTTCGCAGATCGGCAATGTCGGGCCGAACCTCGGCCAGGATTACATCGTCGATTCCTTCATGACGGTGGTGGTGGGCGGTGTGGGGAATATCATGGGCACGGTGATCAGTGCCTTGGGCATCGGCATGGCCGACCAATCGCTCCAGCAGATCCTGGGGAACCCGGTGCTCGGAAAGATCCTCGTGCTCGGTGCCATCATTCTCTTCCTCCAGTGGAAGCCCTCCGGCCTCTTCGCCACCCGCTCCCGTAGCCTCGATTGATGAAAACCTCGCTCGCCGCGAAAACCCCTAATCTCCTGCTCGCCGCGATCGCGCTTTTCCTGGTGGTGGTCATGCCGGCCTTGAATGCCGGGG
Source organism: uncultured Luteolibacter sp. (assembly GCA_966211015.1). Classification (GTDB taxonomy): domain Bacteria; phylum Verrucomicrobiota; class Verrucomicrobiia; order Verrucomicrobiales; family Akkermansiaceae; genus Haloferula. Next base: position 2,510 of record CBIHMP010000114.1, on the reverse strand, counting down.
GCGCGGTTTCCGACTTCACCCTCAACACCTGGGGGAAGTACCTTTGCTACGCGATCCTCGCGATCTCGGTGGACATGTTGTGGGGCTACACCGGCCTGCTGTGCCTCGGCCAAGCGCTCTTTTTCAGCCTCGGCGGCTACATGCTGGGCATGCACCTGATGTTGATGATCGGGAAGCTGGGGCAGTACAGGAGCGACCTGCCGGATTTCATGGTCTTCCTCGGCCTCAAGGAGCTGCCGGATTTCTGGAAGCCGTTTTATTCCTTCCCGCTCGCCGCGCTGATGGTGCTCGTGCTGCCGGGAGTGCTGGGGTGGATCTTCGGCTATCTCGCATTCCGTTCGCGGATCAAGGGAGTGTACTTTTCCATCCTCACCCAGGCGTTGACCTACGGGGCCGCGCTGATGTTCTTCCGCAACGACCTGATGATGGGCGGGAACAACGGTTTCACCGATTTCCGCAGCTTGTTAGGCGCGGATATCCGCAGCGCGGAGACAAAGCGCCTCCTCTACATCGCCTCCGCAGTGACGCTGACGCTGGTGTTCATCGGCTGCAAATGGCTTACGACAAGCCGTTTCGGGCTGATCCAAAGGGCGATCCGGGATAGTGAAAACCGCGTTCTTTTCTCCGGTTACTCGGCGGCGAATTTCAAGCTCTTCGTCTTCGTCATCAGCGCCATGATCGCGGGCGTGGGCGGGGCGCTCTATGTGCCGCAGGTGGGGATCATCAATCCGAGCGAGATGATGACCGAGAAGTCCCTCGAAGCCGTGGTGTGGGTAGCAGTCGGGGGCCGCGGCACCTTGATCGGGCCGGTCATCGGCGCGGTCGGCGTCAACCGCATGAAGAGCTGGGCCACCACGAACTATCCCGATTACTGGCTGATCATCCTGGGCGCGACCTTCGTGCTTGTCGTGCTTTTCATGCCGAAGGGCATCGTCGGCATCCCCGGCCAGATCCGTGGATTTTTCGCGAAGCGCCATGGCCGCAAGCTGGCCGCGGCCGAGGACGACCTGATCCCAACCCCCGCCCCGAAAGCCGAATGAGCATGGTTCCCTATCTCCTGGCCGCGGAGGGGCTGAACAAATCCTTCTCCGGATTCCAGGCCATCCGCGATCTCAACTTCGCGCTCGAGGAGGGGGAACTGCGCACCGTCATCGGGCCGAACGGAGCGGGCAAGACGACCTTCCTGGATCTCATCACCGGGCGGACGAAGCCGGATAGCGGCACGCTCCACTTCGAGCAGACCCACGATTTGCTCAAGATGAACGAATTCGAGATCTACCGGCTGGGCATCGGGCGGAAATTCCAGACGCCTACCGTCTATACCGATCATACCGTCCGCGAGAATCTCCTGCTTTCCCTCGCCGGTCCGCGCAGCATCTGGCACTCGCTCTTCGGCCGCATCCGGAAGGAGCAGGAGGAGCGGATGGACGAAATCCTCCACACCATCAAGCTTGTCGAGCGGGCCCACGTGAAAGCCGGATCGCTCGCCCACGGGCAGAAGCAGTGGCTGGAGATCGGCATGTTGCTGGCTCAGGATGCCAAGCTCCTGCTGGTGGACGAACCGGCGGCCGGCATGACCGACGAGGAAACCTACCGCACCGGCGAGCTGCTGCTTTCGCTGGCGGGCAAGCACACCATCGTCGTCATCGAGCACGACATGACCTTCGTCCGGCAGATCTCGCAGGGTCGCCTGGTCACGGTGCTGCACCAGGGAAACGTCCTGTGCGAAGGCCCGGTGGACAGGGTGCAGAACGACGAGCGGGTGATCGAAGTTTATCTGGGCCGCAAAAAGAAAGCCGCATGAGCACCGTAGCCGTCGAAGCCCCCACGCTGAAGATCCGCGACATCTCCGTCTCCATCGGCGGCAGCCGCATCTTGCGCGGCGTGAATCTGGAGATCCGCCCGCAGACGGTCTTTTGCCTGATGGGTCGCAATGGCGTCGGCAAGACGACCACCTTGAAAGCCATCACGGGCCTCATGGGAGCGGACACGGGCTCGGTGAACCTGCTGGGCACGGAGATCTCCCGGATGAGCCCGGAAAAACGCGCGCTGCGAGGCCTCGGCTTCGTCCCGCAGGGCCGTGAGATTTTCCCGCAACTGACCGTGGAGGAGAACCTCTACGTGGGCACCGTCGCCCGCGGCCGGAAGCCGAAGCCGGCGGAACTCGACCGCGTTTTCACCCTCTTTCCCATTATCAAGGAATTCCTGGCCCGGAAAGGCGGCATGCTTTCAGGGGGGCAGCAACAGCAGCTCGCGATCGGCCGGGCCTTGCTCACGCGACCCAAGCTGCTGATCCTCGACGAGCCGACCGAGGGCATCCAACCGAACATCATCGATCAGATCGGGGATGCCATCAAAATGCTGCGGGACGAAGGGGAAATGGCCATCCTGCTGGTGGAGCAGTATCTCGATTTCTGCAAGGAGCTCGGCGACGATTTTGCCATTCTCGAACGCGGCCGAGTCGCCGCGGATGGACCGATGACCGGCCTGAGTGACGAGCTCATCAAGGA
>CBIHMP010000113.1:0-11214 GCA_966211015.1 uncultured Luteolibacter sp. | reverse complement strand
ATGGCGACGATCTCGTTCTCGAAGGAGGCGTTCACCATGTCCGAAAACCCCTTCCCTCCGACGCCGATGCAGGCGATGCCGAGTTTCTTTGAGGCCGGGGTGTCCTGCGCGCGGAGCAGCAGGTTCGGCAGGATGATCCCGCCCGCAGTGGTCACGGTGAGTCCTTTGAGGAATGAGCGGCGGGTCGAAAAAAGCGGATTGGTGGGCATGATGATAGGGGTTTCGGGTATCGGATCTTTTGTTACTCCAGCGCATGGAATGGTTTTTCAAAGGAATTTCGGCCTCCCTCACTTGAAATTTCCCAATTTCGGGTGGACAAACCGGGCGGGCACCGGTAACCGAATGCCCCTCCGCGGGCCCTCCGGCTCCGGAACCGGAACGATGGCAGAGTAGCTCAGTGGTAGAGCAGAGGACTCATAAGCCTTTGGTCGGCGGTTCAAATCCGCCCTCTGCTACCAGATTTCCTTTTTAGCAGGCGGCCTGTGAGATCACGGGAAGATCAAAAATTTCGGGTTTCCTAAGGAATCTTTCCCCGATAAATTTTTTCTAAATAGGTCTTGCCAGGTTGGCCGCGATCCCTAGATTCGCCGCCCCACATCGCCCCCTGACCCGGCATCAAATGCCATCAGGACGGCTTCATTCTCCAAACACTATCGGGTGCAGCTCCGGATAACAGGCTCCTGCGAGGGATTTTTCGCTCGCCGCCTGTCCGGTACGCTCCCAAGCGAACACCGAACCACGCAGGAATCCAATGCCGACCATCAATCAGCTCGTCCGTAAAGGGCGACAGACTCCGATCGAAAAGTCGAAGTCTCCGGCGATGAGCAACTGTCCGCAGCGCCGCGGCGTCTGCCTTCAGGTCATGACCCGCACGCCGAAGAAGCCGAACTCGGCTCTCCGGAAAGTGGCGAAGGTCCGCCTGACCAACGGCTACGAAGTGATCGCCTACATCGGCGGTGAAGGCCACAACCTTCAGGAGCACTCCATCGTGCTCGTCCGCGGCGGCCGTGTGAAAGACCTTCCAGGTGTGCGCTACCACATTGTCCGTGGTTCGCTCGATACCCTCGGCGTGGACAAGCGCCGCCAGAGCCGCTCGAAGTACGGTGCCAAGCGTCCGAAGCCGGGCCAGCCCGCTGCTACCGGCAAGAAGAAGTAATCCCGCGCCGAAGCCTTAATTTTTTCCGACCATGTCACGCCGCAAGCGCACTTTCCACAAGCCCGACCGCCGGGATTCCCGTTACGACAGCCCCCTCGTCGGCCACCTCATTTCGAAGGTGATGCTCGACGGGAAGCGGTCCCTCGCGGAACGCATCGTTTACGCCGCCATCGATAAGGCCAGCGAAGGCGTCGATACCGTTGATCCGCTCGAAGTCGTCACCCGCGCGATCGAGAACGCCAAGCCGCGCGTGGAAGTGAAAAGCCGCCGTGTCGGTGGTGCCACTTACCAGGTGCCGCTTGAAGTCGCCGCCGACCGCTCCGAGTCCCTGGCCCTGCGCTGGATCGTCGGATACGCCCGCGGCCGCAAAGGCACCCCGATGCACGTGGCCCTGGCCAACGAGCTGAAGGACGCCGCCAACAACCAAGGTTCTTCCGTCCGCAAGCGCGACGACGTTCACAAGATGGCCCAGGCCAACCGCGCCTTCGCCCACTTCCGCTGGTAAATTCCTCATCGGGGCTTCCCGCCCCACGCCGCCATGTCTTCCAACCACAACAGTCCTGATAGGCCGTATCCGCTCGAGCGGACACGGAACATCGGGATTGCGGCGCACATCGACGCCGGGAAGACCACGCTCACGGAGCGCATCCTCTTCTACACGGGGATGATCCACAAGATCGGCGAGGTGCACGACGGTGCCGCGACGACCGACTGGATGGAGCAGGAGCGCGAGCGCGGCATCACGATCACTTCAGCCGCCGTGACTACCGAGTGGTGGCAGCGCGAGGAGGCAGGGATCGTGAAGTCCTTCACCGGACAAAAGCAGCGGATCAACATCATCGATACCCCCGGCCACGTGGATTTCACTGCCGAGGTGGAGCGCTCGCTCCGGGTGCTCGATGGAGCGATCGTCGTTTTCTGCGGCGTCGCCGGTGTGCAGCCCCAGACCGAGACGGTTTGGCGCCAAGCCACCAAGTATCACGTCCCGCGCATCGTGTTCGTCAACAAGATGGACCGCGTGGGCGCGAATTTCGATAACGTCTTCCACGAGGTGAAGGAGAAGCTCGGCGCGAACGCCGTGCGCGTCCTGATCCCGATCGGCGCCGAAGATCACCTGATCGGCCAGATCGACGTGGTGAACCAGAAGGCGATCCACTACATCGACGACGCCACCTTCGGCTCCACCTACGAGATCGCCGATCTCAACGAGCAGGAGAAGGCCATCGCCCAGGAAGCCTACACGGAACTCCTCGATATCGTCGCCGGTGTGGACGATCAGCTCGGCGAGAAGTTCCTCATGGAGGAGCCGATCACTCCCGCGGACCTGAAGTCCGCGATTCGCCGCGCCACGGTGGCCAACAAGCTCGTTCCGGTCGCCGGCGGTTCCGCCTTCAAGAACAAGGGCGTCCAGTATCTCCTCGATGCCGTCGTCGATTACCTCCCGAGCCCGCTGGAACTTCCGGCGATGATCGGGATGGATCCGGACAACGAGGAGCACAAGATCGAGGTCCACACGAGCGACAACGAGAAGTTCTGTTCCCTCGCGTTCAAACTCTGGGCCGATAAATTCGTCGGAAAGCTGGTTTTCTTCCGCGTCTATTCCGGTGTCATCAAGAAAGGCGACACCGTTTACAACCCGAGGACCCGCCGATCCGAACGAGTCGGCCGCCTCATCCAGATCCAGGCAAACGAGCACAAGGACATCACTGCCTGTTACGCCGGCGATATCGCAGCGATGGTCGGGTTGAAGAACGTCACCACCGGTGACACCCTGGCTGAAGAAGATTACGACGTCGTCCTTGAACCCCCCACCTTCCCGGAGCCCGTCATTTCCATGGCGGTTGAGCCGAAAACCAAAGCGGACCAGGAGAAGCTCGCCAATGCGCTGAGCCGCCTCTCCGAAGAGGATCCCACTTTCCAGGTCAAGACCGATGAGGAAACCGGTCAGACCATCATCTCGGGCATGGGCGAGCTCCACCTGGAGATCATCGTCGATCGCCTGAAGCGCGAGTTCAAGGTGGAGGCCAATACCGGTGCTCCCCAGATCGCCTACCGCGAGACCATCACCGCCGAAGCCCCGGGCGAAGGCAAGCTGGTCAAGCAGTCCGGCGGCCGCGGCCAATACGGCCACGTGCGCCTGCAGGTCCGCCCGAACGAAAAGGGCAAGGGCCTGACGATCGAGAACAAGATCGTCGGCGGCGAAATCCCGAAGGATTATCACAATGCCGTCTTCAAGGGCGTCAATGAAGCGATGACCAACGGCATCATCGCCGGTTACCCGGTGATCGACGTGCATGTGGACGTCCTCGGCGGTTCCTTCCACGAAGTGGACTCCAACGAGAACGCTTTCACGATGGCCGCCATCTTCGCGATGAAGGACGCCTTCAAGAAGGCCAAGGCCATCCTCCTCGAGCCGATCATGGCCGTGGAAGTCTCCACCCCGGACGACTACCAAGGCGACGTGATGGGCGATCTGAACCGCCGCCGCGGCCAGATCCAGAACATGGAAAGCAAGGGCAAGCTCGCCGTGATCCGCGCGAACGTCCCCTTGAAGGAAATGTTCGGCTACTCCACCGCCGTCCGCACGCTTTCGTCCGGCCGCGCTTCCTATTCGATGACTCCTTCGCACTTCGAGCAGGTGCCCGGAAACATCGTTGCGGAAATCACCGCCGACCGCGGCCACTGACAACTTTACCCAACATCTCTCAACCTAATCCACCGCCATGGAAAACCAGAAGATCCGCATCCGCCTGCGCGCTTTCGATCACCGCGCCATCGACCGCTCCGCCGCGGAGATCGTCGAAACCGCCAAGCGCACCGGTGCCAAGGTGGCCGGCCCGATCCCGCTTCCGACCCGCATCGAAAAGTTCAGCGTGAACCGCTCCGTGCACGTCAACAAGAAGTCGATGGAACAGTTCGAGATCCGCACCCACAAGCGCGTCCTCGACATCGTCGATCCCACCGCCCGTACCGTCGATGAGCTGAAGAAGCTCAACCTGCCCGCCGGTGTCGATATCGCCATCCGCATCTGAGCCACTGATCTCAGATCCCAGCACTTCAAATTTTCCAACCGATCCCAGCCATGTCTCTCGGACTTCTCGGTAAAAAGCTCGGCATGACCCGTCTTTTCGACGCGGCCAGCCAGTCCATGATTCCCGTCACTGTCATTGAAGTGAGCGGAAACACCTGTCTGCAGGTGAAGACCGTCGAAAAGGACGGCTACTCGGCCGTTCAGGTCGGCTACGGCGACAAGAAGGAATCCCGCACGGACAAGCCTTCTCTCGGCCACTTCAAGAAGCACGGCTCCGCGCCCAAGTATAAGGTGCAGGAATTCCGCTTCCCGGCCGACCAAGCCGCTCCGGAAACCCACACGGGTCTGGAGACCTTCACGGCCGGCCAGTGGGTCGACGTGATCGGCACCACCAAGGGCCGGGGTTTCCAAGGTGCGGTGAAGCGCCACGGTTTCGGTGGTCTCAAGATGACCCACGGGTCCATGATGCACCGCCGGACGGGCGCTATCGGCTGCCGTTCCACCCCGGGCCGCGTCTGGAAGAACCAGAAGATGCCCGGACACATGGGCGATGTGCCCCGTACCGTGCAGAACCTGAAGGTCGTCGCCGTGCGCCCCGAGGACGGCGTGATCCTGATTTCCGGTGCCGTGCCCGGCGCCAAGGGCAGCTACCTCACCGTCCGCCCTGCCAAGAAGAAGACCGCCGCCGCCTGAGGCAAAGCGTCTGAACCGTAACTCTCAAACGCATCCCAGTCATGCCCGCGAAAACTCTCACCGCTGACGCCGCACAGAGCGCGAACATCCTGCTCGCCGAAGCCGACAAAGGCAAACAGGCCGTGCACGATCTCGTGACCGCCTACCGCGCCAACCGCCGCACCGGTTCCGCCAATACCAAGACCCGCGGCGAGGTCTCCGGCAACAACAAGAAGATCTACAAGCAGAAGGGCACCGGTAACGCCCGCCACGGCGACAAGCGCGCCCCGATCTTCGTCGGCGGCGGTGTCGTCTTCGGGCCGCGTCCGCGCGATTACTCGAAGAAGGTGCCGAAGAACGTCCGCAAGCTGGCCCTGCGCCGCGTGCTGGGCGATCTCGTCCGCGACGAGTCCATCAAGGTGCTTCCTTCCTTCTCCATTGCCGACGGCAAGACGAAGTCCTTCGTCGCCGCCGTGACCGCCGAGGTCGAGGCGAAGAAGGTGCTCATCGTGGCCAAGAGCTTCGACGACAAGACCTACCTCGCCGCCCGCAACATCGGCTGGGCCCAGCTCGTCACCGCCGACAGCGTGAACGTGGAGGAGCTGCTCCATGCCAAGACCGTCCTCGTGGTCGAGGACGCGCTCGAGACCTTCGCCAAGCGCACCGCCTGATCCCTTATCGCTGAACACGCGCCATGAAAGACATCTATCAAGTCATCAAGAACGTCCGCCTCAGCGAGAAGGCCACCATGCTCCAGGAGACCAATAACGAGGTCGTCCTGGAAGTGGACCGCAAGGCCAACAAGCTCGAAATCAAGCGTGCCGTCGAAACCCTCCTGGGCAAGAAGGTCGCCGACGTCCGCACCCTCAACTACAGCGGCAAGGCCAAGCGCAAGCGCCGTGCCGACGAGGGCCGCACCAACCACTGGAAGAAGGCCGTGGTTCGCCTGAAGGAAGGCGAATCCTTCGACCTCGTCTGATTTTCTAACCGGCTAACCCCGAACAACCCTCAAGCGAGCCATGTCTCTCAAGGAGTTCACACCCAATACCCCGTCCGAACGCTACAAGGTGCTTCCGTCCTTCGACGAAATCACCAAGCACAAGCCGGAGAAGAGCCTTCTTTCCCCGCTCAAAAGGAGCGGCGGCCGGAACAACACGGGCCGGATCACGACCCGCCACATCGGCGGCGGCCACAAGCGTCACTACCGCCTGATCGACTTCAAGCGCGGCAAGCACGACGCCCCCGCCACCGTGGTCGGTATCGAGTACGATCCGAACCGCACCTGCCGCATCGCGCTGATCCAGTACAAGGACGGTCAGAAGAGCTACATCCTGGCTCCTGCCGGTCTTGAAACGGGGGCCAGCGTGGTTTCCGGCGAGAAGGTGGCCCCGAAGGTGGGCAACGCGATGCCGCTCAAGAGCGTCCCGCTCGGCACCGCGATCCACAACATCGAGCTGATCCCGGGCAACGGCGGCAAGGTCGCCCGCGCTGCCGGCCAGCAAGCCATCCTCTCCAACCGCGAAGGCGGCTGGGCGCTGGTCAAGATGCCTTCCGGTGAAATCCGCCGCTTCAACGAAGCTTGCTACTGCACCATCGGCACCGTGGGCAACCGCGACCACATGAACGAGGTGTCCGGCAAGGCCGGCCGCACCCGCTGGCAGGGCGTCCGCCCGACCGTCCGCGGCATGTGCATGAACCCCGTCGATCACCCGAACGGTGGTGGCGAGGGCAAATCGAAGTCCGGTGGCGGTCGCCAGCACCTTCTCAGCCCCTGGGGCCACGCGAAGGGCCAGAAGACCCGCAAGCCGAAGAAGGTCACCAGCACCTTCATCGTCGAAAGCCGCCACAACAAGAAGCGCTAATCTTTACCTAACGAACTCATGCCACGCTCTCTCAAGAAGGGTCCGTACATCGACCAGAAGCTTCTGGCCAAGATCGACACCGCTGCCGCCGCCGGCGACAAGAAGCCGATCAAGACCTGGAGCCGCGCTTCGATGATCACGCCGGACTTCGTCGGCCTGAACTTCGCCGTGCACAACGGCAAGACCTTTGTCCCGGTGTATGTCACCGAGAACATGGTCGGCCACAAGCTCGGTGAATTCGCCCCGACCCGCCTGTTCCGCGCTCACGGCGGTATCGGCAAGAAGTAAGAATCCATCCCGAACGCCTCCGTTTCCCATGCATCGCCCGCGTCCCATCGTTCTCGCCGCCACGGTCTTCGGACTGTCCGCGGGGGCGTGGACCTGTGCCGCGCAGGGGACGGATGCCGAGGACCTGCAGGGCCTCGTCAAGGACCTGCGCCGGCAGAACGAGACTCTGGAAAAGAGCCTCGTGCAGGCGAACCGCGCCGAGAAGGAGGCCTCCGAGCAGCTTGCTCGCGTCCGCCTGCAGCTCGAAGCGCTCGGCCGGGACCTCCTCGAAGGGGGAGAAGACCGTCTGGTCCAGGCGACCGCCGACCGCCAGATCCTCGAGGACCGGCTCGGCAACCTGGAAGGAATCTCCAACCGCTTGGTTTCCGCCATCACCGATTACCTCCGGCAGGCGGTGGCCGCGGACCCCGATGCCCGCCTCCGGGTGGAAACTGCTATCCGGGAGCTTGACGAAGTCCTCGGAGTAAGGCAGAAGCCCGCCCCCGCAGCCGCCGGCTCCGCCGGAAACGCACGGGTGGTGAACATCGATCCGGAAAGCGGTCTCCTCGTCCTGAACGTCGGGGAAGCCCAAGGAGCCCGGATCGGCACCACCTACCGCCTCGTCCGCGGGGCACAACCTTTCGGCTCCGCCATCGTAGCCGACGTCCGCCGCAACGTGTGCGGCGCCTTCGTCGAAGAACTGGATCCGGGTCAAGGCCCGGTGAAATTCGGCGATACCGCCATCCTCATCACAGAATAACGCCCGCAAGGCCTACGCTAACGCCTCACCGACCCCGATCCATGGAAGTCAAGAGCACCACCAAATACGTCCGCCTGTCTCCGAAGAAGGCGCGCGACGTCGCCCGTGAAATCCAGGGGCTGCCCGTGTCGAGCGCGCTCGACATCCTCACCTTCACTCCGAAGAAGGCCGCCTTTCACATCAACAAGACCCTCAAGACCGCGATCGCGGACGCCGAGAACAACTTCTCCGTCAGCGCCGAGGGCCTGATCGTGAAGGAAGCCGTCATCGGTGCCGGTCCGGTCCTGAAGCGTTTCTCGCCGCGTGCCAAGGGCTCCGCAGGTGCCATCCTGAAGCGCACCAGCCACATTTCCATCACCCTCGCGGAAGCGCCGGAAGGCGACGCGAAGCCGAAGCGAATCAACGTCTCCAAGAAGGCAGCCGGCAAGGAAGCCTGATCCCACCTACTCTCACCGCATTTCATCATGGGCCAGAAAGTCAACCCCATCGGTTTCCGCCTCGCCGTTTCCAAAGACTGGCGCTCCAAGTGGTTCGCCGCCGGCAAGGATTACGCCGAAAAGCTCCACGAGGACCTCAGGATCCGCGGCTACATGCGCCAGCGCCTGCAGTTCGCCGCGCTTGCACGCGTGGTGATCGAGCGTGCGTGGAACAGCGTCCGCGTGACGCTCCACACCTCCCGCCCCGGCCTGATCATCGGCCGCAAGGGCTCGGAGATCGAGCGCATGACCAAGGAGCTTTCCGACATCTGCAAAGGTGCCCAGGTGAAGATCGACATCGTCGAGATCCGCAAGCCGGAGCTCGATGCCCAGCTCATCTGCGAGCAGGTGGCCGTCCAGCTCGAGCGCCGGATTTCCTTCCGCCGCGCCATGAAGCGGGCCGTGCAAACCGCGATGGACTTCGGTGCCGACGGCATCCGGATCCGTTGCGCCGGCCGCCTCGGCGGTGCGGACATCGCCCGCTCCGAGTGGTACCGCGAAGGCAAGGTGCCGCTCCAGACCCTGCGCGTCCCGCTTGACTACGGCTTCGCCGAAGCCCGCACCGTTTACGGCGTGATCGGCATCAAGTGCTGGGTCAACAAGAAGGAAGACGACGGCAGCTCCCCGCGCCCCGAGCGTGGCGGCGACCGCCGCGACCGCGACAACCGCGGACCCCGCCGCCCGCGCGGCAACCAGTAATCGAATTTCACAACCCGAACCATTTCCCAGGAGGACTGAGCCATGCCCTTGATGCCCAAACGCACGAAGTTCCGCAAGTCGCACCGCGGCAGCCGCGCCGGCAATGCGCAGCGCGGAACCACAGTCGCCTTCGGCGATTTCGGCCTCCAGGCGCTCGATCGCGGATGGATGACCAACCGCCAGATCGAAGCCTGCCGTATCGCCATCAACCGCTTCCTCAAGCGTAAAGGAAAGGTCTGGATCCGGATCTTCCCGCACAAGTCGATCACCGCCCGTCCGCCGGAAACCCGTATGGGTAAGGGCAAGGGTGCCGTCGAGGCGTGGGTCGCCGTGATCCGCCCCGGCAACATGCTTTTCGAAGTCGCCGGCGTGCCGGAATCCCAGGCCAAGGAGGCCATGCGCCTTGCTTCCTACAAGCTCGGCCTTCCCACCCGCTTCGTCGTCCGCAACCCGCACGCCTGAGGCTCCACCGTTTAACGAACCACCACCATGGCTCAGACCAAGATCAAGGACATCCGCGAGCTCTCCTCGAAGGAACTCGAGTCCAAGCTCCGCGACCTCAAGGAAGAGGCTTTCAACCTCCGCCTGCAGCAGGCTACCGGGCAGCTTGAAAATTCCGCCCGCATCCGCGTGGTCCGCCGCGAGGCCGCCCGCGTCCACACCGTGCTCTCCGCGCGCCGCAACGCGCAAGCCTGAGCCGCCCAGCAGCAACCATCAGCGACTCCATTTCCATGAGCGATCAGCCCCAGCAGGAAACCGCCGCGCACGTCCGCAAGACCCGCGTCGGCGTGGTGACCTCCAACAAGATGAGCAAGACCCTCGTGGTCGAGCACGTCGCACGCGTCCCGCACCCGAAATTCAACAAGATCGTCAAGCGGTCGAAGAAATACTACGTGCACGACGAGAAGGGCGAAGCCCAGATCGGCGACAAGGTCCGCATCGTCGAAACCCGCCCTCTTTCCAAGCTGAAGCGCTGGACGCTCGAAAAGGTGCTCTCGCACTGAGCCCTCCGCCGGCCCGCCCGATCAAACCACCACTCACGCCCTTTCAGCCATGATCCAGATGGAATCCCTTGTAACGGTCGCCGACAATACCGGCGCCCGCTCCGCCAAGATGATCGGTGTCCTCGGCAAGCGCTCCCGCACCGCCCAGGTCGGAGACATCATCACCGCCCACATCCGCGACTCGATCCCGACCGCTTCGGTCAAAAAGGGATCCGTGGTGAAGGCCGTGGTCGTCCGCACCGCTTTCCCGATCCGCCGTTCCGACGGCTCCGTGCTCCGCTTCGACGGCAACGCGATCGTCATCATCGACAAGGACAACAACCCGAAGGGCACCCGCATTTTCGGCCCCGTCGCCCGCGAGCTGCGTGAAAAGCAGTTCATGAAGATCGTCTCTCTTGCACCCGAGGTTCTCTGAGCCCAAGGTCTCTTTCCCACTCATCCATTTCCCATGAAGACTCACGTCAAGAAGGGCGACCAGGTGGAAATCATCGCCGGCAACCACAAGGGCAAGCGCGGCACCGTGATTTCCGTGGACGCCGAAAAAGGTAAGGTCGTCGTCGAAGGCGGCCGCACCGTCAAGAAGGCGACCCGCCGCTCCGAAAAGAACCCCGACGGGGGTCTGATCGAACAGGACGGTCCCGTCCACATCTCCAATGTCAAGAAACTGGGCTGAGGCCACGGCCTCCGCCCGCGCTTAAGCGCACGAACCAAAGCGCTGACCCGCTGAAATCAAATGAGCACACCCGTACTGCAAAAGCACTACAAGGATAAGGTCGTGCCGGCTCTCAAGGAGAAGCTCGGCTACGCCAATCCCCACCAAGTTCCGCGTCTCGAGAAGATCGTGGTGACTTCCTGCATGGGCAAGTCCCCGGACCGCAAGGTCGCCGTGGACGACGCCGTCATCGAAATCGGCAAGATCACCGGCCAGAAGCCCTCCATCACCTTCTCCAAGAAGGCGGTCGCGAACTTCAAGCTGCGCGAGGGTGAAGCCCTCGGTGCCCGCGTGACTCTCCGCGGTGCCCGCATGTGGGAGTTCCTCCACCGTTTCATCAACGTCACCGCGCCGAACATCCGCGACTTCCGCGGGATCCCCTCGAAGAACTTCGACGGCCGCGGCAACTACGCGGTAGGCTTCGCCGACCAGACCATCTTCCCGGAAATCGAGCTCGACCAGATCAAGCGCACCATCGGTTTCGACGTCATCTTCGTCACCTCGGCCAGCACCGATGACGAAGGCCGCGCCCTGCTCACCGAGCTGGGTCTTCCCTTCCGCGATGCCAAGAAGGC
>CBIHMP010000112.1:0-11242 GCA_966211015.1 uncultured Luteolibacter sp. | reverse complement strand
AGGGACAAGCGGCCTGCATTCCCGCAAAGGAATCGTCCGCTTCAATATTTTGCCCGCAGCCGGGGCAATCGAAGTTTGGCATAAGAGGGGAGAGACGCGGGGGAAGGTCGCGGCTTTTTCATATCCGCTCCGTCTCTCGTGCGTCTCATATAGCGCTCAAAATACAAGTGTTCAAGAGAATACTTCGCAATTCCTTTTCTTTCCGCGCGCGGGATCGCCCGCTTTCCATCTCCTCCCGCTGCGGCGGCAGGGCTCAGCGGGCCGAATCCTTGGTGATCGTAAAACCTTGCCCGAGCAAGAAGTTGATTCCCGCGATCTGCTGGTGCTGCTCCTTGTTGGCCAAGAGGACCAGCTTGTCCCCGGAAAGGCCAACCTCCATCCAAGCCTCCAGCCTCACTCCGTACTGGGTATAGGCGGCGGCGACGTCCTTCTTAGCCGGCTTTGCTCCGAGCCCGAGCTTCCGGCGTATTCCAGGCGCGAGCGGGTAGATCTCGAGGTACCAGTCTTCCACGATCTCGGACGCGTTTTCCGCCCGCAATATTCCCGGGCCTTTCTTCAAGCCCCACTTGGATGCATCGCCCGCGTAGCGGAGGGCCTCGTAGAAGGGCACATCCTTCAAATGCATCGTAATCCACGGACCTTTCGCGGCACCGCTCTTGTTTTCATAGTCCACGAGCGCCACGGGGAAGGAGAGGTCCGGATGCTGCCGCCGCCACTCCGCCTCTATCCTGGCGAAGGATTGCTCGAAAGTCTGGCTCTCCAAATCGAGGGCGGGAATTCTGCTGGTGAGCAGGGCTTCCAAGCTCGGCCCCGTCGAGAGGGGACTCTCGGCGTTGAGGGGCAAAAGAAAGGACGCCAGAATGAAAAGAACCGGATATTTCATCAAAGCATCGGCGATTGTGCCTCCCTGACATCTCCCATGGGCATCCGGAAAAGTCATCTCAAAAGCACTTCCTTAATCTCAAGGGGTGGCAGTGGGAACGGAGCGTGCCTTCAGGAATGCCCTTCACCCTTGACGACAACCTTCCCCTCAGAATCGAAACCGATGCAGTAGAACCAGTTCGTACCGTTGATCCACAGTAAATATTCCACCGCTGAAGAGCGTTCCGCAGCTTCGAAGTAATTCTCGAAGCCGTGCCTCTGAGGCAGACAGAACACATCTTTCGTCTGCCACGGTTGACCCAGGGCGGCCATTGCCTGCCACTTCTCTGCCCCGGGTGAGATGGCTTCATAGGACTTCTGCAGGTTTCGATCGAAGCCGAAGAAGACTGATCGGGGTCCCCTTAAAACTTCAAGCGTTCCGAGAACTCCGAGAGTGAAGAAGGCGAGAAGCGCCCCTGCCGCGATCGATCGTTTCCGTTTCATGAGGCCAGGGTGCCTGGCATGGAGGACATTTTTCTCGGGCGGCGGGTCCCGAGCCTATACCCCCGCCACCTGCCGCAGCGTCTCCTCGATGTGGGGATTCACCTCGTGCTCGTAGGTCTCCATTCCCACACGGATGGCATTCCGGACCGCCACGGCGGTGGAGCCGCCGTGGGCGATGATGACCACGCCATTTACCCCCAGCAGGGGGCTGCCGCCGTAGGATTCGGCGCTGGCGCGCTCCTTAAGGGCCATGAAAGCACCTTTTGAAATCCTGGCTCCGAGCATGCGGATCGGGCTGGCGGTGAGCTCGGCTTTGAGCCACTTGAACATGGCCTTCGCGGTGGCTTCGCAGGACTTGAGGACGACGTTGCCGGTGAAGCCGTCGCAGAGAACGACATCGAGCTGCGTCTCGAAGAGATCATGGCCCTCGACATTGCCTACGAACTCGAAGGGTGCCTTGCCGGAGTCCGCGAATTGCTTGAGCAGCGCGAAGGTCTCCTTGGTGAAAGTCGTGCCTTTCTCGTCTTCCTCGCCATTCGACATCAAGCCCACCTTCGGTAGCTTCACGCCTAGCACGTGCTTGGCGAAGGCGCTGCCCATGACGGCATAGACCAGCAGGTGCTCCGGCTTGGCTTCGGGATTCGCGCCGGCGTCCAGCAAGTGGCACATGCCGTGTTCGTTCGGCAGGCCGGAGGCGATACCCGCGCGGTCCACGCCCTCGATCAGGCGGAGCTTGATGGTGGCGGAGGCAACGGCGGCACCGGTGTTTCCCGCGGAAACGAAGGCGTGTGCTTCGCCCGATTTCACCAGGTCCATCGCCACGTTGATGGAAGACTGCTTCTTGCGGCGCACCGTCTTGGCACCCGGCTCGGCCATGCCGATGACCTCGGGGGCGTGAACGATCCCCACGCGGGGATCCGCGAGCGAGAGCCCTTGTTTCACGCACTCCGCCTCCAGCGCGGCCTGATCCCCGACGAGGAAGATCTTCTCGATGGTGGGGTATAGCCGGAGGGCTTCTTTCGCCCCTCCGATATTGACGGCGGGGGCGTGGTCGCCGCCCATGGCATCGAGCGCTACTTTCATCGCGGGTGCTACGTGGGTCCCGGATACAACAAATCACCGTGCCGGAAAAGCCGGCACGGCGATTTGGATAAATCCGGGGCGGCGCGCTTCAGAGCGCGTCCACTTCAAGAACCTTGCGGCCGGCGTAATAGCCGCAGGAAGGGCAGGCGATGTGCGAAGGCACGCGGCTGCCGCACTCGGAGCAAGACTTGAAGATCGGGGCGCGCCAGCGATTGGCGCCTCGGCGCATCTTTTGCCGGCTTTTGGACTGACGGCGCTTTGGTACGGCCATGGCGGTAAAGGTATTAGCGTTCGGAATCTAGGTTATCCAGTGCATCAAGGGCCGACCAGCGGTCGTCCCCTGCGGCGCGGGGGCGGGTCTCTACCGTATCTTCCGCGGGTTTGTCCACCGCCAAATACCGTGAATCGATCTCACAATGCATCGGTTCGTCCGCTTCGTCGCAGCGGGGGTAATCGGGAATCTCCAGCAGAACCTCCTCCCGCAGGGCGTCCGTCGCGTCCACAACTCCCTCCTGTTCAATCTCAACGGCAATATTCGCAGGCTCGACCCGGAGGGTTTTCACGAAGGGATGAAGGGTCCGTACGCAGGTCAATTCGAAGGGCACGGAAAGGCTTCCGGAAAGAAGCAATTCAGAGCCGAAACGCTGAACGTGGAGGTCGTAGGAAAGGGGACCCACGGGCTGCGGATCATGGGCCGGGAGGTCGAAAATCTCCGGGGGAAGCTCCCCGCTGAAATTCTTGCCTTCCTCCGGCAGGGTGAACAGGTCGATGGATAGGCGGGAGGACATGGGCGGGCAATATGGGGTGTCGGCACGGAGATTTCAACCGGCATCCGGCGATGTGCAACGGGAAATGCCGCAGCGCCGCTCCGGTGGATCTCTCCACGCGTCACCACGCCCAGGGGCAGCACCGCGCGGTAAAATCCGGTATTCGCTCCACAGAGGCCTCCTGGGAGGCTCAGGGCATGCCTTCCAGCGCCTTCGCGATCTGACGGCGGAGCTCCACCGGGTCGAGCTGGGCGCTATGGCGCCAGAGGATCTCGCCTTTCGGGGAAAGCAGGACTGTGTGCGGCTGGGCACCGGTCCATTCCTTGTCGATCGCCTCGGCCAGCAGGTCGGGGTTTTCGCCGGAGAAGATGTAGTTGTTCGAGCTGCGGCCCTCCTTCTCCAGAGCGCCCTTTGTCTTGTCGGAGAGGGCGGCGTGTTGCTTCTCCAGGAATTTCTTCGCCTTTCCCTCCGCTTCCGGCGGATCCAGGCTGATGGAGATGAAATCGAAGGAGCGGTTCTGGAAGCGACGGTAGGCATCCACCAGATCGGGGAACTCCGCCACGCAGGGACCGCAGGTGGTGGACCAGAAATTGATCAGGCGCACGTTGCCGGAGGCATTCGCCCGCAGCTTCTTCGCCAGCTCCGCATCCAGCTTGTCGAGGGTCACCGGCTTGGCTTCCCAATTCTTCTGGTCCTTATCCTGCCATTCCTTCTTCCAGGCCCATTTCGTCGAGCAGCCGAAGGACCGGGTGGTCGGCGTCGCCACCGGCTTGCCCGCCAGCAGGGAGTCCAGCGCGTCCTTCACGTAGCTCTTTTCCACCGGACCCTTCTTGCGGGCGGCATCGTCCATGCGGCCGGTGTAGGCCAGCTTCCGGTCCTCGCCGAAGATGAAGACGTGCGGGGTCGATTGTGCGCCGCAGGCCATGCTCAGGGTCTGGGTCTCGCCATCGTAGAGGTAGGGGAAGGTCCAATTGTTGTCCTTCGCGAAAAGCGGCATCTCCTCGAAGGTGTCGCCGTGCGCGCCGTAGCCCAGTTCATCCGGCGTGATGCCCAGCGGGCTGCTGCTGCTGATAGCCACCACGGCCACGCCCTTATCCTTGTAGGCCTGGTGGATCTCCTCCATCCGCGGCGCCGCGGCGATCGCGTCCGGGCAATGGTTGCAGGTGAAGATCAGGCACAGCACTTTCGCGTCCTTGAAATCGGCGCAGGCATAGGTCTTGCCGTCGATCCCCGGCAGCGAGAAATCCGGCACCGGCGAGCCGATGGCCAGCACCGGCGGCGTCGGCGGATCCGCGGCAAACGCAACGGCAGTCGTCGCGACAAAGGCAAAGGAGAAGGCGAGGTTTTTCATGGGTCGTCGGTGAATGGAAGAGGCTCTAAGAAGGTCGTTGGGATCGGGGAATTCGGTCAGGATCCGAGGATACGGGACAGGAAAGCGGGATTTTGCTAGGAGAGCAAGGGGGTAGAGATATTCCCTCGAAGGGACGAGGAGTCGTTTCAGGAAGCCTCCGGAGCCGCTGTCGATTCTCGGCGGCAGTTTCGCAACGAAGGCATGCAGTTGAGGCGGGGTGGTTGGCCGCTGCTGCGGGCTTCTGCACCTTTGCAGGGAAATCCGGCAAGGCTCCCCGGGTTCGTGAGCTTGATCTCAGGCTAGCGCACTACCATATCTTCAGCAGCCATGATTGATCCCGCCCAAGTCAAAGCCGAAAATATAGCTCTGCTGCGCTCGTGGAATATTCCGGTTTTGGAAAGTCTTCCCACGATTGAAAACGAGGCCGACCTCTCTCCACGAACCGCTGCGGACGTCGCACGCCGGATCATGGTTCTTTCCCAGGTGATCGGGATCGGACTCGGGGGGAACCCAAGTGCATTGCGTGAAGGACTGACCAAATTCGGCCTGTGGCCCTATGCATCGGCGGGTGAAAAGGACCTGCTGAACCGCGATGAGCATACCGATCAAGAAAGAATCGATGCGACTTGGCTGGCGGAGGGCATCCAAAGCCTCGGCTGGTGCCTAGGCTTGGCAGGACTGCCTCACCTCGATTATTGCGAGGCTGATCTGTCGCGGAAGTTTCCCGGGCCAAGCGAGGATCCTTCTGATTTCATAGCGTCGGCGAAGCTGCGGCCTTTCGACGAGATCTACCGCGAGGCAGATCTTCACTACCGGCTGCATTGGGCCGCTCGCAGCAGCAGGCTAGGCAACGTGGAATCTCCTGTTGGGGAGGGACTGATCCGCGAGCGCCGGAAGGCTTTGGATTGGGTCGTTGGAGTAGAGGAGGATTGGGACGAGGTTCCGGCTGATACCTGATGGATTGCAGGCGGCCCGGAAGGTTGTCACCGGATTTGCATATTCCCGGAGCTGCGTTTCGAAGCGGGACGAGTCAGGACCGTTCAACTCGGAGATCATGACCGGCCTCTCCATCCTCGATCCTATCCTCCACTTCCTGAAGTCGGTTGGGAATACCTCGCTGTTCCTGGCGACGCGGTATGGCGCGCTGGCGGGGGGCGCGTGGTTGCTGGCGTACGTGATCTTCTACCGGCGCTGGAAGTGTCGGAAGGTGGTGCCGAAGTGGTCCCCGGTCTCGGAGATCCGGCGGGAGATGCTCTTTTCGGCCTTCTCCGTGGTGGTCTTCGCGGGGGTGGGGGCGCTCGCGGTGATCGCTGCGCGGCAGGGGTGGACGCAGATGTACACGCGCATGGACAGGTATCCGGCGGCGTGGTTCTGGGCCAGCATTGCCTGCGCGATCCTGATCCATGACACGTGGTTCTACGGCCTCTATTTCAACGTCCGGGACCGCCTGATGAAGACCAACCACCCCGACTACGAGCGGCGGTTCCGGGAGGTGACGGGGAGGGAGAGGGAAAGACAGAATCACTGATCGCCGATCTTCCGATCACTAATCGGAGCTCTACATTTTTGTAGGCGCGTTCGTGAGAACGCGATGTGCGCGGCCCGCTTCACCTCAAAGGGAAGGAGCAAGCCGAGGGGCCGTTCTCGCGGTGTCACCACCGCGCCTACGACTCTTGTGGCGTCCCTTGAGCGCTGTCAGATCTCAAAACTCTCCCCGAGCACCGCCACGTCGATGGCACCGTCATGCTCGCTCGCCAAGGCAGCTCGCAACGAATTCGCGCGTTCCGGCTCCCCGTGGACGAGCCAGACGTTCTTCTTCGGGCCGGTGATCTTGTGGAACCAATCGAGGAGTTCCGAGTGGTCGGCGTGGCCGGAAAAGGAATCGACGGCTTCGATATTGGCTCGGACCGTGACCGGCTTGCCGAAGATATTCACCTGCTCCCGGCCGTCGCGGATGGCGCGGCCGAGGGTATTGTCGGCGCAGTAGCCGACGAAAAGAACGGTGTTCTTCGAATCGCCGAGACCGTTTTTCAGGTGATGGCGGATGCGTCCGGCCTCGCACATGCCGGAGGCGGAGATGATGATGCAGGGACCCTGCACCTCGTTGATTTTCTTCGAGTCCTCGACGGCGCGCACGAGATGCAGGCCGGGGAAGATAAAGGGATCGTTCTTCCCCTCGAAGAGGAAATCATATACCGTTTCGTTGAAGCACTCCGGGTGGATGCGGAAAATCTCCGTGGCATTCACGGCCAGCGGGCTGTCCACATAGACCGGCACGGGCCGGAGCTTTCCGGTGTGGAAGAGCTGGTGGAGGAGGTAGAGGAGGACCTGGGTGCGCTCCACGGCGAAGGCCGGGATCATGACCTTGCCGCCGCGGGAAAGGGCCTCGCTCAGGATCTCGCCGAACTCGTCCGTGGCTCCGGCGGGCAGGCTGTGCTCGCGGCCGCCGTAGGTGCTCTCCATCAGCAGGAAATCGACATCCCGCACCACGGCCGGATCGCGCAGGATCTCGTTCCCGCCGCGGCCGATGTCGCCGGAAAAGAGGAAGCGCTTCTTCTTCCCGCCGTCTTCCCGGTCGATGACCTCCAGCAGCACCTGCGCGGCACCGAGGATATGTCCCGCGTCGTAAAAGGTCAGCGTGACGCCATCGGCGATGGGCATGGGCCGCTCGTAGCCGAGGGTGACGAACTGGCGGAGGCAGCGCTCGGCGTCCTCCTTCATGTAGAGCGCGGCCACGGGCGGCAGGCCGTCCTTCTCGCGCTCGCGGTTCAGGTATTCGGTATCCTGCTCCTGGATGTGGGCGCTGTCCGCGAGCATGATCTGGCAAAGATCCCGCGTGGCAAAGGTGGCGAAGATATTTCTGGCGAAGCCCTGTTTGCAGAGATTCGGCAAGTTGCCGCTGTGGTCGATGTGGGCGTGGGAAAGGACCACCAGATCGATCTCCTTGGGATCGAAATGGGGAAAGCAGCAATTGACCTCGTAGCTCTCGTGGCGGCGGCCCTGGAAGAGGCCGCAGTCGAGAAGGATGCGCTTGCCGTTGATCTCGAGCAGGTGCTGTGAGCCGGTGGTGGTGCCCGCGGCACCGCAGAACTTGATCTTCATGTATTACCCCACCCTCTAACACGAAAAGCCCGGCGTCCAACTTTGAATCCACCCGCATGCGGGGGAGCCAAAGGGCGCCGGGCCTCCCGATGGTATGAACTTTATGGTGCTGTCAGGTCCTGCAACAGCAGGCGGTAGAAGCGCTTGCTGTCCTCTTCAGGCGCGGGGGCTTCGAAGCGGAGCGTCTCCATCGGGCCCTCGCGGCCGACCACCGAGCGCGTGGCGGTGATGTCGGTTTGCCATTCGGCCAGATCGGTCGTGGTCTGGATCGCGTAGCCGGCGTCGCGGGCTCTCAGGTCGCGGGTGACTTCCAAATGGCTGGCGGTGGCATTCCGGGTGAAGCGCTCAACTTGGAAGGGGCTGGCATCGGCAAGGGTCGGATCGAACCCGCGGGCGTATTCTTCGAAATTGCTCACGCCATCGCCATCCGGATCGCCAGCGGCATCGATGAGGGCGGCGTATTCCTCGGAGAGTTCGATCGCCCGGAAGCGGATGAAGTTGATCACCGGGAAATCGATGCCGCTCCCCGGACCGGCCGAGATCGTCAGGGTTACCACGCCCGCGGCGCTCGGAGTCACCGGCGGGACCTCGGTGAGGGTGGTGCTGTTTGCAGCATCGGTCACCACGACCACGGGGGGTCCGCCTCCGGCGAAAGTGTAGGTGCCGGTGTAGTCGTAGCCGGCGACCAGCGAGCCGCGCCGGGCAAAGAACGAGAAGTCGTAGGCCTTCTCCGGATCCAGACCTGCGAAGGTGATGGAGCCGGTCAACGGAACGTCATCCCGCAGGCAAAACTGGCTGTTCTGGGCCGCCGGGGCGAAGTCGGCCAGCGGAGCGATGTTGTCGCTGCGGAACTGGTCGAAGGAATCCGTGATCGCGACGGTGTAGTCCGATGGGGTATTGTAGCTGTCTTTCAGGGCATAGGGTGCCGGATCGGCGGTGCTCGCCACAGTATTCCAGACCAGACCGCCGTATGCGGGAGCCGCGTTGGTATTGAAATCCACCAGATAAACCGAAGGGACGCTGCGTTGCAGGCGGATGAAGTTGATCACCGGGAAATTGGTCCCCGCACCCGGACCCTCCGAGATGACAATCGATGCCACATTGCTCGGATCGCCTTGGAAATCGCCCTCGGGGATCGATACCCGGTAATCGTAGCTGGTCCCGGGGAGGAGGCCGCTGTCTTCGAAGAAGGGGCTGCTTCCGGGGCTGGTGCCCACGATCATCCATGGCTCCGCGATGCCGCTTCGCCGGCGTTCGATGGTGAAGGTGGCGGTGCCGTTCGCGTGATCTGTCCAGGAGAGATTCGCCGTAGCAGAGGCGAAGGAGCTGGCGGTGAGATCGCTCGGGGCGGTGGCCGCCACTTCGGTGCTGAAGTTCGCGGTCTGGAGAATCAGCTCGGAGAAGCTCTGGGCGCGGTTTTCAAATGCGGCACCTTGGGCGGGGTTTTCATCCACCAGCGGCGAGCAAATTTCCAGACTCGCCTGTTGCAGTGCACCCGCGCTCTGGGCCAGTGCTTCTTCCCCGGTCCAGGCGGCACGGTAGATGCACACGTCCTGATAATCCGCCTGCTGCGGCGCCAGGGCGCGGCCAACGGCATCCGCCGCTCCGCCGACCACGAACAGATCGGGAAGATACTGATCGTCGGCGCTGCCCTCGAGCTGGCCGTCGATGAAGAGCAGGGTCTTGCTGGTGCCGTGGCGATGCGATAGGGCGATATCGTGCCACTTCCCGTCATTCACGGTAGCGGCGGCACTCAGCTCTGCTCCACCCGGGCCGATATAAACAAAGGCGTTTTCGCGGATTTCGAGAGTCGCGCGATCCGCTCCCGAACCTATTGCCGCCACGGTGCCGAGCCCGGTGCTGCGCACGCGGAAGGATAGCGTCGAGGAAAGGACCGGCTGCCCCGGCGTGAAAACCAGCGGTGCGGCGACAGCGGCATCCCGGTCCAAGCGGAGATAGCCACCCGTGCCTTGCCACTGCGGGAGGGGCTTGCCCGCCGAAATCGCATCGAAGAGGGACGGAACGATGGCGGAGAACATTTCCCCGTGACCGATGGAATTCGGATGGCCGTCGTCCGCAAACTGCGAAGGCGCCCAATGACCCGACCCGTCATCGATCGCACCGAGGAAATTGATGCTCGGAACGTCCCACGTGTTAAGCAGGAGATTCATCCGCTTCACCTGAGCATATTCGGAGGCCGTATAGGCATTCTGCGGATAGCAGAGGCTAACAATGGGATAGAAGCCTTCCGTCCGGCAGCGGGTGATGATCTGGGTGAGACCGTTCTTGAAGCTGTCGAATACCGCCTGTGGATCCGGTGCGCCCATCAGGCCCTCGTTCGCCAGCGAAAGGCTGACGATGACCATGTCGGCTCCGGCCCGGGGAGTGGCGACATCGTTCTGGAAGCGGTTGAGGACACGGGTGGTATTGTCTCCGCCGATGGAGGCGTTCTCCACGTGCCAGATGAAACGGGAGTTAGGGACGACCGGTGCTTGGTTTTCCAAGAGGTTTTCCATCCTGTATGCCCAGGCGTCGCTCTGAACCGCTGCTCCCGCGCCCGCCGCAACGGAAGATCCGAGCACCACTACTTCCCGAGGAGGGGTTCCGTAGGTGAGAGGCGCGACATCGGCGAAAGTTTCACCCAAACGGACCTCGTCCACCGAGCCCGTCACCCCGTTCGACTGGATGCGGATGCGGTCATAGGTCAACGCCGTCGTGCGGGTGACCGTGAGATCCGCGGTGGCAGGCTCAACGCCTGTCGTGGGATTCGCGTACATTCGGATCGTCGCCGAGTCCTCCGCGAAATCGATCCGGTACACGACCAGCGACGTCCTACGGCTACTGACGGAGGAATTCAGCGACGTTCCGACCTTGGGCTCGATCCCGAAGAGATTGAGAACGCCGTCGCGCTTGCCGGTGAAGAGGACCTCCTCTGTTCCTTCAAAGAGAGAGACCCCGGCGTAACCGCCGGCAGAGGTCGCCTCCATGAGGTAGCTCAGGTAAACGGTGGTACCGGGGGCATCGGGGGAGTTCGTGAGGATCCCGAAGTTGCCGTCGTTGTTGGTCCCGGAGAACCCCAGCTTGTTTCCCTCCGCCAACAGATCCCCGTAGGTCAATCCGCCTGCGGAAACGCTGAGCCCGCCATTGGAAGCGGTGTAAGGACCGCTAAAGCCCAAAGGGCCCGTGGCTCCAGCTAGAGGACCTGCGGGATGGTCGAAGCCTTCCCGCGCGATCAGCGAGGCGTGGGCGGGGCTCGACCCTATCAGAATCGCGACGGCAAAGCCGGCTGCGCGGGCAGGGAAACGGCTTCCGGGGGGAGTATGGGGGTGCATGCAGCTTGGGTTGCGGGGCATTGCGGAACTGCTGCAAATCGCCCCGGGTGCCACAACAGCTAACCCGGCGAACGACGGGGAAATTTGCGTCATCAACCGCGTTTGACCGCCCACGGGTTCGTCCCGCGGGCAGAAAACCCGGCGCGTCCGACTGATGTCATACAAATTCCGGGGGGATTGGGATTCTCCCCGGGGCGGTTATTGTGCCGCCGCGGCCGGTTCAGTTGAGCTTTGTCAGAGGC
>CBIHMP010000111.1:0-11255 GCA_966211015.1 uncultured Luteolibacter sp. | reverse complement strand
GGCCCGTCCGCAGGACGGGCCCGGCCAGCCATGGGCGCACCTCGTTTTCGGCCGGAGATCGATCAAGCCGTCATAACCGCCGCCTCGTTGATTCCGACGCTGAAAAGTCCTCCCGTCGCGATCCGGGTGATGGCCTCGTCGGCGTCGCTTTCCTCCTCCAGCGAGGTTCCCAGAACATCCGCATCGTCCGCATAGCCCAGGCACTCCGCGAAGGCCCGGGCCGTGCCGTAGCCGGCGATCTCATAATGTTCGATCCGGTTGGCCACGGCGATCAACACCGCATCCCTCACGGTTCCGGCCCGCGCACGGCAGACGTGCTTGCGCGCTTCCCGGATCAGCCCGCGCACCGCCTCGCACTCTTCCCCTCCGGGATTGAGACCGTGACGGCAAAAGATATCCTGCAATCGCGCCCGGTGAGTCCGTGTCTCCCCGATGTGTTTCTGGAAAGATTTTCTCAGCTCGGGGTCGGTCACGCTGTTTGTCAGATCCGGGAGAGCGGCGATGAGCTGCGATTCCGCGCTGTAGAGATCGCGGAGCTGATCGAAGTAAAGCTGTTCAAGGTTCGTGATCATAGCTCGGTGGGAGTTCCTGCCGCCTCATTGCGACGGGTTTTTCGTTTCGCCTTTCTATCCGCAGCCCTCGTGCCGCCGCCGGTTTTCCACTGGTATCCATAGGCTTATACGGCTTTGTCGGAACTCCCGCTTCTGCATCGTGCATTCCGCATCCATCCCTTTCGTTGCAGCCTGCATCTTTTGGCACGGCCGGGACAGGCTTTGACCTTGCGGGCCCGCGCCCCTCTCCGGAAGGTGCTCGCTAACCCATGGAAAATCTTCCCCACGCCTCCGAGGAACTCGCCGAATGGGAACAGCGTGCGGTCCTGAGGACAATCACCTTGCGCCTCGTCCCGCTGCTCTTCTTCTGCTATATCATCGCCTACATCGACCGGATCAACGTCGGCTTCGCGAAATCCCATCTTGAGCCAGTGCTCGGCGTCGATCCGAAGATCTTCGGCGAGGTTTTCGGCACCGGAGCCGGGCTCTTCTTCATCGGGTACTTCATCTTCGAGCTTCCCAGCAACCTGGCCCTCCAGAGGTTCGGCGCCCGCATCTGGATCGCCCGGATCATGATCCTGTGGGGCATCGTGTCGATGGCCTTCGTGTTCCTCAACGGCGTCAAGATGTTCTACATCATGCGCTTCCTGCTGGGAGCCGCGGAGGCAGGCTTCTTCCCGGGCGTCATCCTCTATTTCACCTACTGGTTTCCAGCGAAGGAAAGGGCGAAAACAATCGCTCTTTTCGCCCTCGGCGGAGTCGCCGCGGGCGTGATCGGATCCCCCATTTCCGGCGCGCTGCTCCAGATGGACGGCATCGGCGGGATGGAGGGGTGGAAATGGCTGTTCCTCATCGAGGCCATCCCGGCGATCATCATGGGACTCGTCGTGCTCTTCGTCTTGCCCAACGGGCCTGCGGACGCGCGGTGGCTGGCACCGCGTGAGAAGAAATGGCTTCTGGCAAAATTGGAGGGTGAAGCCCGCAGCGCCAGCGCGATCAAGGAACACCGGCTGCGCGACGCGTTCACCAGCCCGCGCGTGTGGCTGTTGTGCCTGCTCTACTTCCTCGTGAACGTCGCGGGCTATGGCTACGAGTTCTGGCTGCCCTCGATCACGAAGGGTCTCTCCAAAGGGAGCGACTTCGTGGTCGGCATGATCAATATGGTCCCCTATCTGGTCGCGGGAGCCGCCATGATCTTTGTCGGCAAGAGCTCCGATCTCTCGGGCGATCGCAAGGGACATCTCGCGGTATCGGCCTTCATCGCGGCGGCGGGATTCGCCTGCGCCGCGCTCGCTGAAAATCCTTGGTTGGCCATGCTCGGGCTTGTCGTCGCCTTGGCAGGCCAGAAATCGACGCTCGGCCCCTTCTGGGCGCTCGGGACCGGCTATCTGAGCGGGACCGCCGCCGCGGGAGGCATCGCGCTGATCAACTCCGTCGGCAATCTCGGCGGCTACTTCGGGCCCAGGCTGGTGGGCGAGATCAAGGACAAGACCGGCAGCGAAAGCACCGCCCTCCTCTACCTCGGAGGCGCATTGCTCTTCCTCGGCATGATCGCCCTTTTCCTCCCCTCCGTCCGCCCTGCGTCCGCCACGCCAGCGCTGCAGGAGGGAGAAAGCTAAACCCTACTTTCCCCTCGCGGCACCGGGACTTTCCGGGCGAATGCCGTACCCGGCCGCCTCGCGAACCGGCAGAGGAGCCGGGAGCGTTTTCGCTTTTGGCTTCCCCGCCTTCACCGGATAGCGCCGGTCGAGGACTTCCTGCTCCCTCGCATCCATCTTCCTCTGCGTGAAATACGCCCACACCCCGAACGAGCCGACCACGATAACCGTGGCCAACAGTCCGACTCCGAAGCGTCTCAGGATTTTCCGGATCATCGCGAAATGAGCAAAGCACGCTCCCCCTGCCTTCATCGTTCCGCCGGGCCAGAGGGTCGAGGATATTTCCACGAACACGGCTATCCGGCGACTGCGGCGAGCTTCCGCAACCTTGCCAGGTGGGTGTCCGGATCGGCTCTGTCCGAATGATTTGGAATCACGCCTTCCAGATCCAACGACAATGCCTTGGCCAAACTCGAAGAGCTCAGATGGGCACACGAGTTGAAAATTCCCGGCGGCAGATGCGCGAAGCCCTGAAAGCTCGCGAAGAGATCGCCACAGAAAAGAAGCCGGCACCGCTCTGAATAGTATCCGGTGTGCCCTGTGGTGTGTCCCGGTAGATGGACGGCGCGCAAACCTCCCCATACGTCGATGAGGTTCCCGTCCTCGACCCAGCGGTCGGGAGTAAAGCGATCGAAGCCCGGCATTGCCCGGCCCAAAAATTCCATAAGACCCGTCACTTTCCCCCATCCACGATATCTGGGCTTTCCGGCATAATGACCAGCGTCACCCTCGGGTGCGGCGATCCATGCACCGGTTTCCCGTGCAATCCGCGCGACATTGAAAATGTGATCGAGATGGCCGTGGGTGAGAATGATCCCTCGGATGCGCTCTCGCTCCCAACCGGCGCGGCGGAGCCCCCGTTGCAGCGCCCACGCTCCGCCGATAAATCCTGCATCCAATAGATAGAGGCCCGAGACGTCGCGCAACACATGGAAGTTCACCAAGGGTGTGCGGACTTGGAGAAGGTCAGGGGGCATCGCGCTTGGAAAAACTCTAATCCCACCACCCGCACGGCCGGTCCTGCTCCGCGCAGACGACCTCCGCAAGATCCGGCACTCCCTTCCGGATAACCTCCACCGCTTTCACCGGGCAATTGCAGTCCCGGCTCAGGTGGCCGAGCACCACGCGCCGCAAGCCCGCGGGCACCAGTTCGCTAACCAGCGCAGCCGTCTGTGCGTTCGAAAGATGCCCGTGCCGCGACGAGATCCGCTGCTTCGTGGACCACGGGCGCCTCATGTCCGCCTCCAGCAGGGCGTCGTCGTAGTTCGCCTCCACGAAAAGCGCGTGTACTCCCCTCAGGCGCTCCGTGATCAGTTTCGTCACGTGCCCGGTGTCGCTGAGGAGCCCGAAGACCCGCTCTTCATGGCGGAAAACGAAACCGACCGGCTCCACCGCATCGTGCGGCACGGCAAAAGATTGCACGGAGAGTCCGTTGAGCTGGAAAGAGCCGCCCGACTCGAAAATCTTCCACGAGGCCCCGTCCACACCGCCGTCCCGCACCAACCGTGAAGTCGAAGGGGTCGCATAGACCGGCACGGAAAGCGATTTCATCAGGACGCGCAGGCCGCGCACGTGATCGCCATGCTCGTGGGTCAGCAGCACGGCGCTGAGTGTGGAAGGCTCCACCCCGCTGGCGCGCATGCGATCCACCAGTTGCTTCGCGGAGAGGCCTGCGTCGATCAGCAGGCGGATGCCGCCGGCCTCCACGACCGCCGCATTCCCCCCGCTACCGCTACCCAGGACGATGAACCGCACGGCGCGAAATTGAAGTTTCACCGGAAACTTCCAAGTTCCAAAAGAGCCGAAATCCTACGGTACCCTGTTCAAAATGAGGCTCCGAAGGCGGCAACAACCGCGCAAACCAGGAAAATCAAAACCAAGACCCCCACCAGCATCATCGACCACTGCACCAGGGCCGCCCCTGTCCCGAGAGCAATCGCACCCCCGGCGAAAAAGCGATCCTCCGATCTCATCGCACCGGCGATCCCCAGACCGGCGGCGCAAATTCCTCCGAGAATCACGCCGGGGTAAAGATACCTCGATGGGAGAGCCGGCTTCGCCTCGAAGGCCGGGGCTATATAAGATTCTCCTTTCATCTTCGCCTTCGCTGCAGCCGCCAAGCGGCCTGCCAAGTCCACCACCACCTCCTCCACCGGTTTCGATGGTGGATCAATCCGCCGCGCGATTTGCGGCGAGAGGAAAGCGATAGCCAATGCAAGGAGCCCGAGAATCATGCCGCTGCCGCCAAGGAAGCGCCGCGAAGGGGATGAGCTGCTCTTCATACCCGTCGCTTAGCGAAAAAGAAGCCGGAGCGGGAGCAAGAAGTGCAAGCAGGCCTTCGGAACGGGCATTCCCGCTGTTCATTCCGCGGGTTTTGATTTCTCATTCCCCCGCCGCGTGAGACACATCCGGATCATCCACAAGCTCAGGACGCTGGTCGCGTTGCTGCTGTTTGCCGCGATGATTTCCGCGGCAGGCTGCCTGTGGTGGGTGAACCGGACGGGCCTCCCGGACACCTGGCGCACGAGGATCGAACAGGCGCTCGCCTCACAGGGCTTGCATGCGGACATCGGCAAGCTCCGCTATTGGCCGCTGCGGGGCATCGAGGCGGATGAAATCCGCGTCTATGCAGACGAGTCCCGCCAGCGGGTGATCGCCCGCGCGAAGGAGGTGGTCGTCAGCGTGGACCGCTCGAAGCTGGCCCGGGGGGACGTCCGCGTGGAGCGTCTGGAATTGATCGGCGGCTCCCTCGCACTGCCCGCGGATCCGGATGATCCGGACTCGAAGGTTCTGGAGGTGAGCAATGCCAGCGGCCGCGTGCTCATGCCCGGCGGCCGCCGCCTGGAAATCCTCGATGCCCGCGGGGATATCGGCGGCATCCGCCTGGAATTCGAAGCCTTTCTCCTCGGCTACCGGCAGCGACTGTCCGTCAAGGACATGGATAACGAGGAGGCGCAGATCTACCGGCGCAAGCTCCTGTCCCGCGTGATCGGCTTGCTAGAACCGTGGAGCTTCGAGCCCGCGAAGCCGCCGGTCATCCGGATCCGCTTGGAAGGCGACCTCGATGACCCGAAGTCCGTGCGCGCGGATCTTTCCTTGAAAAGCGATGGCATGGAACGCGGCGGCATCGCCCTCACCCGGGTGGAAGCCGCGGGCGAAATGCGCGGGCGCCTGCTGGTGCTGGAATCGCTCGATGTGGAGGACGGCGGGGGCGCGCTGAAAGGCCGCATGGAATACGACCTGGCCACCCGTTCCGGGCATTTCGATGCGAGGTCGAACCTGGAACTCCCGGCACTGCTGAAGGAGGTCAACGCGGCCGGCATCCTCGACAAGGTCAGCTTCCAATCCCGCCCGGAGATCACCGCGCGCGGGAATTTCGAGTGGCCGGAAGACGCGCCGCCGGACTTTCATTTGATCGG
Organism: uncultured Luteolibacter sp.; assembly: GCA_966211015.1. Classification (GTDB taxonomy): domain Bacteria; phylum Verrucomicrobiota; class Verrucomicrobiia; order Verrucomicrobiales; family Akkermansiaceae; genus Haloferula. The sequence goes on along the minus strand of CBIHMP010000111.1, from coordinate 5,627 downwards.
CCACCTCGCCGCGAGCGACGTGAAATTCGCCGACCATTCCGCCTCCCGCCTGGAAAGCGATATTTCCTGGGATGGCGAGCGCCTCTACCTCGACAACGTGGTAGCCACCCGCCCGGACGGCCACCTCAACGCCCGGCTGCTGGTGGAGCCGGATCAAGTGCGCTACGAAGTCTCGACAAACCTGCGCGTGAGCGTCTGGCGGGGCCTTTTCGAGGGACAAACGCTGGGCCGGATTTTCTCCGATTTCTCCGAGAACGACAACCCGGCGGTATCCGGCCGTGTCGAAGGCCGCTTCAACCGCCATGACAAGCACGATTGGTCCACCGTCGGCGAAGTGAGGGCGGAAAACATGAGCTACAAGGGTACGCCCTTCCTGTGGGCGACCACCAAGATGATGCTCAATCACGACTTCCTCGATTTCCACGACGGTTCGGTCGAATTCGACTACTCCGGCTACGCCATGAGAAAAGCCCATGGCGGGCCGATGAGCGGCAAGGCCTCCGCGGCCAGCGTCCGCTGGGAGAGCGGCCCGGGAACCCTGGTGTTCGAGGACGTGAAGGGCAGCATCTGGCCCGCACCGGTACTGCGGATGTTCCTCCCGGAAGTGGCCGACCATCTGGAGCAATACCGCTTTCACCAGCCTCCGAAGCTGGAAGCGGAGGGCGTCATCGGCCTTTTCAAGCGCGGCTCGCCGAAGACCGACTTCCGGGTGAAGGGCAGCACCCCCGGCGAGGTCTCCTACAAATTCGCGGATACCGATCTGCGCCTGAGCGATCTCGGTACCGAAGTGCGGGTCCTCCCCGGCCACACCGAAGTGAACGACCTCTCCTTCAGCCTTTACGAAGGACCGGTGCGCGGAAAATTCGACGTCCGCTACGACGGCGACGACGTGGTAAAAGGAGAGCTGGACTGGACCCGCCTCAGCCTGCCGGAGATCTCGAAGGATTGCGGCTTCGACAAGGTGGCCAAAGGCTTCGTCACCGGCCGCATCGAGCTCGAGCAGCGGGGGAAAGGCCCGGCCGGCCTCGATGCGGAAGGACTGGTTGCCTTGGAAGAAGGCGAGCTGTTCTCGGTGCCGATCTTCGGGCCGCTTTCACCGGTGCTTTCAGCGGTGCTTGCCAACCGCAAGGCGGGCTTTCAGGAGGCGAAGGAAGCATTCTGCACCTTCAAGGTGAAGGACGGCGTCCTCCGCACCAATGATTTTGAAACCGCCACGCCCTCGCTCGTCTTCACCGGTGACGCCGTGGCCGACCTCAATCGGAAGACCTTGGACATGACCCTGCGCATGAACGCGCGCGGCCTGCTCGGCGTCATCACGCTGCCGCTCAAACCTTTCTACGGACTTTTCCAGTTCCGCGGAGCGGGCCCCCTGCGCGAGCCGAAGTGGGACAACGTGATGTTCACTTCTCCGCCGGAGGACGAGCAGGAGAAGCTCACGGCCCCGCCGAAAGCCCGGAGCGTGGGGAGACCTCCGGGACGACCCTGAGAACGCGCCGGAGACCGGTCGGCCAGGCGGAAGGCGCGGCTCTCCGCCTCGTCTCCGCCAGGGGGCGGGCGTCAGATCCTTCCTTGCGCGCCCATGCTATCCGTGCCAGCGTTTGGCGGGACCATCACACGGTCCGCGGAGCACTCCTAACCATCCATAGTCATGTCAGACACTTTCGCCACCAGCGCCGGTTCGCTCGATCCCGAGGCCGGCTTCTCCAAGACTCCTTCCGTCGGCCAGGCCGCCAACGACCTCCGCGCCGCTGCCGGTGAAAAAGCCAAGGAAATCGCCCACCAGGCGAAAGACCTCGCCCATCAGGCCGGCGATCAAGCCAAGGCCCTGAAGGAGCGGGCCACCGAACAGGTGCAACACTTCCGCGATGTCGCCAGCGAGAAGGCCGTCGCCTTCAAGAGCGCCGCCACCGAAAAGGCCGAGTCGCTCAAGCACGTGGCCGGGGAAAAGGCCCAGCAGATCCGCACTGCCGCGGACGAGCAGTGGCGCGAAACCCGGGCGAAGGCCAAGGAGATCCACATCACGACCGAAGACTACATCCGCCAGCATCCCACCCGCTGCGTCATCGGTGCTCTCGGCCTCGGCTTCGTCATCGGCCTCATCGCCCGCCGCTGAGGCGCAAGCAATCGGACCGCCCATGCTGCGTGCCGGACACCGCGCGCGCATGGGCCATTTGATCTCATGACCGAAGATCCGGACACCGAAATGCACGCCCCCCCCTCTTCGTGGCGGGAGTCCGCGGTGGAGTTCGTCTCCGCCCGTTTGGAACTCCTCTCCATGGAGGCCCGGGAGGCAGGAAAGACGGCCGCCCGCAGCGGTATCCTCATCGGCGTGATCACCGGCTGCGCGATGATCGCCTGGATGGCGGCGGTCGCCGGCGTCATCGGCTGGATCGCAACCGCCGGAGACGGGGTAGGATGGCACTTCGTGGCCATCGGTGCCGCCGTTTTCCATCTTCTGATCGCCGGGATCGCCGCCGCTGTCCTGCGCCGGCCCGCCCCGCCGGCTTTCCAGCTCACGAAAACCGAACTCTCCAAAGACCGCGAATGGCTTCTCAATCTCAAGGACAGGCCGAAGCACTGATCGCACGCATAGCCGCTTCCCGCGTGGCGCTCGCCGCGGATCTCTCCGAGCTCCGCCGCCGCTTTGATGTTCCCGCCCGGGTGAAGGACTCGATCCTTTCCAAGCCGCTGGCGTGGTTCGGGGGCTCCCTTGGTGCCGGCTTTCTCGCCAGCTCCATTTTCAAAAGACGCCGTCCCGCGGCGGAAAAGGCCAAGAAGGGCCTGCTTGGCCTGGTGCTGGGAGGTGCCTTGACCCTCGCGCGCCCCGCACTCCAAAACTGGGCCATGCAGGAGGCCCGCAGGCGCTTTGCAATACCGCGTAATGACAGCAGGTGACATTCTTGAGACATGGTGAAAGTTCCCGCTTCCCATCTCCGGTTCTTCCCGCTCTAAAGCTCGCCCACATGTCCGAGCACCGCGTTCTCGACCACGTAGACGACTATCTCAGACTCGGCCGCGAGTATGATTGTTCCGACGTCCATTTGCCGACGGCTTTCCCGCCGGCCTGGCGTCGCTTCGGTCAACTCCTGCCGATCTGGGCCGATCATCCCCCGCTCACCGAGCAGGAAACGGAGAAGCTCGCGCGGTCCTTTCTCGGCGAGCGCGAATGGAACCGTCTCCAGGAAAAGGGCGATGTCGATTTCGCCTACTCGAACAGCGAGGGCCGCTTCCGCGCGTCCGTGGTCAAGCAGCGTCTCGGCTACGACATGGTCTTCCGGATCATCAACTCGACGCTCCGCAGCATGGAGGAGCTCGATCTCCCGATGGAGCACTTGACGCCGCTGACCCGCTACCACAACGGCCTTATTCTCATCACCGGAGCGGTTGGCTCCGGCAAGTCCACCACGCTGGCGGCGATCGTCGATTTCATCAACCAGGACCGCGACGACCACATCCTGACCTTGGAAGACCCGATCGAGTATGTGTTTGAATCGAAGGGCTGTCAGGTGAACCAACGCGAGGTCCACACCCACACGGAGTCCTTCGCGAAGGCGCTCCGCGGTGCCCTCCGGGAAGACCCGGACGTGATCATGGTCGGTGAAATGCGCGACTTGGAAACGATCTCGCTCGCCCTCACCGCCGCGGAAACGGGTCACCTGGTGCTCGGCACGCTCCACACCGGCAACGCGCCCCGGACTCTGGACCGCGTGCTCGACGTCTTCCCGACCGACCAGCGCGAACAAATCCGCATCATGGTCTCGGAGTCCTTGCGCGGGATCCTTTCCCAGCAGCTCGTACCCCGTGCCGATGGCCAGGGCCGCGTGCTGGCGCTCGAGCTCCTGGTCAATACGGCCGCCGTCTCCGCCACCATCCGCGATGGGAAGACCTTCATGCTCCCGGGCATCATGCAGACCGGCAAGAACGTCGGCATGATCACCATGGATGAGTCCCTCCGGCGCCTCTACATCAAGGGCCTGATCACGCAGGAAGAAGCGCTCTTCCGCAGCGAGGACAAGAACCAGATGCGCAATTTCTTCCAATCCTGATTTCCCGCGATACCTGCCATGGCCCGCATCGACGCCTATTTCCAATACCTCGTCGCGAACAAGGGTTCCGACCTTCACCTTTCGGAAGGCCAGCCGCCGAAGGTCCGCAAGCACGGCTCCGTCGTTCCCATCCCCGACCAGCCGGTGCTGGGGGGGCAGGATTTCAGGGAAATGCTCGAGGAGATCTGCGACCCGAAAGCCTTCGAGCGCTATCTCGAGACCGGCGACCTCGACTTCGCCTACTCGATGGATGAGGAGTCGCGCTTCCGCTGCAACTACCTGAAGCAAAACCGCGGCCTCGCCGCCGTCTTCCGGCTGATCCCGACCGAGATCATGTCGCTCGAATCGCTCGGCGTGCCGGAAGTGGTGAAGCAGTTCGGCCACATCCGCTCCGGTCTGGTGCTCGTCACCGGCCCGACCGGTTCCGGCAAGTCCACCACGCTCGCGGCGCTGCTCGACTACATCAACACGAACTACAACCGGCACATCATCACCATCGAGGAGCCGATCGAGTTCGTGCACCGCAACAAGCGCTCGATCATCACCCAGCGCGAGGTGCCGATCCAGACGCCAACCTTCTCCGACGGCCTGCGCGCCGCGCTCCGTGAAGATGCCGACATCGTGCTGGTGGGCGAGATGCGGGACCTTGAGACGATTTCGCTCGCGCTGACCGCGGCGGAAACGGGCCTGCTGGTCTTCGGCACCCTCCACACGAACAACGCGCGCAAGACGGTGGACCGTATCATCGACGTCTTCCCCGCCGACCAGCAGTCGCAGGTGCGCACCATGCTCGCCGCATCGCTGCGCGGGGTGCTCGCCCAGCTCCTCTGCAAGCGCGTGGACAAGCCGGGCCGGACGGCCGTTCACGAGATCCTCTTCGCGACGCCCGCGGTCTCCGCGATCATCCGCGAGGGTGCCACCCAGAAGCTCTACGACGTGATCACCGGCGGCAAGGGCGAGGGCATGCAGTTCATGGACGAGTCCATCTGGAACCGGCTCCAGGAAGGCGTGATCTCTCCGGAAGAAGCCTACATGAAGGCGATCGACAAGACGCGCTTCAAGAAATTCCTGCCGGACCGTTCCTCGCATCTCGGTGACGCCTCGGGCGAAAGCCCGCTGGAACACTGAGGGGGACGATGGACGAATTTCGAAGGAGGCGGACGCGATGTCCGCCTTTTTCACGTACCCCGCCCGCGCCGATGTTCACTTTACCTCTCTTTCCCGTTCCGATAGCGTCCGCTTCCTGAAGCTGCGCTTTCTTCAATGCCCTCCCCCGAAACCCTCTCCTTCGGCTGCCCCCACTGCAATCTCCGGCTCACGGTGCCCTCGGCCTTGGCGGGAGTGACCGGTCCCTGCCCCGGCTGCCGCCAGAGCATCACCGCGCCGCCGCTCCCGGAGCCCCCGTCCGTTTCTCCGGTCGCTGCCGGGCCCGCGCCCCTGCCCGATCCTCCGCCGCGGCGAAGCCAAACTAGCCATCGACCGAGCGATGCAGCCCCCCCGCTACAACAATGGTCAGATAGAGACCCCTTTCCGCCGGAAAGCCGCTAATGCCAAGGAACTGCTCCGAGGAATGCTCGACCA
>CBIHMP010000110.1:0-11381 GCA_966211015.1 uncultured Luteolibacter sp. | reverse complement strand
GCCATTGAGCGTGGCCCACACGTAGAGCAGCCAGTTGGATGCCAGCAGCGCCCCGGAAAGCAGGTGCCACCCGGCCCCGCGCCAGGAGGAGATGCCCCGGAGCATCGTTCTGAATTGCCCTTGATAAACGAGCAGGGGGACCAGCAGTACCAGCGACCACAGCGTGCGGTGCGCGATGATCGAGACGGGAGGCAGGAAGCCCAGTTGTTTCCAGAAAACCGGCAGCACTCCCCAGAGGACGAAGGCGCAGATAGCGCTCGAAACACCGTGCCGGGTCGGGTTCACCGGGTGTCGAATTTCTTGCAGATCCAGGCGATCCGCGCGGCCGCCGACTCCATTTCCAACAGATCCTGGCGCTCGTCCGGATCGTGCAGGAATTGCTGGGCGATCACGTCGGCCAGGATCGAGGGATCGTCGATCTGGGAGGTCATGTTCGTCAGCGCCTCCCGCACCTCGTCCGGGAGATCGGCCGTGATCTTCCGCACCGCCTCGTGGAGCGCTTCCAGAGCCCCATTGACCTGCGACGGCGGCTCGAAAACGGAGGGCACCGGCTCGATCCGGGCTTTCGGATAGGACGACTCCAGCCAATCGATGAAACGCACCCGGATCACCCCGTGCAACAGCAGGTTCGAGGTACCGTCCTCCAGTTCCCGCGAGGCGCGCACCAGCCCCATCGTACCGATCGGCGCGACGCAGCGGGAGGGATCTTCCATTTCTTTTCCCATCAATCTCGCCACCGCGAAAAAGCAGGTTCCCTCCAGCGCCTCATCGAGCATCTGTCGGTAGCGGTCCTCGAAAATGTGCAGGGGAAGGCCGCCGTGGGGAAAGAGGGTGCAGTCGGGCAGCAGCATCACGCCGCAAGTCTGGGGGATGTTGAGCGACGACATGGCCGCAAGGGAGTCGTGCCGGTGCGGGGGCGCAATGTAAAAAACCGCGAAACGGACCGCCGGGGAAGCTCCGGCCTTGCGCCCTTTCGCCCCTTGGCGGAGGGATGGGGCCGTGACCGAGGAATCTGCCCCGCGCCGCGACCGCCGTGTCCTCCTGCTGCTCTGGATGCTTCCGCTCTGGCTCGCTGTCTCCGGCGGGGCGGGCATCTGGATCTATTTCCGCAAGCAAGCCGCCGCGGAGGCGGAGGAGCAGGCCAGATTCGCCACCGCGGTCAGCGAAAAGGGCCTGCGGGATGACATGGGGAAGCTGCTAGGCTTCGTCGGCGAACGCCACACGGCCAGCCCGTCCGGGGTGCAGGGCCTGAACCGCGCCGCCGCCATGATCGAGGGCTCCCTCGGCCCCGGCAACGCCGGCTACGCCATCGAGCGCGTGCGTGCCCCCGGCACTCCCGCGGGTGCATGGCCGCTCATCGTGGTCACCTTGCGGGGAAAGGAAAAGAAAGCCGGGCCGCTATGGGTGGTCGCAGGCTATGATTCCCGCCCAAGCTCGCCCGGCGCGGAAGCGAATGCCAGCGGCGTTGCCAGCGTCCTCGCCGCCGCGCACGCCTTGGCGGGTAGCTCGCCGCACCGGACCGTCAGCTTCGCTTTCCTGCCCCATGCCTACGATCCGGATTCCCCGGTCCTCGAGACCTGCGCGGTTCTCCGCGAGCGGATCGGAACCGCCTCCGAGGTCCTCGTGGTCGAATCCACCGGTGCCGCCCGGGAACTCATGGTCAGCTCCCGCGATGCGGAAAGCCGGGCGTTCCGCCGGGTCGAAGGCCTCGGCGAGGTCGCCGGGGCGGAAGCCATTTGTCTGGAAGACGATTTCGACCTCTCCTCCGTTCTTTTCGAGGTCGGGCTCCCCGCCGTGCGGGTCGCGACCCGGCCGGTCGTGCGGGCGGACGAGGCGGATTCCGCCGTCCCGGATCCCGCCATCCACGCCGCCGCGACGAACGCCGTCGCCGCCTTCATCCGGCGTCTTTCGGATTCGTGAAAAAACCTCTTGCACGGCCCGGGTCCATCTCCTACCAAACCGCCCGCACGCGGCCCCGCAAAGGCCGCCACGACGTAAGGGGGATTAGCTCAGTTGGTAGAGCACTTGCATGGCATGCAAGGGGTCAGCGGTTCGAATCCGCTATCCTCCACGTTCGTAACCCAATCCGGATCAAATCGCCGCCCAAGAGTCTTGCTCCGTTCCGTAGCAGCGGAAAGCCACTCTACTCCGCCTGCCGCTGGATCTCATCTTGGATTTCGTCCTGCAGGAGCTCCTTAAAGCTGCTTTTTTCGGGACTCGGGATTTCAACTCCGGGTAGGGTAACTTGCTTTTGTCCCGGTGTCGGCACGGGGGCTTTGCCGGTAGGGTCAAGTTTACCTAAAATTGCCAGCGTTAGCTGAAAAAATTGCTGCTGAAATTCTTGCGGAATGTAGTAACAAAGACCATCGGTTTTGACGACAGTTCCGGTGATATAAGGCTCCTTTATGTCGCTTTCCGATTTCGCGGTTCTTAGTGAGGATGATCCGCTGGCCACTTGATAATTAATGGGGGCGTCAGCTAAATCTTGCCCGGTTCTCAAGTTTAAGAATTGCAAATAAGACTTGTAGATCAGGAAATCTTTAGAGGGCTTGGCTTGAGAATTCAAGCTGCCTTCCAAGGTCGAGCCGCCACTGAGGCCTATCGGTTTGGTAATAACGCTTGCCACTTTGGATACCACCATTTCGGAAGTTGCAAGCCGGGTGATCTCGCCGCTTGCCGCTGATGTTCGTCCGGCGGCAAAACCAGCGGAATTGTTGGCCTTTACATTGGTCGTGATCGTATCCACGTCCACGTGGAGCATCAATTGCCCTTTGCTTCCTCTAATTAGATTGTCCATGATTTGAGCCATATTGTAATCGACGGCGTGCTGCCGAAGATTGACTGATTCGCTCTGTAAAAGAGGTGCGCAGCTAGGGGTGAAAATGAGGGCGAGGATGCAAACGGCAAACTTTGACTGGAGGGGGATTATAGACATGTGGTCGGGGAGGTTGGGCTACGCCTATCATCTGGTGACAGGGGGTCAAGATATCATATTTGCAAAATGGCGATTTATTTGTTTGGTGGCGCGGAGCTCTAATTTAACTGAAATACACTTGATATCTATCCGTGGATTAAGCCGTCTGATGATGCCGCAGCGTGTCCGCCAGAGTCATTGCTTTGTCCGCGGGTCCCGGGGAGTCCCGCTTTTCGAATCCGTCCTCCCGAGAGAGCGGCCCGGGAATGCGCCCCCCGGTTTCCCGGCTTCAAGCGCCTTAAATTGATTGGCCAAGCGCCGCGGACACGCTAGGGTCCGCGCCCCGGACGGGACTCTATGGCGATCGAAGGATTGGAATTGGCAAAGGCGTGCGCGAAAGCGGCGGATGAAATCCAAGCGGAGAAGATCCGCGTGTGGGACTTGCGCGGGCTCTCGAATCTCACCGATTTCATGGTCGTTTGCTCCGGTTCCTCGATGCCCCACCTCCGCGCCATCCTGCGCGACGTGCGGGGCCACGTGGAAGACTGGCACGGCGTGAAGCCCGCCAACGCCGAAGGTAACGCCGATACCCGCTGGGTGGTGCTCGATTACATCGACGTGATGGTTCACGTGATGCACGAGGAATTGCGCGATTACTACGGCCTCGAGGATCTCTGGGCGGACGCCAAGGAGATCGACTGGAAGTAGGCCAACTTTGCTCCGGGAGCTCGGCGCGGCGACGGCTAGAAGCCGCCCTCGACGTATTCCACCTTCCAGAAGCGCTTCGTGTCTCCTTGCTCCGCGGGGTGGGTGAAGGTGAGATCCTCACCGGTACCCTCGCGGGTCTCGACCACTTCCCACTCCGTCAGGTCCGTGCTGCTCCAGAGCCGGTAGCCCCAGCTCGGTTCGGAGGCGATCCTCAGCGTCGCTTCATCCGCCGCGAAGGCCACCTGCGGCTGGGGGCGGTGCGCGAAGTATGAGGCCGCGTCCCACTCCAGGATGGAGAAACGCGACGCGGTATTCGCCGGGGCCGTGTAGCCCTCGCCCTCCGCGGCCTGATAGAGGAAATGCAGCTTCCGCTCCCGGTCCCAGAGCTCGTTGTCGATGATCGGCTCGTAGTTTCCCAGATTCGCCGAGCTGAGGTCCAACTGGATCCATACCAGCCGCTGCGGGTCCTCCGCCTGCGGCAGGCTGTGGACCACGGTGAGACCGTTCGTGCTGGCGTTGTCGCGGTAGGCCACGATGATCCGGCCGCTGTCATCGGTCACCACGATGGGCCGGCCGAGATTGCGGACGGCGCTCTCGTCGTACTTTGTGCCGGCGGGGTCGAGCGTGCGGTTGGAAACCGCGCGCTTCTGCCACACGCCCACCTCATCGCGGAAGACCACCATATATTGGCGGCGGTGGTTCCCGGCGGCGGCCTCCGGAGCCCACCACGAGGCGATCACGGGGTTCCCGGCGGCATCCAGGCACATGCTGGCCTGATTGATCAGGCTGCTGCCCTCCGGGATGTTCATGATGTGCTCCGCCGCGGTGGCGGGATCGCCGCTCTCGCCGTCGCGGGAAACCGGGAGCACGTAGGGCGTGCCGTCGTGGCGCTGCCAGGTCAGGCCCGCATCGGGAGAGCGGCCGAAGGCGAAATTGTTGTTCGTCTGATAGCCGTTCTCGTTCGCCGGGGAGTCGCCGCCCACGGGTTCGTAGCGCCAGCACCAGGTGAGCAGCAGGTCGTCGCCGTCCGCACCGCCGAGCTGCGGCATGTTCGGGTAGGCGTTGTAGTTCGGCGTCCAGCCGGTGCCCTTGATGAAGGGAAGCTGGGTGTTTCCGCTGCGGTGGACGTTGTCCCAGGTGCGCGTGGCCGTGTCGTAGCGGTTCAGGAAGGTATCGCCGTTTCCGGAAGCCACCTCGCGGAAAAGGAAGAGCAGGTCGCCATCCGGCAGCTTCAGGAACTGCGGGTACGTCACCGTGTTCTCCCGCCCGGTCATCGTGGTGTCCGCGCCGAGCACGATCGGCTCCGTGCCGGTGACGGGGGCGATACTGCGGGCGTAGTGAAAGGCATCCCCGTGCATGCCCCACGAAACGTGCATGTAGCCGTCGCCGTCGATCCCGTAGCTGATGACATCGTGGCCGTCGGTGATCGTGTTCGCGGTGAAAACCGGGTGACGGAAGACTTCCCACGCGGAGGAGCCGAGCGTGCGGCGGCCGATCCAGATGGTATTGTTGTATTTCGCGGCGGCATCGTATTGGTGGCGGCCGTACCAGGTGACGAACTGCTGGTCGCCTATGGTTTTCAGGGAGGAGCGGACGAAGGAAACGGTATTGATGGCGGAAGCTCCCGCGTAGCCGTATTCGCTGGTGGCGTGATCGCCATCGTCCAGCGGGACCAGACGCACGGCGGTGCCCGCGGGGCGGGAGGAGGCATCCATGGCCATCGTGCCGGCCTCGTATTCCTGCAGATTCCCGAAGCCGTCGCCGTCGGGGTCCGAGCCGCCGTTGAACTCCAGGGTGGCGAAGGCGGCGGTCTCCCAGGCATCGGGCAGGCCGTCGCCATCCGTGTCGGTGGAAAGGGAGGCACGGTTGTTCGGCGCGGAGCCGTTCGCCAGCTCCGTGGAAGTGCTTTCGCCGTCGCCATCGGGATCGCCCGCGGGGGTCGCGGCAAGATTGCCGAAGTAGCGCAGTTCCGCGGCGTCCGCGAGCTCGTCGCCATCGAGGTCGCCGGGAACGGAGGCCGGCGTGGCGGGGTCGGAGCCTGCTGCGTATTCCGCGGCGTTGTCGTGGCCGTCACCGTCGGGATCGCCCGTGGCGACCTCGTCCAGATCACCGAAACGTCCCATTTCCCATGCGTCCGGGAGCAGATCTCCATCGCTATCCGCATAGGAGGCGGCGTCCGGCCCGAAGACGTGGAAATTCTCCCGCTCCGCTGCCGTCAGGCTGCCTTCCCAGATCCGGAATTCATCGTAGCGGGCGTTTGCCGTGGCGTCCGCGGCGTACATCGAGCGGCCCAGCCAGTTCGCCGTGTCATTCAGGCTGGCGAGGGTGTTCGGCGTGTCAAAGCTGCCCTTCGCCGCGCCCAGCACGGAAGAGTCTGCCGGAGCGGCGTACCAAGTAACGCGCGTGGTGCCGCCCGAGCCCGCCCTGGGCTCCAGGGTCATCACGAGATGATACTTCGTGCCGGCGGTATAGGGAGCGGCGGTATTGTTCGACAGGGTGGAGCTGCCGTCCAGCCAGCGCACCTGATCGCTCGCCGCATTGGTGCCCTGCGTCCAGGTCATGAAGAGATACTCCGAGGTACCGCTGCCGAAATCGAAGATCCGCGCCCAATTCCGCACCGCCACCTGGGTGGCCCACAGCTCCAGGGTCACCGGCGTCTTCCGCCCGCCCAGCAGGCCGCTGCCCAGCTCCACGTAGGAAGCTTCCCCGCGGGCGCCGCCTTCCAACAAAACATCCTCCGCACCCAGCGCGGCCGCGCCCGTCCCCGCGTTCGCGTCGGGATCGACGATCACCGCGTCCTCCTCGCCGATGCTATCCGCCAGATCGCCGTTGAAGCTCCAGCGGTGCGCGAGCAGTACCCGTGCCGGGCTCCAATCCTGATCCGCGGGATCGCTCCCCGCATCGTGCTCCTGCTTGTCGGTGAAGCCGTCGCTATCGGCGTCCGCGCTGCCGTCGGGGGCGAGACTGCCGAAATGGAATGTTTCCCAGCCGTCGTTCATCCCGTCGCTGTCGGTGTCCGGCCAATCCGCCGGGGCCAGGGGATCGCTGTGCGCGGCATATTCCATCGCGTTTTCCGCGAAGTCGGCGTCGGGATCGCCGGTGCCGCTTTGAGCGGCGATACCGCCGAAGTGCTGGATTTCCCAGGCGTCCGGGAGCCCGTCGGTATCGGTGTCGCCGGGGTTCGAGGCCGGATCGCCGGGAAGGGTTCCTCCGTTTTGCTCGGCCAGGTTGTCGTAGTCGTCTCCATCCGGATCATCGTCGCCGTCCTGGCCGAGATTCCCGAAGTGAAGCACCTCCCAAGCGTCGGAGAGCCCGTCGTCATCGCTATCGTCGCTGGCGAAGAGGAAGGCTCCCGCGCCGCGCGCCACGCTGCTGACGCGGACCTCATCGATCTGGCCGAGCAAACCCTCGCCGGAAGCCGCGCGGCCTTCATTCCCGATCACCAGCGGCCCGGTGACGGTGCCCACGGTGGTCTCGCTCGCGGAACTGCCGATGGCGTTTGCTTGGATCGGGGCTGCGGTCAGCCTCGTCCAATAAAACGTGGAGGTGCCCGCAGGGCCGTCGAAAGCCAGCGCGACGTGAAACCATTCGCCCGCGGCAAAGGCGTGCGTGCCGGTGAGGGGGATCGCCGCGAAAGCCGCCGAGCCGCCACCGGTGATGAAATTGAACTCGAGCTGCCCGGAGGAATCGATGCGGAATTGGAAGCCGCGGTTCGCCTGCGAGCTATCCGTGCTGATGATTTCCCGGACGGATCCGGTGATGGCGGGAAGCTTCACCAGCGCCTCCAGGGTGAAGGAGCCGTCCGCACCCGCGAGGGAGGCGTGGGTGACGGAGTCCGGGCTCGTCGCGGTGCCGGGCTCGAATCCCCCGGAGCCGTCGGCATCCAGGCCGAGGCCGAGGGAGGCGGCGGAAATATCGGCCGCTTTCCCAAAGGCTTCGGAGTAGGCCGCGGCACCGAGGATGGCGGTGCTGGCAGGCTGGGCGGTGGCGGCGGTCGCCGGGGCCGCGGTGCCGCTGTAGGCAAGCAAGGAGACCGTCGAGCTGCCGGCATTCGCGGCGCTGCTGCCGCCCGCGGCTTCATCGAAGTGGAACAGATGCACCGTGGACGCATCCGGGCCATAGGGGCCGCTCACACCGGCACGGGCCGGGGAAATCATGGCGAGAGCAAGAAGGACAGCCGGGCGGGAAATGAACATGCTTTCCGGGCAGCATGGACGCGCTTTCCCTGGCGCGGCAGTAGAAAGCCGTCCCGTCCCCCTAAAATGGGGTGGGGGAGAGAAGGCCGCCGGCTCTCGACCGGCTGGCCGTCTTACAGCGCCGCCGCAGCTTCCCGATCGAGGTAGAAGGTGGCGTCCGGGTGCTTCCGGAGGAAGGACGCGCTGATTTGATCCGTTACCGGCCCGACAAGCGCTTCCCTCACGATTTCCGCCTTGGCGGGGCCCCATGCGAGGAGGGCGATCCGGCGGGCATCGAGAATGGTGCCGCAGCCCATTGAGATGGCATGCTCCGGCACCTTCTCCAAACCGCCGAAGGAGGCGGCGGCGTCCTGCCGGGTGATCGGGTCGAGATCGACACGGCGCGTGCGGCTGTCGCGCGGGGAACCCGGTTCATTGAAGCCGATGTGGCCGGTGCGGCCGATGCCGAGAAGCTGGAAGTCGATGCCGCCGGCCGTACGGATAGCTTCCTCGTAAGCGGCGCAATGGGCTTCCAAATCCGCTGCGGAGATCATCCCATCTGGAATGTGGATATTCTCCGCGGGAATATCCACGTGCGCGAAAAGCTCGCGCTGCATGAAGGCGCGGTAGCTCTCCGGGTGGTCGCCGGGCAGGCCCAGGTACTCGTCGAGATTGAAGGTGACGACCTTCGCGAAGGACAGCCCGCCTTCGCGGTGCAGGCGGATCAGCTCGCGGTAGAAGGGGAGCGGCGTGCGGCCGGTTGCGAGGCCCAGTACTGCGGAACGGCCTTCCCCGTTGATCTCGCGGACCAGCGCCGCCACTTCTTCCGCCAGCGCACGGCTGGCGGCGGTTCGATCCGGGAAGACACGCACCGGGAGAGACTCAGTCATGGCCGGGAAGTGCCGCAGGGCACCTCATTTTGTCAAAAGAAAAGGTCAAAAAACGCAGGAAATTACGGGAAATATACCGTTTTTCACCGATCGCGATTCCCCAAGCTCTTCTCCAGCTCCATGTCAGGCGCGGCTCCGCGGATGACCGCGTTCCGATAATACTCAAGTCCCTGCTTCTTCTTGCCCTGCTGCGCGTAGAGATAGGCGAGGTTGAAGTGGGCCTCGTGCATCGTGTCGTCGAACTCGATGGCCGATTTCAGCTCTTCCTCCGCCTCCGCTTCCTGACCGGCTTCGAAGTAGGCCCGGCCCAGCATCACGCGGCCGTTGGCGTTGGACGGGGCAAGTTCCACGCTCTTCTTCAGCGACTCGATCGCCTGCACCGGATCGCCCATTTCCAGGAGCGTGTAGCCGAGCATCCGGTGGGCGTAAGGATTAGTCGTGCTGAGTTCCGCGGCGCGGCGGAAGGTCTCCGAAGCCTCCGGAAGGTTGTCCAGGCGCATCAGCACGTTGCCAAGACGGCAGCGCGCCTCGGTGTCGCCCGGGTTGCGCTCCAGCACGAGTTCGAAGAGTTCGCGGCAGGATTCGAAGCGCTCGTTCAGATAGGCGCGCTTGGCGGCATCCGTGTAGGGCAGGTTCTCCTGCTCGAGCTGCGCGACGCTGGCATCCACCTCGCTTTTGGTGCGGCGGAAAGGGGATACGAAGGTGTCGTCCACCTTGTGGCCTTGGACGAGTTTCAACTCGTCCGCGCTCAAGGGGAGTTCGGCTTGCTCGAAAAGTTTCAGGGCATCGGCGATCCGGGTGTCCTCCTTGGCCTTCTCGCCCACGGCATCCAGCAGCATCTGGTTGGCCTGCCGCTGGCGGTCGCGGATGCGGAGCTGCTTCTTGATGATGTCGCGGAGCATCTCGGCTTCCGCGGGATCCGCATCGGCGGCGTTGTCGGCCAGATTCTTGTCCTCCTGACGGAGGCGGGCCTCCAGCTCGGCGATGCTCTTTTCCTGCGCGGCCTTCTCGCGCTTGAGATCGTTGATGTTGCCCTTCGCGATCGCGAAATCGCGCATCGATTCCGCAAGCTCGTTCTGGCTCACGGTCACATCCATCCTCAGGCGCTCGACCGTCTCCTCCGATTCCCGGAGCTGCTTCGCCAGGCCCATGCTCTGATCGATGAGCGCCTCGATCCGGCGGCCATCTTCCATCTTGAGCATCTCGCGCATTTGATCGCGCTCGCGCACCAGCGAATCGTGCGACTGCCGCAGGTCGTCGTACGCCCCGCGTACTTCGGAAAGCTGGGTTTCCAGCGAGGCGATCCGCTGCATGGCCTGCGCGTATTTGGCATCGGCTGCGCGCCGTTCTTCCTCGTACTTGCGAAGCTGCTTCTGCTGCGCGGCGATCAGGTCGCCCTGCGCCTTGCGTTCCACTTCGAGATTCCGATGAAGATCGGCGGCCTGCTGGGCGAGCCGGGCGCGCTCTGCCTGGAGGGCTGCCACCTGCTCGCGCGCGACGCGGGTTTCCTCCTGGCTCCTGCCGAGCGCCTGGCCCATCGCCGCGGTGTCTTTCTGCAGCGATTCGATCTTGTCGGTGAGTTTGCCGAGCTCCTCTTGTACCGGGGCGGCGGCATATTTCGCGCGGAGCTGGGCGAGCTCGTCCTGGGCGCGCTTGAGTTCCGCGCGGGCGATGTCGCGCTGCTTCGCGATGTCGTGGGCGCGTGCCGCTTCCCGCTGCGCGGCATCGGCGCCGGAGGGTTTGGGAGCTTCCGGAGGCGGAGGGGCGGGCGCAGGCTTGGCCGCGAGCTCCTCCTGAAGGACCTTCACCTTGTCCTCCAGTTCGGCGATGCGCCGGGACTCAAGGGTCTCCACTTCTTGCGCCGGCTTGATGGGCGCGGGCAAGATGGCGGGACCGAGAGGGGCCGCGCCCTCCACCGCGCCGGTGAGAACCCCGCCTTCGAGCTCGGCGATCTTGCGGGTCTTGGTTTCGTTTTCCGCGAGGGCGAGCGGACCTACCTGACCGATGACCTCGATCACCTTCGCGCGGCGGCCGCCGACCATGTTCCGCTTCCAGGTGGGGAAGTAGGTGCCGATGCTATCGAAGAGCTGTTGCGCGCGCTTGTACTTCTCCAGCGCATCGACGTACTTCTTGTCCGCTTGGAGCTTCTCGCCGTCCTTGTAGAGAAGCCAGGCTTGGAAATAGACGTCGGAGGGGTCGAAATTCGGAACCGCTTTCTTGTCCGGCAGCGGGGCGAGCGGGATCTCCGGTTGCTGCTGCGCGGCCGCCGGCCCCGCCTGAAAGGCGATGCTGCAAGCGCAGGCAAGCAAGCCGGCGCGACCGGAAAAGCGGAACAAGCTCCGAGGCATAGGGCGCGGAAACTAAAGAGCCGCCCGAGCCGCCGCAAGGGGAAATGCCACGTGGAAGAAGGTGTTAGGAAGCCTCCGCGGGCCTTCCCGGCTCCCGCCGGGACCACCTGGAGGTGCTACCCCCGCACCAGTTCCGCGGGCACCTCGACCACGTCGTCGCCGGGATAGACGAAAAAGCGGTCGCCTTCCTCGGGCCCGATGATCTGGCCCCCCGTGAAGCTGCCGAAGGAGGGCAGTACGACCCGGTTCCCCCGGACCAGGAAACAGGGCAGACGCAGGGAGGTGCGTTTGCCGTCCGCGATCTTTACGAGCGGATGCCAGTGCGCGGTGACGGCGGGGATGCCTT
>CBIHMP010000109.1:0-11448 GCA_966211015.1 uncultured Luteolibacter sp. | reverse complement strand
CCCGATATACCGCCTCGGGAAGCACTTCCGGAAACGGCGGCTGGGGAGAGACGAGGTTCAAGGCGTCGCGGGGAACCTCGGCGGTTTCCCCGGGATTCAGGCCTTCCTTGAGCACCTTCCAGCTCATCACCAATCCCTGTCTTTCAAAGACAAATGCAAAGGGAATGTCCCCGCCCGTGCGGTTTTGCAGCCGCAGCGTCTCATCGCTTCCCACGGTGGTGGTCAGGCCGGGGTCGAAAGCCCCGATCCCGCGGTAGAAGAGGAAGCCTTCCGTTTCCCCTTTCGGGGTCCGGACGACGTTTGCCTCCGGTACCCGCGGACGCATCCAGTGCAAGGACTCGCCGGGCCGGAACAGGATGGCATCCCGCGACTCCTCCGGGGAAAGGACCTTCGCTTGCCACTCGATGAAGCCCTTGCGATGCCGGGAGAAATCCAAGATCCGGCTCTTCGAAATTTCCGGTGTCACGATCTTTGGAAGAGGCCGCAGGGGCGTCATGATCTCCCCGCCGCTGCGGTCGGGGTACCATTGGCTGATGGTGCCGCCTTCGAAGCCGACCTTCACCTTTACGTCGAAGGCCTTGTCCGAGTGGAAGTAGATCACGGGCGTCTCCATTTTCACCGTCACGCCGGCCACCGGGCGTCGGCCCATGCCTTTCATGGGGATTCCGTTCAGGCGGGGCACGTTTCCGTTCTCCAGCCCGTAATGGGAGTAGGTGAAGAGGGGCAGGGGCGCCTCCTCGCGCTCCAGTCCTTCCAAGAGCACGCCGTCCGATCCGGAGACGGTCGTGAAGGTGCCCCATTCGTGGAGCGTGTAGGCGGAAACCGGGGCCGCCAGCAGCAATAGTGCGGTGATCGTTTTCATAACGATCCACCATCGCGCCGGATCTTGAGCCTGAACAAGTTCGCACCGGCGGGTTTACGGAGAATTTACCCGCGCGGGCCGCGCGCCCGCGATCCGGCGAAAAGGAGTTCCCCAATCCGCTTTCCGGTGCTAGGCATCCGCATCGCCAGCAAGGAACCCATGAAACATCTCATCGCTCCATTCATCGCTTTGGCCGTCACGCTCGGCGGGGTTTCCCATGCGCAGCAGGCCCGGCTGAAGGTCGGCACCGTGGACATGGAAGCGCTCTTCCAGAGCTACAACCGCACCAAGGAAGCCAAGATCAAGATGGAGGGGGATGTCGAGCGGGTGAAAAAGGATCAGGCCGAGCGCATGACCCGCCTGCAGGGGGTTTCCGATGCGGCCAAGGATCTCGGCAAGCAACTCGACGATCCCACCATCGCCGATGCCAAGAAGCGCGAGCTTTTCTCCACCCGGCAGATGAAAGTCCAGGAAGCCCAAGGCCTCCAGACCGAACTCGAGGAGTTCCTCCAGCGGAAAACCCGGGCTCTCCAGGAGCAGAACAACATCGTGATGAAGTCGATCCTGGAAGAAATCCGGGTGAAGGTGCAGAAGCACGCGGAGGCCGAAGGCTTCGACTACGTGGTGGACAAGACCGGCAAGAGCACCTCGATGGTCCCCATCCTCCTTTATACCAAGGACGCCACCGACATTACCGGCGCGATCCTGGAGTCCATCAACGAGGGTGTCCCGGCTCCGGCGGAGCCGAAGAAGGAAGAGGGGAAGTAGTCTGCTCCCGGGCGTGGTGATCCGGTAAATCACCACCGGATCCTGCCGCTTACTTGCCGCGCCGGGCCCGCACGGCATCCGCGAAGCGGTCCAGCACCGCCACCGTGTCTTCCCAGCCGAGGCAGGCGTCGGTGACCGATTGTCCGCGCGTGAGCTTCGAGAGATCGGGCACCAGCTTCTGGTTTCCTTCGACGAGATTCGATTCGACCATTGCGGCGACGACGGTCCTTGAGCCCTCCTCGATTTGCTTCGACAGGGCGTTGGCGACCAGCGGGTGGTTGCGGTAGTCCTTGAGCGAATTGTCGTGGGAGCAATCGACCATGACGTGGGGCGGCAGGCCTTGCTCGCGGAGCATTTTCTCCACTTCGGCGATCTGTTCCGCCTCGTAGTTCGGGCCGCTTTTCCCGCCGCGCAGGATGATGTGGCAGGAGTCGTTGCCGGTGGTGGAAACGATGGCCGAGACCCCCTGCTTCGTGACCGAGAGAAAATGGTGCGGCCGGGAGGATGACTGGATGGCGTCCAGCGCGATCTGGATCGAGCCCCCGGTGCCGTTCTTGAAGCCGACCGGCATCGAGAGACCGGACGCGAGTTCCCGGTGCACCTGGCTTTCCGTCGTGCGTGCACCGATGGCGCCCCAGGCGATGAGGTCGGCGATGTATTGCGGGGAGATCGTGTCGAGGAACTCGGTTCCCGCGGGCACGCCCATGTTCGCGAGTTCCAGCAGCAGGCCGCGGGCGACCCGCAGCCCGTGGTTGATGTCGAAGGAGTCGTCCAGCTTGGGGTCGTTGATGAGACCCTTCCAGCCCACCGTCGTGCGGGGCTTCTCAAAATAGACGCGCATCACGACGAAGAGGTCCTCCTTCAGCCGCTCCGCCTGCTCCTTGATCAGTTTCCCGTATTCCAGCGCCGCTTCGGGATCGTGGATCGAGCAGGGACCGACGATCACCAGCAGCCGGTCGTCCTCGCCCTTCAGGATGGCATCGCACTGCGCGCGGGCAGCGGCCACCAGCTCCGAGGCTTCCTCGCTGACCGGCAGGAAATAGTTCAGGATCGCCGGGGAAATCAACGGATTGAGGCCGGAAATGCGGAGATCGTCGGTGCGGTGGCGGGTCACGCGCGGGATGGAAGGGAAGAACGAAACCAGAGGCAAGAGACAAGAAACCAGAGAGTTCCAAGTTTTGAGCGCTTTTTCTGGTTTCTGGCCTCCGGTCTCTGGTTTCTCCTTCCCCTGTGAAGAAAGAGAGAGTCGATGCCCTGCTGGTCGCGCGCGGACTGTGCGAATCCCGGGAGCAGGCGAAACGCCTGGTGCTTGCGGGGGAGGTGCGCAGCGGAGACCGGATCGTGGACAAGCCGAGCACGAAGATCGCGGAGGACGCCCCGCTGGAGGTGAAGGAGAAGCCGAAATATGTCGGCCGGGGCGGCTTCAAAATGGAGGGGGCGCTGGATGCCTTCGGAATTTCCCCGGAAGGCTGGACCTGCCTGGACATCGGGGCCTCGACCGGCGGTTTCACCGACTGTCTGCTCCAGCGCGGTGCGGCAAAGGTCCACGCCATCGACGTCGGGACCAACCAGCTCGCCTACAAGCTCCGCACCGACCCGCGGGTGGTGGTGAAGGAGCAGTTCAATGCCCGCGGCCTGGAGGTCGGGACCTTGGGCGAAAAAGTCCGGCTGATCGTCATGGATCTCTCCTTCATTTCGCTGACGAAGATCCTGCCGGCCGCTTTTTCCGTGCTGGAGGACGGCGGTTCCATCGTCTGCCTGATCAAGCCGCAGTTCGAGCTGGAGCGGGAGGACATCGGGAAAGGCGGCATCGTCCGGGATCCGGCGCTGCATGACCGCGCGGTGGAGAAGATCCGGGCTTTCGTCACGGAAGACCTCGGGCGGGAATGGAAGGGGCTGATCGACTCGCCGATCACCGGGACGGACGGGAACCGGGAGTTCCTGGCGTGGCTGGGATGATGGAGATCACTTGTCCATCCACAGCCAGAGGATGTCCTTCATCCATAGCGGTTGGCCGTGGGTCGAGGCCATCTGAGCGCCAAAGTAATAGTGGAGCACGTGGAAGAACACCGGACCCGCGAACAGGAGCGAGTCCAAGCGATCAAGCACTCCTCCGTGTCCCGGGATTCCCCGGCCCCAATCCTTGGCCCCGAGGGAACGCTTCACGGCGGACATCACCAGCCCGCCGAAGAATCCGGCGATCACCAGTAGCGCGGACATTGCTGCGGCCACGGCAGGGGTAAACGGGGTGGCCCACCACAGGCCGGTGCCGATCAGGGTCGCCGCCGCGCCGCCGTAGAAAAGGCCCTCACGGGTCTTCGAGGGGCTCACGTTCGGCGCGACCTTGTGTTTCCCGAACAGCTTGCCGAAGACGTACTGCATCACGTCGCTGATTTGGGTGACCAGCACGACGAAGAAGAGCAGCTTGGCGTTTTGCCCTTCGTAGCCGGAGATTGGCAGGTAGAGCAGCATCGGCATGTGGCTCAGGAAATAAACGCAGGTGAGCACGCCCCATTGGATCCGGGCCATCCGCTCCAGAAAGCGGTCGGTATCTCCTGCCAAGGCGCTGCGGATCGGGATGAAGGCGAAGGCGTAAACAGGAATCCAGATGAGGAACATCCCGTACCAAGGAGCCCAGGCGAAGAGGAAGTGGAGCGGCAGGATCAGGAAAAAGACCCAGGTGAGCGTGCGATGATCGCCGCGCGGGGTCGGTGAGAGCGTGAGGAACTCCCGGAGCGCGAGGAAGGAGAGGATGGTGTAGAAGCCGAAGACCCCGCCTTTGCCGAGGGCGAGGGAGGTGCCGAAGACCAGCATCATCCACCACCAGGCATTCACGCGCTGGCGCAGATTCACCAAGACGGGAGTTTCGCCGCCTTTCCGGACCAGCAGCTTCGTAATGATCGTGGCGATCAGCAGGACGGCGACCACGCCGCCCACCAGATAGAGTAATTCAGGATCCTGCATCGTCAGAAGGTGATAGGTTTCCGTGCGAGAGCTCCAGAACCGCCTGGCGCGCGCGCTGGAGGAAATCCGCCTTGCTCTCGTGTTCTCCGGGATGAGGCAAGGGTTCTCCGAAGACCGCTTGGCCCATCACGGGTAGGGGCAGCAGTTCGCCCTTCGGCAGGATACGGCTGAGGTTTTCCAGGAAAACCGGCACGAGCAGGATCTCCGGACACTTCGTCACGAGGTGGTGCAGGCCGGGCTTGAAAGGAGCGATCTCACCGCTGTCGCCGCGCGTTCCCTCGGGGAAGACGATCAGATCGCTGCCACCCGTGATGGCCGCTACCATTTTACCGAGCGGATCTTCGGCTTTCATGCGCGCGGGATTCCGGGGAATCAGCACCGCTTTAAAAACCTTGGAGGCTAGCAGGCGGCGGACCGGGCCTTTCTCCCAGTATTCGGCCGCGGCGACCGGCCGGGTCCAATTGCGCTGGCGCGCCGGAAGCGCCGCCCAGATCACCATAAAGTCCAGGTGCGAGCCGTGGTTGGCGAAATAAACCCGCCTCTTGCCGTCTTCGGGCAGGTCCGGGAGCAGCCGGACGCCCGTTGCCAGGCGGACTAGAAACGCCAGCAGCGTGCCGGTCATGGCTTGGCCTCCTTCAGCCTCGCGGCCAAGCGCCGGGTCCGGCGGAAGATGGTCACGCAGGTGCCTGCGGCGATGAGATAGAGGGCGAATCTCATGATCTCACCGCGGGGAACGATTCCGCCCATGGCCGGTTCGGCCGCCGTCAGCAGCGAGGCGATGGTGAGGATCGCCATCCGGTGCGGCTTCGCGAAAGGACCGCAATAGTCCTGGATCCCGGTGAGGGAAGCACCCATCGCGCGCACGTAGGCGGTCATGACGGCAGCCCACGCCGCGAGCGCGCCTACCCACGGCAGGCCCACGGCCCAAGCCGCGCTGACCAGGAAGATGCCATCCGCCAGCCGGTCCGGGATCTCGTTCCAGAGGTCCCCGGTCACGCTCTTCCGCCCGCCCTCGATGGCCACCATGCCATCCATCAGGTTGCAGATGAGGCGGAGTTGTATGCAGGCGGCCCCGGTGATCCAACCGGCGGCCCAAGGAATCTTTCCTCCCGCCGCGAGATAGGCCGCAGCCCCGCAAGCGGCAAACACGACGCTGAGGGCGGAAATGGTGTTCGGAGTGAATCCCGCCGCCGAAAGTTTTCCTGACATGGATCGCGCCCATGCCATCGAACGCGTCTTCAGGGGGCGGCGGGAGGGATCGTCCACTCCGCTAAAATGCCAACAAGAGGGCGCCATCGCAAGGTAATGAATCGGGGACATCTTGCCGGACGCCGCATCTACGGTTAGAAAGGGGGCACATGAAGGTCGGCATCATTGCCAATACCGCCAAGGAGGGCGCCCGGAGCGCGATCGACCGCTTGATCGGAGCTCTATCCATCAGGGGGATCGCAACATCGCTGGAGAGGGAGGTCGCTGCCTTCTGCGGCTTGCCGGGGGGGATGGACGGGCCGGATTTGGCGGCTGGCAGCGATATCATCGCCGTCTTGGGCGGGGATGGCACGATGCTGAACGCGGTGGCGAAGCTGGGAGCCACGGACAAACCGGTGGCGGGCATCAATATCGGGACCCTCGGGTTTCTGACGAGCTGCACGGACGACGAGGTGGAGGTTTTCGCCGATGCCCTGCTGTCGCAGGATTTCAAAACCAGCCGCCGCACCCTGCTCTGCGCCAAGGTCAAGGGTGTGGACGGATCCGAGAAGGAGTTCCTGGCGCTGAACGAAGTGGTGCTGGCCCGCGGCCAGACCGGCCGGCTGGTCTCGCTCGCCGCCTATGTGGGAGGAGAATTGCTCAACCGCTACCGGGCGGACGGCCTGATCGTGGCCACCCCCACGGGATCGACCGCCTATTCGCTATCGGCCAGCGGTCCCCTGATCAGCCCTTCCGCCGCTGCCTTCGTGATCACCCCGATCTGTCCGCACACGCTCAGCCAGCGTTCGCTCGTCATCAGCGACGACGTGGTGGTCGAGTTGACGCCGGAGAATGCGGACGAGGCGCCGATGCTTTTCACGGTGGACGGCCGCGATGCCGTGCCGATCCATCAGGGCGACCGGATCGAGGTGGAAAAGGCCGCTCACGTCCTGAATCTCCTCCGCCTGCCCGGGCACTCCTTCTACGAGGCCCTGCGGCAGAAGCTGAATTGGCGGGGGGGCTGAAACCGCATCGTCGTTGATTGGCGAAAACCATACAGTCCGAGTCCATGCACCTTCCCGAACCACTGCCCGACTACTTCCGGGCCGCGAATGCCGGCAACGCGGAGGACGCCGCAGCCTGCTTCGCCGAGGAGGCGGTCGTTCATGATGAGGATCATGAGCATCGCGGCCATCTGGCGATCCGCGACTGGGTCGTGGAAACCACGCGCAGGTATTCGCCGCGCCTGGAGCCGCTTTCGGTGACGGATGACGGGAAGACCGTGATCGTGACCGCGGCGGTCTCCGGAAATTTCCCCGGCAGCCCGATCGAGCTCGAATACTGCTTCCAGATCCGCCGGGGGCGGATTATCCGCCTTGAGATCCGTTGACCGCTCCCGCCGCCGATTCCGCAGCTTTCGCCAAGATTTCGGCGGCCCCTTGAAATCACGTTGCCGGACGCCGGGGCATCCGCTGGAGTGCAGCCCATGCGTTACGATCCGATCGACCCGCAGCTCTTCATCCGGAACCGGGACAAGCTCCGTTCGCTCCTCAAGCCGAACAGCATCGTCATCGTCCTGGCGAACGACATCTATCCGACGAATGCGGACGGGACGATGGCCTTCAAGCAGAACGCGGATCTCTTCTACCTGAGCGGGGTCGATCAGGAAGACACGGTGCTGGTCCTGATGCCGGACGCGAAAGATCCGAAGGAGCGCGAGATGCTCTTTCTCAAGGAGACCAGCGAGCACATCGCGATCTGGGAGGGCGAGAAGCTTACGAAGGAGCAGGCGAAGGCGGCCACCGGCATCGAGCGCATCGAATGGAGCCACGGCTTCGAGGCCTGGATTCACCGCCTGGTGCCGCAGGCGGATCACATCTATCTGGCCACGAACGAGCACCTGCGCGCCACGGTGGTCGTGGAGACGGCGAACGACCGCTTCATCAAGAAGTGCCAGGCGCGCTACCCGCTGCACCGCTACGAGCGGCTGGCGCCGCTGATGCACCGCCTGCGCATCACGAAGGATCCGGTGGAGATAGACCTGATCCAGAAGGCGTGCAAGATCACGGAGGCGGGCTTCCGCCGCCTGCTCGGCTTCGTGAAGCCGGGGGTGGGCGAGTGGGAGGTGGAGGCGGAATTGCTCCACGAATTCGTCCGGCGGGGATCGAGGGGCTTTGCCTACAGCCCGATCATCGGCAGCGGGAAGAACGCCTGCGTGCTCCACTATGTGGATAACGACAAGACCTGCGAGGACGGCGACATGCTGCTGCTGGACGTGGCCGCCGAGTACGCGGGCTGGGCTTCCGACCTGACGCGCACCATTCCCGTGAACGGCCGCTTCACCTCGCGCCAGCGGGACGTTTACAACTCCGTGCTGCGGGTCTTCCGCGGTGCGAACCAGATCCTGCGCCCCGGCAATACGCCGCTGGAGTATCAGAAGCAGGTGATCGAGCTGATGGAGGCGGAGCTGGTGAATCTCGGCCTTATCAGCGCGAAGGAAGCCAAGGAACAGGGCCCGGACAAGGCACTGGTGAAGAAGTATTTCATGCACGGCACCTCCCATCACATGGGCCTGGACGTCCACGACGTGGCGCCGCCGCACGAGCCTTTTGCGGAGGGCATGGTTTTCACCATCGAGCCCGGCATCTACATCCGCGAGGAGGGCCTCGGGATCCGGATCGAGAACGACGTGGTCATCGGCAAGAAATCGAATTTCGACCTGATGAAGGACATCCCCATCGAGGCGGATGAGATCGAGGAACTGATGAATCGATAAGCCGCTTCCATTCACGAAAAAGGCCCGCCGGACGGCGGGCCTTTTTGTTGAATGATCCGAACCTAATCAGGTGCTTACAGCTTCTTCAGGCGGATGCTGCGGAAGGCAACCTTGTCGCCGTGGTCCTGGAAGACGATGTGGCCTTTCTTGGCCTTGTTGAAGTGTTCCCAGCCGTTGAACTTGGACTTCGCCAGCAGGGCCTTGAACTCGTCCGTGCTGCTATCCACGTCTGCGGTGACGTTGCCGTTGAGGTAGAGGGTGATCTTGCTGCCCTTCACCACGATCCGGGTTTCGTTCCACTCGCCCACGGGCTTCGACCATTCCACCTTGCCGGGAATGATGTCGTAGAAGCAGCCGGCGATGTTGCCCTTCTTCGTCTCGTGGGAGTACTTGTGGCCTTCGCGGTCGAAGGAATCGAGGATCTGGTATTCCGGGCCGCTCACCCAGGGATACTGGTGGTCCTCGGTGGAGCGCCACATGATGCCGGAATTCCCCTGATCCGCGATCTTCCACTCGCAGCGGAAATCGAAATCGCTGAATTCGTTGTCGGTGACGAGGTCGCCGCAGCCGCCGGAGGTGAGGGTGATGGCACCGTCCTCCACCTTCCACTGCTCCTTCGGCTCCTTCTCCTTGTAGGTGTGCCAGCCTTTGAGGCTCTTGCCGTCGAAGAGCAGCTTGAAGCCCTCGCGCTTCTCCTCGGGGGAGAGGGCGTTCGGGGCTGCGAAGGCGGGGAAGGACACGGCGAGCAGTAGCAGGATGGATTTCATGGTTTTCCAGCGGGTGATGCATTACGGCCATCCGGCGGCCAAGGTTTAGCCGAGAACGTCATCCATCGCGTCGATCAGCTCCTGGACGGTGGCTTCGGTCTCGTTCCCCATGTTGGAAATGCGGAAGGTGGTGCCCTTGATCTTGCCGTAGCCGCCGTTGATCAGGAAGTTGTGCTTCGTCTTCAGCGCCTTGATGAAGCCGGAGAGGTCGAAGCCCTCGGGGGTTTTGAAGCAAGTCAGCGCGGTGGAGCGGTAGCCCTCCGGGGCGAAGTGCTCGAAACCGCGCCGCGCGCCCCAGGCGTGGATCATTTCGTTCGTCTTCGCGTGGCGGGCGTGACGGGCCTCGACTCCTTCCTTGTCGATGAGGCCCAGGATGTATTGCAGGCCGTAGAGGATCGAAATGGCGGGCGTGGAGGGCGTGTTGTTCGCCGCGGCGTTCTTCGCGAACTCCTGGAAATCAAAGTAGTAGCCGCGGTTCGGCGTGCCCTTCGCGCGCTCCATGGCGGCTTCGGAAACGGCGAAAACCGCGAGCCCCGGGGGCAGCGCGAGGGCCTTCTGGACACCGGCCAGCATCACATCGATGCCGAGCTCGTCCATCGGCGTCGGGACGGTGGAGAGCGAGGAAACCACGTCCACGATCAGCATCGTGTCCGGGAAGGATTTCACCACCTTTGCCACGCCGGCGAGGTCGTTCAGGACGCCGGTGGAGGTTTCGCTGTGGATGAAGGTGACGGTGTCGAAGCCACCCTCGGAGAGTTTCGCACGGACGGCCTCGGGGTCGATGGCCTCGCCCCAGCCGACTTGCACGGAGTCGGCCTCATAGCCGCATTTTTTCGCGACATCGAGCCACTTGTCGGAGAAGGCCCCGCAGCAGAGGCAGAGGACCTTCTTGCGGGCGAGATTGCGCAGCGCGCCCTCCATCACGCCCCAGGCGGAGGAGGTGGAGAGGAAAACCGGCCGGGACGTGCCGAAGATGGCCTGCAGGCCCGGCTGGAGGGAGGCGTAGAGGGCTTCGAACTCGGAGCCGCGGTGCCCGATCATCGTGCGCGACATCGCGGCGAAGGTTTCCGGTGAAACGTCGATCGGGCCGGGGCTGAACAATTTAGGCGAGGACATCGGCGCACACGGTAGGTCCGCTCGCCCGCTAGCCAAGAGCGAAGCGCGTCTGAAATCATTCCCGTGAAGGCCCTGCCGTCCGGAATCGGGGAGGAGCAGCGCGTGGCGGTACGCAGAACTGGAGCGGCGGTTACCCGCCGCTCCAGTGGAGATTTTCCAAGCGCAATGCGGATCAGGCACCCGGATCCCACTCTTCGCGGGTCAGGAGCTCGTCCTCGTTTTCGTCCTGGCCGGTGAACTTCTTCAGGATCACCTGGGACTTCACGGCGGGCGGGAAGGCGTAGGTGAATTCCTCCAGCGTGAGGTCGCCGCTTTCGTCCAGATCGGCGAGATCGAACTTCCGGAGCGGAAGGCCGGAAGTATCCTCCTGCGGGCTTTCGAGGTAACCCAGCCACTCCTCGAGGGTGACCAGATCATCGTCGTCGGCATCCGCCTTCAGGAAGCTCTTGCGCTTCTGGATCAGGGGCTTCTTGCCCGGGATCAGGGGGGCGAATTCGAAGAGGTCGAGCGAGCCGCTCAGATCCAGGTCCGAGACCTCGAAGGCTTGCTCCGGGGATTTCTTCGGATTCTTCAGGATCTCGGCGCTGCGGAAGGCGAGCCACTCCTCAAGCGAAATCTCCTTGTCGCCGTCGTCATCGGCGTTGCGGAGAGCCTTCTTGAGCTTGCCCTTTTTCAAGGCGGGCTCGTAGAGGCTGGCGAATTCCGTCTCCGACAAGAAGCCGGAGACATCGGCGTCAGCCGTATTGAATTGTTCCGTCAGGGTCGGGGAAGTCCCGGCCGAGGCGATCAGGGTGAGCGAGGCGCCGATGAGGGAAAGGGCGACCGCGGGTTTTGGCGAACAGTATGTTTTCATGGACCCGGTGAACTTCTGTCGATCTCCAGGAAAATCAAGAATTCACTCTCGCAAAAGGAATTACAGCGGGAAGCGCCGGATCCCGAATTCGCGGGTGGTCAGCAGGGCGTCGTCGTCCTTGTCCTGCTTGTCGAAGCCTTTCAGAACCTTGGTC
>CBIHMP010000108.1:0-11597 GCA_966211015.1 uncultured Luteolibacter sp. | reverse complement strand
AGGTCCTGATGGTCGAGGGAGTGAGCAATCACGACTGGAAGAAACGCGCGGACATCGTGCGGGCGATCCTCGCGAAGGACGGCTCCTTCGATGTGGATATCACCGTGACCCCCGCCACCGCCGGAGATCCCGCCTGGAACAAATGGCGGCCGGACTTTTCGAAGTACGACGTGGTGATGTCCGGCTACAATAATCTCGGCGGGAAGCCGCCGTGGCCGGAGGAAGTCCAAACCGCCTTCGAGCAGTACGTGAGCGGCGGCGGCGGCTTCCTCGTGTATCACGAGGCGAACAATTCCTTCGCCGAGTGGCCGCAATACAGCGAGATGATCGGCCTCGGCTGGCGGACCTCCGCCCAGGGCAAGGCGATCATCGTCAATCCCGACGAATCCCTCGAAATCCTCCCCGCCGGCACCGGCCCGAATACGGGACATGGCGCGCGCGTGAACGTGGAGGTGAAACGGATGAACAACCACCCCATCCACGCCGGCCTCCCCCAGTCGTGGATGGCGGCGGACGTGGAGATCTACCGCTACGCCCGCGGGCCTGCGAACAATCTCACCGTCCTTTCCTACGCGAAGGATCCGGAGACACAGCTCCAGTTTCCGATGGAATGGACCGTCAACTACGGCAGCGGCCGGGTCTATGCATCCAGTTACGGGCACGTGTGGGCGGATCAACTGGAGCCGGCGGGCACGCGCTGCGCGGCCTTCCAGACCCTCCTGGTGCGCGCGCTGAAATGGTGTGCGGGTGCAGCCCCCGGCAATGCCGTGCCCGCCGATTTCCCCAGCCCCACCGCAATCTCTCTACGCCCGCATGAGCAAGGTGTGAGCGGCCTCGATACCCCTGAACCGGCGCTCGCCTTCAATGCCGGCTTGCTTCCCAGCCAATCGCAAGCTCCTGCCGACATCCTCATCGAGCCGGGCTTCACCAACCTGCAATGGGAGTCCCCGATCGTCGCCCAGCCGTGGCCGGAATCGGGAACCCATCTCATGATCGCGGAGCTGGATGGGCGCATCTACAAGGTGGCTGACGACGACGCCACTGCCACCCGCGATCTGGTGCTCGATATCAGGGACCGCGTCTGGTACTACAATTGGAACAGCAACGACTTCGGCACCAAGCACGGCGGTATGCAGTCGGTCGTGTTTCACCCGCGTTTCGGGAAAGGGGAGGGTAAAGACCACATCTATACCTACTACCTCTACAACACGAACGACGACCCTTCCGCGGCCACGCCATACTGGATACGCGTGGCCCGCTTCACTTGGAATCCAGTCCTCTCGCAGTTCGATCCCGGCAGCGAGTTGATCATGATCAGCCAGTTCGACGTGGTGAAGGGCCACGACGGCAGCGGTCTCGCTTTCGGCGCCGATGGTTTCCTGTACGTGGCGGTGGGCGATGAAGGGACACAGGACGGCGGCTCCACGCCGCACGCTCAGAAATTGAACGAGCGTTTCCGGTCCGGCATGTGGCGGATCGATGTGGACATGCGGGGCGGAAGTATCAGCCACCCGATCATCCGGGGCCTGCCGCAGCTCCGGCATACCGAAGGCGGCACCTATCAGGCCGGCACCGAGTCCGGCTCCTACACCCAAGGCTACTACATTCCCAACGACAATCCGTGGGTAGATCCCACCGGCAACACCTTGGAGGAATTCTACTCCATCGGCCTGCGCCAGCCGCACCGCCTGACCTTCGATCCGCCCACGGGGCTTTTCTGGATCGGGGACGTCGGCGGCGGCCAGCGCGAGGAAGTGGACGTGGTGGACGCGCCGGGCCTCAACTTCCAATGGAACTACCGGGAGGGCCTCGCCGACGGCTTCCGCGCCGTGCCCAGCCCGCTCATCGGCACGGAAAAGGCACCGGTACACGACTACGATCACGGCGTGGGAAACTGCGTGATCGGCGGCTACGTTTACCGCGGCAGCGCGATTCCCGGCCTGGCGGGCAAATACATCTTCGGGGACAACGGCTCGCAGCGCGTCTATGCGCTCGCCTACAACACGGTGACCAAGACGAAGATCTCCGTGGACGAGATCGGCCGCGCGCGCTCGGGAAATATTTGGACCGGCATTTGCTCCTTCGGCCTGGATACGGAGGGGGAGATGCTGGTCCTCCAGCTCGGTGCCGGACAACACGGCGCGGGCACCATTTCCCGGATCAAACCGGAGATCTCGGATCCTCCCGACTACGAATTCCCTCCGACGCTTTCCGATACCGGCCTCTTCACGGACGTGCCGAATCTGGTGCCCGTGGCCGGCATGATCCCCTATGACGTGAACATGCCCCTCTGGTCCGCCGGAGTGAACAAGATGCGCTGGGTGATGCTGCCGAACGATGGCACCCCGAGCACTGCCGCTGAACTCATCACCTACAGCGAGAACGGCTCCTGGCAATTTCCTGTCGGCACCGTTTTCGTGAAGCATTTCAGGATGCCCGGCGGAGGCCGGCATCTGGAGACCCGCGTCTTGATCCACGGCACGGACGGCGCGTGGGGCGGGGTCACCTACCGGTGGCGTGCGGATCAAATGGAAGCAGACCTTCTAGAGGAAGGTGCCACCGAGACCATCGACTTCGGCGGGGAAAGCGCGGATTACCTCTATCCCTCCCGGACCCAGTGCAACGTCTGCCACACCGATACCGCCGGGCCAGTGCTGGGCTTCCGCACGCGCCAGTTGAACCGCGATCAGTTCTACCCCGCCACCGGCCGCACGGCCAATCAGGTGGAAACCCTCAGCAAGCTCGGTTTTATCCCGCAGGACGTCTCGGAGATCGATCTCGCGAATGCCGTGACCTCTGCCGACGCCCGGAACCCGGGGGTGCCGGACGAGCACTACATCCGCTCCTACCTCGATAGCAATTGCTCGCACTGTCACCAACCGGACGGCAATCGCGCGGTGATCGACGCCAGGTTGACCACTCCGCTTGCACAGCAGGGCCTGATTTTCGGCGAACTCATCGACCCGCTCGATCTGGAAGACGGCTACGTGGTGAAACCCGCTTCCCCGGAGGAATCGGCGCTCTATCTGCGGGTGAATGCCACCAACCACATCGCGATGCCGCCGCTCGCGAAGGGAAGGGTCGATCATCATACCGTGGAGATATTGGAGCGGTGGATCCTTTCCCTCGATCCTGATGGCTACCATGCGCCCGACACCTCCATTTCCTGGGTGGGTGCCCCTGCGACCGTGACCGGCGTTTCCGATATCGACCTCTCCGGCACGCTCGTGCACGCCGGAAGCTGGGGCGGCAGCACGCAATCCGTCGCCACGGGAAGCGAGACGATTCCTTTCGCGCTCGGCGATACGGGCAATGCCACCGTGACCTCCGCGGGCTCGACTCTCCAAACCACCGACGGCAACGAGGGTTTCGCGGAACCCGCGGGCTCCAATCCGGAATTCGATCACCTGCTGGACGGCTTCGCCTACGATGGAGGGAATCCGAAGACTCTGGTCTTAAACGGCCTCCAGCCCGGCCACGTTTATCAGGTCCAGCTTCTCGTTTCGGACGACCGCGCGTGTTGTTCCGGCCGCACGCAGCTGTGGAGCGATAGCCCCGCGGAGGGAACCGGCAACCAGACGGCCGTCTTCACCCACGGGGCCAGCACCTCCTCGATCGGCCGCTTCACGGCGGACGGACCCACCAAGCTGATCTATGGCCACGGCGTGGGGCAGAGCCAGAACATCCTCAACGCCTATATCCTGAGGGACATTTCCTCCACGGGCGACAGCGACGGCGACGGCATCCCGGATTGGTGGGAGGACTGGCAGGGGCTGGACAAGAACGACCTCGCGGACGGCACCGGCGATCTCGACGGCGACGATCTCAGCGGTTTCAACGAATACGTCCGCGGGACCAACCCCCGCGACGCCGATAGCGACGGCGACCAGATCAACGACGGCTTCGAAGTCAACCCCTCTGTCGGCACCGATCCCCTCTTGTCCGACACGGACGGCGACGGCCTCGACGACTTCGTGGAGGTCAACGGCACCACCGACCCTCTGGACCCCGATAGCGACAACGACGGGGTGATGGACGGACAGGACATCGACCCCGGGAATCCTGCCAGCGATACCGACGGGGACGGCTTGGCCGATGCCGCCGAAGCGCCGGGCAATGGCAATCCGCTGGATCCCGATACGGACGGCGATGGCTTGGCAGACGGCCTGGAGGCGACCATCCACGGCACCCAGATCAACAACGGCGACTCTGATGGGGATGGCTTCGGCGACGGTCTGGAGGTAAGCCATGGAAGCGACCCGGCGAACGCGGAGGAGTGGCCTTTCCTGCCGCGCGTCACCGCCCTCGGCACCGGGACCGCCGCGCTGCTCGGCGGCGACTTGACCGACCCGGAAAACAACGGCAGCGACGCCACGGCCACCGGTACCGGATTCAACTGGGCGAGCATCTCTTCCTCCAGCGAGTCCTATTTCCACAGTTCTTCCAACTCCGAGGGTGCCTTCGACGTCTTCGATAACAAGGTGGCCGGCGGCGAGGCCAAGTGGTGCTGCGGCGGCGGCGCGCAAAGCGTGACGGTGGAAATGACCGGCGACGTGTCGCTCACCCATTTCACCATCGCCTCCTCGAATGACTCCCCGCTGCGGGATCCGCGCGTGTGGTCGATCGAGGGATCCGCCGATGGGAGCACCTTCACCCCCGTCTTCGCCGCGAAGAACGCCGCCCAAGCTCTCTGGTCCGATCGGAATCAGGTCATTCGCATCGACTTGCCCGCCCCCACGCGGAAATACCGGTACCTGAGGTATTCCGTTTCCGCCACCGGCGGCGGCGAGCACGCGCTGGGCGAGATCGAATACTTCGGTCAGCTCAATCCGCCGGATGGCGACGGGGACGGCATGAGCGACCTTTACGAATCGATCTTCGGCTTCAACCCGGCGGATGCGGCGGATGGCGCTGCGGATCGGGACGGAGATGGATTGAGCAATGCAGCGGAACTCCTCGCCGGAACGAATCCGGACAAGAGCGACACCGATCTGGACGGGCTTGAGGACGGATCGGAAGTCCTCCTCCAGACGGACCCTCATGTTCCCGATACCGACGGAGACCACATTTCCGACTCCGTGGAGGCCTCCCGCGGGAGCGATCCGAAGAACGCCGGCAGCCTTCCCGACTTCACTCCCGTGACCTGGGGCTCCCCGGCGAATATCACCGGCCAGCTCTCCGACTTCCGCACCGCGGGCACTTTGATCCACGCGTGGACCGGCGGGGTTTCGCCGGTCGCAATACAGGGGCTGGGCGTCACCTTCCAGCCGGGGCCCTCGCTCGGTTTCCGCGATATCGGCTTCGACCCCTACCCACGCGGAGGGAACGCGGACTACGAAATGATGCTGAATTCCGCCACCTGGTCTCCCGACGGGGCCTTTGTCGAAATCCCCAGCCTCACCGCCGGGTTGCGGTATCAGGTGCAGGTGTGGATCGCCGACACGCGTACCGCGAGCCCGCACCGGATCCGGACGGTCGGGACCTACGACGCGGGAGATCCCTTTGTCAGCCTTGACTCGGGAGCAGGCGGCAACGAGGCCGGATTCCCAGGCCAATATGTCCTGGGAACCTTCACCGCCACCCACGGCAATCAGGTGCTCCGGATCGACGCCTCCGCGGGTGCGCAGTACAATGCCCTCATGGTGCGCCAGATCCCGGCGGTGACAGGCGATCCGAGGGTGGCTCATGCTGCGTTCAACGGCAGCTCCTTTGAAATCTCCCTGCAAAACCTCGACACGACGAAGACTTACCAGCTCAGGCGCAGCACGAATCTGGCGACCTTCTCGGACATCGGCCTGCCCTTTACCCCGGTTTCCGCCGCAAGGGTGGTCTCCGATCCCTCGCCGCCCCAAGGGCGGGCCTTTTATCGCATTGTCGAAACGGAGCCTTGAGCCGAACGAGCAAGATCCGGCCGCAGGGCTATTCGAAGAAGCCCCGCTGTTGATCGATCTGGCGGCGGTTTCTTTTCGTCGGCCTTCCCTGCTCGCCCTCCAAGCGGTGGCCGCGGGCCTCGTTCCAAATTTTGCGCTGCTCGATGACATCCGGCGGCGTGAGTTCCTCGCAGGCGGCGCGGGCTTCGGGCGGGCCGACCCTTTTCTCGATGAGGGCGAGAACCCGCACCACGCGCGTGCCCGGCCCCTCCGGAAAGGGCAGCTCGACCAATTCGCCGCCGCGGAGCTCGGAGGAGGCCTTCAGCACGCGTTCCCCCGCTTTGACGCGGCCGGATTCACAGGCCTTGGCCGCCAATCCGCGCGTCTTGAAGAGACGCACCGCCCACATCCACTTGTCCACGCGTACCGGTTCCATCAGGCAAAAGCGATCACACCGGCATGATGGCCCGGCGCGGCCGCTTGGCAAATCCGGGAATCGGACTCCCGAAACGCTTTTCTAGCGGAGCTTTCCAAGCGGCGCATTCCGTGGCATCGGTCCCTCCCCGCATGCACGCCGATCCGACACCCGAATTGCTCAGCCCCGCCGGAAACTGGGACTGTGCCCGCGCCGCCGTGGCCGCAGGGGCGGATGCGATCTACTTCGGCATGCCGAAATTCAACGCCCGCCTGCGCGCGGACAACTTCACGGAAGCGGATCTACCAGAGCTGATGGCGTTTCTGCACAAGCACGGCGTGAAGGGCTTCGTGGCGATGAACACGCTGGTTTTCACCGGCGAGCTGGAAGCGGCCGAGCGGCAACTGCGGCGGATCGCGGAGGCCGGTGTGGACGCCCTGATTATTCAGGATCTCGGCCTGGCGAAAATGGCCCGGGAAATCGCGCCCCGGGTCGAACTGCACGCTTCCACGCAGATGACGATCACCTCCCCGGAGGGCCTCTCGTTCATCGAGTCCCTCTTTCCCCTGGAGCGGGCGGTGCTGGCACGCGAGCTATCCGTGAGGGAAATCGAACGCTTCGGGACACCTTCGACGCCGCTCGAAGTCTTCGTGCACGGGGCCCTCTGTGTCGCCTATTCCGGGCAATGCCTGACCAGCGAATCTCTGGGCCAACGCTCCGCGAACCGCGGGGAGTGTGCCCAAGCCTGCCGCATGCCTTACGAACTGGTCGTCGATGGCGCTACGCGCGAGCTGGGCGAGGTCCGCTACCTTCTCAGCCCGCAGGATCTCGCGGCGGTCGAATTGATCCCCGATCTGGTCAAGGCGGGCGTGAAGTCCTTCAAAATCGAGGGCCGCCTCAAGACGCCGGAATACGTGGCGGCGGTCACGCGTGTGTATCGCAAGGCGCTGGACGCCTGCCTCGGGAAGCCCGTCCCCCCGGTTTCCGCGGAAGATCGCTACGAACTCGAGATGACCTTCTCCCGCGGGCTCAGCACCGGCTGGCTGGGCGGCACCAATCACCCGTATCTGACGCACGGGAAATTCGGAAAAAAGCGCGGCCCGCTGCTCGGCACCATTTCCGCGTGCGGAGGCACCTGGATCGAACTGGCCGACCGCACGGAGGTGCCGCTGAAGGCGGGCGACGGGGTCGTGTTCGATGCCGGGGAAAACCGGGATCTGGAGCAGGGTGCCAGGATCTGGAAGATCGAGGGCGATCGGATCGTTTTCCACCGCACGTACAGCGGAATCAATTTCTCCCGGATCAAGCCCGGCCATACGCTCTACAAGACCTCCGACGAGAAGCTGGAATCGGACATCCGCCGCTTCTGGCAGAATGCCAAGCTCCGCGAGGTGAAGCTCGGCATCGACTTCACCGCACGCGGACGGCCCGGCGAAGCGCTGGTGATCGAGGCACGGCATGATGGCAGGACGGCGTCCGTGTCCTCGCCCGGACCGCTGCAAGCCGCCGCGAAGCACCCGCTTTCGGCGGAGACGCTGGAAGCCCAACTCGGCCGCTTGGGGGACACTCCTTTCGAACTGCGGTCTCTGGATTTCCGGGTGGAGGGAGACTGCCACGTCGCCCTTTCGGAGCTGAACCGGATGCGGCGGGATCTGGTGGCGGCACTGGAGGAAGAAATGGCGGTGCAGGAAACAAGCGAACCCGACAGCCCGCGGCCCGCGGTGACGTTCCGCGACCTCATGCCGGAGGTGCGGCCGGGAGCCGGCGCGGCGGAGCTTTCCGTGCTGTGCCGGAGCTTGGAGCAGGTGCGAGCGGCCCTCGATAGCGGGATCGGCACGATCTATTGCGACTTCGAGGACCCGCGGCGCTACAAGGACGCGGTGGCGCTGCGCCCCACGGGCGGCACTTCGAAGATCCTGCTGGCGACGCCGCGGATCATGAAGCCCGGCGAGAGCGGCTACCTGAAGCTGATTGAAAGGGCCGAGCCCGACGGCGTGCTGCTCCGGAATCTCGCCGCGCTCGAATACTACAAACATCGGAGCGACCTCGTGAAGGTCGGCGACTTCTCGCTAAACGTGGCCAATCCCATTACCGCCCGCTTGCTGAAAGAGGCCGCCGGATTGGATCTGCTGACGGTGTCTTACGATCTCAATGTCGGCCAGGTGCTCGACCTTGTCGGGGCTGCGCCGGCGGAGTGGTTCGAACTCACGATCCACCAGCACATGCCGATGTTCCATATGGAGCACTGCGTCTTCTGCACCTTCCTGAGCAGCGGCACCACCTACAAGGACTGCGGACGGCCCTGCGAAAGCCACGTGGTGCACCTGCGCGACCGGGTGGGGCAGCTCCACCGGCTCATGGCGGACGTGGGCTGCCGGAACACGCTTTTCAGCGGGCGGGCCCAAACCGGGGCCCGCTTCTTCTCCGCGCTCCGGGGCGCGGGCCTTTTGAAATACCGGATCGAGCTCCTCGATGAGGACGATCTCGGTGCGCTCCGGACGATCGCCGCCTACCGGGACCTGCTGGCGGGAAAGACGGACGCGGAGACGCTTCTGGACAACGTGAAAGCCTTCGAGAAGCTCGGCGTGACGGAAGGAACGCTAGCTTGAAGAGAATCTTGTCCCTCCTCATGGACCTGCCCGACGTCATTGAATACTTTCTCTCAAAGCCCGGCGCGGTGGAAACCACGCCCTTCGGCCCGGATACGCTCGTTTACAAGGTAGCCGGCAAGATGTTCGCGCTGGCCGTGCCGGACGAGTTTCCCTCCCGGATCAATCTGAAGTGCGATCCAGAGAGGGCGGTCCTCCTGCGGGAGGAGCACGAGGCGATCACGCCCGGCTACCACATGAACAAGCGGCATTGGAACACGGTGGTGCTAGACGGCTCGGTGCCCGCGACCCTGGTGCGCGAATTGATCGATCTGTCGCATGAATTGGTAGTCGCGTCATTGCCGAAAGCAGAGCGGGCGAAGCTGCGTCTGTAGGCCCATGGCATTCGATCCCAGAGCGGCACTTGCACTCCTGATCCCCTGTCTTGCGGCGCACTCGGCGGAACTCGCGAACTTGTCCTCTCCAGACGGCGCGAATGTCATTTCGGTGCATCTGGATGAGGACGGACGCCCGAGCTATCAGGTCTCGCGGAGGGGCCGCGTCCTGCTGGACCACTCTCCTCTCGGGCTGAAGTGCAGCGATCAGGATTTTTCCCGCCTCACATTGGAGACCATCGGAGAAACACGGGAGCGCGCGGACCGTTATGAACTTTTCGCCGGGCCGAAGCCGCGCGTGGACCAGCTCCACCGCGAGATGACGCTCGTTCTCAAGAATTCGGAAGGCTCCGCGATCCATCTGGATCTGGACGCGGGAAATGAAGGGGTCGCCTTCCGCTATCGCTTCCCCGAGAAAGGGGCGGAACGCGTCGTGGAGAATGAGCTCACCGGCTTCCACCTCCCCGATGAAGCCCGCGGCTGGATCTCTCCTTACAATGCCTCCAGCAATTCCAGCCCGGCCTACGAAGACTACTATGTTCCGGTCAAACCGGGCGACCCTCCGCCGGACTCCCGCGGGGGCAAGACGCGCGGATGGTACTTCCCGGCGCTCTTCCAGGTCCAAGGATCGTGGGCTCTGCTCACGGAATCGGGCACGGATGCGAACTACTGCGGCTGCCACCTCGCCCCCGGCTCGACCGATGGCATTTATCGGGTCGCCTTCCCCTTCGACGACGAGGGAACGCGCCGCGTACGCCATCGCGAGAGCACCCTGCCGCGCCATGCCCTGCCATGGACCATGCCCTGGCGCGTGATCGTGATGGCGGATTCCGCGGGCGGCATCCTCACCTCCACGATGGTCACGGATGTCGCGGCTCCCTCGAAGATCGCCGATACGTCATGGATCAAACCGGGCCGAGCCTCGTGGAGTTGGTGGGCCCATCCCGAGGGCCAGAACGGGACGGAGCTGTACGCCGAATACCTCGGCATGACGAAGACCCGCGGCTGGGAGCACTCCTTGCTCGATGCCGGCTGGTGGGAGGCGGATGCGCAGAAGCTCGCCGCGCTGGCCACGGAACAAGGAACAGGACTTCACGTGTGGTCCCATGCCGAAGGATTCTACGACTCCGACCGCAGGAAACGGCAGCTCGACAGCTACGTGGAGCTGGGGGTCAAAGGCACGAAGATCGATTTCTGGTGCAGCGACCGGCAAGAGACCCTCGAAGCGATGGCCGCCACCCTTCGGGATGCCGCGGAGCGGAAGCTGATGGTGAATTTCCACGGCTGCACCCTGCCGCGCGGCTGGCACCGCACTTGGCCGAACTTCATGACCGCGGAGGCGGTTCTGGGAGCGGAGTCCTACATGTTCGACGAACGCTACCCGGAGAAGGCGGCGGAGCTGAACACGATCCTTCCCTTCACGCGAAATGTCGCCGGACCGATGGACTACACGCCTCTGGGCCTCTCGGAAAAACGCTACCGCCGCTTAACCACCGCGGCCCACGAACTTGCCGCCTCGCTGATCTTCACCTCCGGCATCATCCACTATGCGGACAAGCCCGAGATCTATGCGGCTTTTCCCGAGGAAGCCCGTGCGGTCTTGCGCGATGCTCCGGCGCGCTGGGACGAGACGCGGTGCCTCGTCGGCGAGCCCGGACGTCTGGTAGTGCTAGCCCGGAAAGTCGCCGATACCTGGTTCATCGCCGGGATCAATGGCACGAACACCGAAATGCCGGTGGAGCTCGATCTTTCCACCTTCGCGGGCTTCCCGAGGGCAACCCTCATCCGCGAAGGCAAGGAGCCGCGGATGGAGCTGGCGGCGGAGCGGCCAAATGCAGCTCTAAAATGGACGCACACGATGCCCGCGCGTGGGGGCTTCGTGCTACGGCTGGACAAGTAGGTCCCTCACGCGGGCCTCACATCGCACCAGCCGCCGGGCCACGAGACTTTTAGAGGAACTTGAAAAAGCCCGGACAATGCGGAGGCGCTCAGCACCTTCCGCTTCGGCCCATCCGATCGGATCCGGCCCTGATCCAGCAAGATCACGCGGCCGATCTCGGGCGGGATCTCGCCGGGATGATGGGTTACCAGCACCAGCGTGTGCCCGCTCGCGATGAGTTCCCGCATCACCGCCGTCAGACCGACGGAGGCCGCGAAATCGAGCGCGGTCGAGGGCTCGTCCAGCACCAGCACCGGGGGGTCATGGACCAGCGCGCGGGCGATGAGAAAGCGCCTCCGCTCCCCGGACGATAGCGTGCCGAAGTCCCTGCCCTTCAGGCTCTCCACTCCCAGCCTCTCGATAGCCCGCTCCGCGGCCGCCCTTTCCTTC
>CBIHMP010000107.1:0-11840 GCA_966211015.1 uncultured Luteolibacter sp. | reverse complement strand
GTGGAACTCGCCTGTGCCGTCATTCTCCTCAATGCCCTTTTGAGATAGCTTCTAGAGCTGGTCCGCTATCGCCTCGGCGATCGGCGCGAGGGCGGCACGTCCGCTGGCGTGCGGCTTCGCCCGTGCAAAGTCGGGCGCGAACACCTGCCGGATGAGTCCGTCCACCAGGCCGCGGTCGCGGAAGCACAGGTTGAGCTCGCGATTGATGCGCATGCTCAGGGTGTCGAGATTGGCGGAACCCACGCAGGCCCAGCCGTCACAGATCATCACCTTCAGATGGGTCATCCCCGGGTAGGCGTAGGCCTTGCCGCCGGCCTTCACGAGTTTGTCCGCAAAGGCACGGTTGGCGAGATCCATGATCTTGGAATCGTTGCGACCGGGATAGACGAGCCGCACATCCACACCGCGGCGTGCGGCATCCTGAAGCGCTTCCGTGATGTCGTCGTAGGCGACGTAGGGGTCTTCGATCCAGATCCGCTTCCGCGCGGCGCGGATGCCAAGCAGCATGGCCTTGCGAATCTCGTAGCGGCCTGCCGCAGGATCGGTGCGCAGGATCCGGAGAGGCACCTCGCCAGGGACTGCGGGTACCGGCTCCACGACCGGCTTCTTTTGGAAAACCCCGAAGAAGCCCAGCGGATCCGCGCGGCGCCAGGTATGGTTGTAGTCCTCCTGAAGCTTTGCGACCGCCGGGCCTTCCACGCGGAACATGAGGTCATGCCACTCGCTGTAATATTCGCGGCCGATGTTCATGCAGCCCATCAGCGCGATCTGCCCGTCGAAGACATGGAGTTTGGTATGATCGCAGACGAGCCATGGATTCAGCATCGAGCGGACCTCCACGCCCGACCCGTCGCGGAAATAACGGCTCATGCTCGGCGGCGGCGAAAAGCCCGGCGGGAAAGGCGTTTCCGGCGGCAAGGCTGCGGAGGTGGAGCTGCCGAGGTCGTCGAAGATCACCCTTACGTCCACTTCCGCGGAGCGCTTCTTCAAGATGTCCGCATAGCGCACGGCGATGTCGTCGTTGTCGTATATGTAGACCTGTGCGTCGATCGAGCGGCGGGCCGCGGCGATCTGCCGCTGGAACTCCGGGAAGAAACGCTTTCCATCCACCAGCCAGGTCACCTTTCCCGGCACCGGCGCAGGCAGGCGTTTTTCGTCGAGCAGCATCTCGAATCCATCGCCCCCGGGCGCCTGCTCCGGCGCGTAGCGGAACTCGCGTGCCCCGGGGAAATTCCCCGCAATGAGCTGCCGCGGCCGCTGCCATAGCACCACCCCGCCGATGCGGACCGTGCTCCCCGGCCGCCGCGCCAGGCTGAGAACGGTGCCGCGCGCCAGGCTGGAGCCGAACTTCATCATGGGCATCCCCTTGCCGGCCTCCGGTTTGCGGAGTCCCGACGGGTAGCGGTAATTGCGCGTCAGGTCGCCGCAAGAAGGGACCAGAGCGAGGGCCGCGGTCAGCAGTAGCACCTTGAAGGCAAGCATTCTAACGCATCGCCGGTCGATGCGGACGCGTCAAACGGATTTCGGATGACCCCGCGTGCCGGCTCCCGGAAGTGCGCCGTTACTTCTTCTTCAAACGCCCGGCGAGGTAAGGCCCGCAGGCCACTTCCTTGCCATCCTTGAACCGGATCATATAGGCCTTGCCGGTGGTGGAGGACTTCGTGGCCGCCTTTGCGATGAAATCCTCCGCCGTGTGAATGTCGTCCCGGTTGGCGTTCCACTTCCCGCGCAGGAACTTGGCGGCCGTCGCAGCATCGTACTCCTTGCCGTTACGGACGAAGGCCGCGTCTTGCAGGTTTTTCACATGCGCAATCAGGCCTTCGATCCGCGCTTCCTCCCTGCCGGGGTCCGCAGCCTGCGACAACGAAACACCTGCGATCGAAAGGACAAGCGCGACCAAGGAGCGAAGAAGGGAAATTCTCTTCATCATCTCGCCACCTTAGCCTGATTCGGCAGATCCACAACTTCTCGCCGCAGCCGAAATCAGGGTGCATCCTTCAGCCCGATGCGCGGCGCTCCCGCTCAGGGAGCCGGAGCTCAGATCTAGGAGATCCGCATTCTTGACCTCTTCACTGCGAATATCTCAAGGCTGCCCCAGAACGACTCCGGCGTGTTTTGAATCTGTACACTTCCCGGTTGGATATATAAAGAAAAGCCACCGGCCCGCTGGGGACCGGTGGCCAAGTGTGCCTAGAGGGGGGGACTCAGCGGCGCTTCTTGCCTCTGGACTTCGGCACCTTCACTTCCACGGTGTCGGTGGCCGTGTTGCCGGATTCATCCGTTGCCTCCACGGTGATCGTGTAAGTGCGTTCCCTGTTGCCGGCGCGTTTCGCCCGCAGTTGGACCGTATCTTCATCAACGATTACGGAATCCGTGGTTCCACCGTCGCTCGAGGTAACGGAGACGATCTCCGTGGTTACTTCGCCGCAGGCATCCTCGGCTTCCACCGTCAGGTTCACGGTCTTCATCTTCCCATTCGGCGGCCAGAGGGTCGCGGGGTCAGCCTCGATGCTCTTGATCTCGGGCGCTACCGTGTCTTCCACGGTGACGGTAGTTTCACAGCTCACCGCGACGTTGGTCCCGTCGGAGACCGAAACGGATACCGTGTGCTCGCCAAGCCCCAGGTCCACCTCCAAGGGGACTTCCTCGCTGGTGGTAGTGCCGCCGGAAGGAACTTCGATTTCGGGCTGGGCCACTCCGTCGATCGTCCAGACCACCACCAGGGAGTCACCCTCGGCGTCCTCCACCCGGGCGACCAGCTCCACCGGCGTTTCTTCGTGGGAGGTACACTCCACCGTCGTTTCCTCGGGGCAGGTCACCGTGGGCTCGCCGCTAGCCTGGACCAGTTGGCCGCGGATTTCCCCGTCGGGATTGGCAGCGGTGTGCACGTTCACGTACAGCTGCCCGGCCAACAGGCTCGCTTCGTCGGCGTCGCTGAGCGCTACGGAGCCGATGATCACTCCGCCGTCCCCCGGGATCGGTGCGGCCAGATGCTGGACGGCGGTGAAAAAATCATGGATCGGACCAGCAGTCCCCGTCGCCGGGGCGGGACCGTGGATATGCGCGGCCGTGGCAGGTCCGCTCAGGTTGGTAAAGCCCCCGAACGAGCCGTAGCCGATCGGTAGCGAGAGCAGATTACTATCCGTATCGTAGGTGATGCCGGCCAGGATCTCTCCTCCGCTTCCGGTCCCCGTGGCAGCGGGGACTTCGTTGGCGGGGCTCAAGCCGGTAGCGGGACTACTGCCGGCGGGCGAGATGTCGAATTTCAGGATCTCCGCCTGCAACGGGAGGACCGCTGTGGCGAGGAGTGCTTGGATCAACAGCTTCTTTGTCTTCATTTCGGTGTGTTTTTGGTGTTTCTCGCGGGAAGGGCGTGAAACAGTCGTTGGCGCGCTGTCCTCCTGCCCTCCCGGCGAGCCGCCCCTCCCAGCAGGCACCACACCACCGGCCTCATTCCGGCCGAACGTTGGTAACGCCGAGCCTCCCGCCCGATGGCCTCCACGGGCCGGTTGCAGATCGCCCCGACGGCGAGTGCATATCGCCTCGTCGCTCAAGATTCCGTCGCTACACCGCGTGGTTCGACAAGCGGTTTGGCGCGTCGCCCTGCCACTACCGCTGCCGTCAACCGCTTGCAGCAAGCACCGCTCATCGGTTCCCGATTTTAGGGCTATCGGTCGATGAGAATCCGGCAAGATCCCCTCTCACCGGGACCGACACCTCCCCGGGGCACGCGTGCTGCCTCAGGGTTTACCTGCTTCCGACAGACGCCGGATCTCCGCAGCGCTCAGCGCGCTGGAGAAAATCGCCAGCTCGTCGATGCGACCTTGCAAGGCGCGCCGGAAATCCTTGGGACTCGTTTTCTCCCTCGATGCAAGCAGCCGATCTCCCTCTCGCAGGGCCCAATTCCCCACCTGCACGATGCCGGGCTTCAAGGGGCCTCTCGTTCCGATCGGCTGCGAGGCGATGGCCTTGCCATCCAGGAAATGGGTCACCAATCCGGTGGTGCCATCGAAGCTCGCGGCCATGCACCTCCATTGTCCCAGGTTCGCCCTGTGGAAAACCGACGGGCCATGGAGCGGCTGCCATTCGCCCTCCTCGCCGACCACCGCGAAGCCTACGGATCCGTTCTGGTGCACATACCAGTGCACATCGCCGGGAAGTTCCGTGCTGCCCATCATCAGGGAGCCCTGCACCTCGGGCAGGCGGTCCACGCGCACCCATGCCAACAGCGTCAGCGACTTCAGCTCGTCCGGAAGCGTCACGCTCACGTGGTCTCCTTCCCTACCGAATTCCAAGGCCTCGCTTCCCGGCCAGCGGCCTTCCACGCCGCGGCATCCCACTACCTTCTCCTTCAGGTCCGCTCCGCTCACGCGGTTATGCAAGTGCGCGCCATCCTTGATGAAATCATAGTGCGCGATCGCCGAAGAATGTCGGTCCAGCTCCGCAGCTATCTCCAGCGCCGCCAGCCGCT
The DNA here is from genome assembly GCA_966211015.1 of uncultured Luteolibacter sp. Lineage (GTDB taxonomy): Bacteria > Verrucomicrobiota > Verrucomicrobiia > Verrucomicrobiales > Akkermansiaceae > Haloferula. The sequence goes on along the minus strand of CBIHMP010000107.1, from coordinate 7,369 downwards.
TCGCATCCGCGAAAAGTTCCGGCCGCGCAGGAATGCTCTCCGCAATGCCGCCGGAGATCCGCACCGCTTCGGTCTTCTTCAACATCCGGCGCGAGCTTCCCCGGAACTCCACGCTCCCGGTGAAGACATGCACCTCCGGCGAATCTCCCGCGATGACCCCGAACTCCGTGCCCAGATCCACCGCCGCGAAGCCCTCGCCGCGGATCGTGAATCCCCGGGCTCTTGCGGGCACCATGGCCCGCAACCTGCCCTTGCGGAGGAAGGCTTCCTTCCCGGAGATCAATTGAAGTTCCGCCGGTCCCTCCACCGTGACTTTCGCCCCGCCAGAGAACTCGAGTTCCACCGCGCCCCTCTGCAGCTTCAGCCAGCCCGGCCGCAAGGGCCTGCCGGCCACCGGCGCGGCACCATCCCACGCCGCGGCAATCTCCCGGCTCACCCGTGCCGCTTCCCGCGGGATCACGAGCCAGTAAAGGGAAGCGCACAAAACCAGTACCGCCGCCACCGCCAAGGCCCGTATCGACCACAGCGAGCGGACCTTCCGGAGCCTCCTCACTTGCGGGGCCTCCCGCGTCCCTCGTGTCGCCGCGAGAATCGCGTCGGTCATCCGGGCACGGTCTGTCGCGTGCAATGCTTTCAGGGCTGCGCTGATCCGTTGCTGGTTCAGGATTTCCCGGCGCGCGTCCGGATCGGATAGCAATTGCTCCTCGGCCTGGAGCCGCTCCTGCCGCGGTAGCACCCCGCTCAGATACTCCGCCAATTTCTCGTCAGACAGCATGCGCCCCTCCCGTCATCTTGTGATCGATGCAGTCCCGCAATTGGCGGCGGATCCGCAACAGCGTCACCCGCACCCATTCCTCGGTGCGGCCCCGGCTTGCCGCAATTTGGACCCCCGTGAGACCGCGATGATAGCGGTCTTCAAGCAATTGCCGCATCGTATCCGGCAGGCGACCCATGCATTCCTCGAGAAATACCACCTCATCGCGCAAGCCGGTTTGGTCAGCATTGTCCGCAAGCTCCGAGAGCTGCAGTCTCTCGAAATTCGAGAGATTCTGCCGCTCGCGCGCGAATCGCAGCAGCTCGCGGCGGACGAGATTGAAGGCGATGGAACGCAGCCAGGCCCGGAACGATTCGCGCAGCTCGAATTCCGCAAGGTGGGTGAAGGCGAATACGAAGGTCTCGTGAGTGATTTCATCCACCACATGGCCGATCGGCAAGCGCATCGCCACGAACGCCCGCACCGGTGCCAGATGGCGCGCCACCAATTCCGAACAAGCAGCCTCCTCTCCCTGTCGGGCGCGCTCGATTAGTCCGGCGTCCGGAAGGACCTCGTCCGGGGGCGTGGGTTTCGATCTCATCATGATGATGTAACGGCAGCCGGGGCTTTCGTTACACCTTTCTTTATTCCACGAAGGTTCCCCGGGCAAAAGGCTCCCCCGACCGGACGCCGGAAGTTCCTCCCGGAATGCCGAGAGAGGAAGAAGTGCAATGAACCCCTCAAAAGAGGCCGCGGCTACCTCCTTCGTGGTACTGGCGGGCACGGAACTTTCGTTCAATCATCGGAATCCATGCCGTTACAGTTCCCCGTCTCCAAATCACTCGCGATTCTCCACACCGGGGGCGGCCTCATCGCAAAGAAACGCGCAGTTCAGCAATTTGCGATCACCGGTAACGACGGTAAGTTCGCTTGGGCCTGGAGCTGGAGCGAGAGCATTATCGCTCCGAGTTCCTCAGTCCTAGCTCCGGCCCAAGTTCGCCGGCTCGCACCGACAAGCCGCCGGGCACCATTTTGAATAATCTCGGGCGGCTCCCGAAGCCCCGCCCCGCACGACCCCATGATCCGCCGCTTATCCCTGTCTTGTTTATGCGCCGTTCTTCCAGCCGCCGCACAGATCCCCGCGTTTCCCGGGGCGGAAGGGTATGGCGGCTACTCGAAGGGCGGACGCGGCGGCGACGTGTACATCGTGACCAACCTGAGCGGCTCCTCCATCCCGGGATCCTTTCGCTATGGGATCGAAACCGTGCCCGCGGCCGGCCGTACCATCGTTTTCGCGGTCAGCGGCCACATCCACATTAATGGCCTACGTCTGGTGGGCTCGAATGTCACCATCGCGGGCCAAACCGCGCCGGGTGACGGCGTCGGCCTGGTCGATGGTACTTTCCGCATTTCCGGCGACGACGTGGTGGTGCGTCACCTGCGCTTCCGCCATCGCAAGACCGGCAGCGGCGGCGATTGCGTGAATCTCGACAGCGGCTCGATCAACAGCGTGCTCGACTCGGTTTCGATGCAGTTCTCGACCGATGAGAATTTCTCCAGTTTCAACAGCCCGCCGGAGAACCTGACCATGCAATGGTCGCTCAACGCGTGGGGCCTCGAGTCCCACTCGTGCGGAGGCCTGTGGGACCAGAACCACGCCACCTGCCATCACTCGCTGTGGGCGCACAATCACACCCGCAATCCGAAAGCACGACCGTCCGGTTTGCTGGAATGGACCAATAACGTAACCTTCGACTGGGACATCGGCTTCATCATGGGCGACTCGGAAACGCCCGCCTCCTGGAAGGCGAACGTGATCGGGAACTATTTCCTCAGCCCGCCCGGCAATACCCGCTCCAAAGCGCTGGAAAAAGCCACGGTGGATCGCAATGGCAACCCGAACTTCTCCGTCCATCTTTCCAATAACCGTCACGACAGCGATGGCGACGGCATTCTCAACGGTACCGACAAGGGCTACTCCATCGTCGCCGGATCGGAATTCCAGGCCGGTGATCCGGTGGGGGCCAACCGCTACGTGAAGGCGCTCGCGCCCTTCGCGAATACCGGCTCGATCCCGGTCACCACCGATGATCCGCTGCTCGCCTTCAAGAAAGTCGTCTCGAAGTCCGGCGCGCTGCGGCTTGATATCGATCCCGCCAAGCCGCTGCGCGATGAAGTGGACACCCGCCTGGTCCAGAACCTCGTGAACCAGACTGCCAACCACATCACGCGGGAGTCCGACCTCGCGGGCGTCAGCAATGGCGGAATTGGCACGCTCAACGCCACCGCCGCGCCGCTCGATATCGATCTCGATGGCATGCCGGACTACTATGAGTCCGCGCTCGGTTGGAATCCCGCCGCACAGGATCACAATGCGGTCTTGGCGAATAGCGGCGGTTTCCTCACCGGCACCACCTTCATGCCCGCGGCCACGCCTGCCGGCTACACGCGGTTGGAGGAGTACCTGCACTTCCTCGCGATCCCGCACGGCACCGTGGCCAAGAACACCGCCAGCGAGCCCACCAGCGTGCAGGTGGACTTGCAGAAATTCACCTCCGGCTTCCAGGTCTCGCCGGCCTTCAGCGTCTCCAATATCTCCGGCGGCGGCATTGCCCAGAGCGGCCCGGGCAATCACCTCGTCACCTTCACGCCTACGCTGAATCACGTCGGCCGCGCCCGCTTCGACTTCACCGTGACCGATGCCGCCGGGCATTCGTGGACGCAAACCTGCGCGCTGCTGGTGACCAATGCCGGCCTGCCCCGCGACTTGAAATGGGTAGGGGGCCTCGCGTCGAACGCCTGGGACAGCGCGACGAATAACTGGTCGCGCAATGGCGCCGCCACCGCCTTCAGCTTCGGCGATCGCGTGGCCTTCGATGACAGCGGTTCGAAAACGCCGGCCATCAATGTGACCGGCACCGTCTCGCCCGCATCGGTGGACGTCGATGCTGCCGGCAATTACAGCACCACCGGCACCGGCTCGATCGCCAGCAGCGGCCCGCTGGTCAAGCGCGGCACCGGCACGCTCACTCTCGCCAATAGCGGTGCCAATTCCTTCTCCGCGGTCACCTTGGAAAGCGGTGCGCTCACGCTCGGCAATAGTTCCTCCATCGGCAACGGCCCCTTGCGTATCGAAAGGGGCACCCTGAACATGGGAGCCACCGATCCCGGCAATGCCACCACTATCGCCGGACCGGCCACCATTACCGGCGGCGATGGCGGCGGCGCGCATGGCCTCGGCGTGCTCACCGGCAGCGCGCCCCTGACCATCCAGCAGACTAATGTCTTCGACCTGGAGGGCGACATGAGCGGCTACTCCGGCACGGTCACCTTCACAGGAAACAGCGCCGTGCGCATCTTCGGCAGCGCCGGCAGCGCGGCTGCCACCTTCCATCTCGGCAACGGCACCACCTCGTTATCGAAGCGCAGCAACATTACGTCAGCCATCCCTCTCGGTGGACTTGCCGGCGGAGCGGGGACCACGCTTTCCGGCGCATCCGGCGGCGGCAATACCACCACGACCCACTATCAGATCGGCGGCAACGGTAGCTCCACCGTCTTCTCCGGGAGCATCACCAATGGCGGCGGCACCACCTCGATCACGAAGACGGGTGCAGGCACCCTCACGCTCGGCGGCACCGGCAGCCACACCGGCGCGACCGCGGTCAGCCAAGGGGGCTTGCTCGTCGATGGCAGCCTCGGAAATACGGCCGTCACCGTCGCCAGTGGCGCACTGCTCGGCGGCGATGGCAGCTTCGCCGGGCCGATCACCGCGAATGCCGGCGCCTTCCTTTCCCCGGGCACCGTGCCCTTCACCGGTGCCACGCTGGTGGCCAACAATGGCCTGACGCTCGGCGGGAACACGCTCTACTTCGACATGGCGAACACGCCCGGCGCAGGCAACGACGCCATCACCATGAGCGGGACGCTGGCGATGACGGGCACGCAGCATTTCCAGTTCCTGCTGCTGCAAGGCCCGCTCCAGGCCGGAACCTACGACCTGATTACCGGCGCGACCAATAGCACGATCAACGGCGTCTCGCTCACCCACAATCTCCCCAACGACTCGCGCCAAACCTTCGCACTCGGCCGCAGCCCCGCGGGATCGAATCCCTCGAAGGTCTGGCTCACCGTGACCGGCAATCCCGCCACGCTCACCTGGACCGGTGCCGCCAACGGCACCTGGGATACCGTGACCGCGAACAATTGGACCGGCGCGACACCCGACAAGTTTTACAACAACGACGACGTGTCACTGGACGACACCGCCGCCACCCGGAATGTGACGCTTTCCGGCACCGTCGCCCCGCGCACCGCAGCAGTAACGACGGCGCTCGGCTACACCATCGGCGGGACCGGGTCGCTGGGCGGAAACGCCGCTCTGACCAAGAACGGTAGCGGCACCTTGACCTTCGCCAACACCACGGCGAACACCTTTTCCGGCGGCCTCACCCTCAACGCCGGAACCATCGCCCTTGCCAACGACACCGCGAATGCCGGCGCGCTCGGCACCGGTCCGGTCACCCTCAACGCCGGCGTGCTTTCGATGTTCGATGAGGACAACTCCTTCAACAGCTTCACCGCCGCCCTCGTGGTGCCCGCAGCAGCCACCGCGAGCATCAATGCCGACTCGCGCGTGGACGTGCATGGCACTCTCGCGGGTGCCGGCACGTTGAATTTCTACGTGCCGTGGGTGCGCACCACGCTCTTCGCCGATTGGTCGGCCTTTACCGGGACGATCAACGTTCTCACTGATGCAGGAGGCGGCGACTTCCGGATGGGCACCAGCTATAGCTTTCCCGGCTTTCCGCAGGCAGCGATAGCCCTCACGGACAAGGTCTCGGCCTATTACACTGGCATCCTCGCCGAAGGAGCAGGCACCGCCATTCCGATCGGCGCTGTCTCGGGCACTGCCCTCTCTTTGCTCCAAGGCGGGGCTACGGGCGGCAGGGCGCTAACGTATCGCATCGGAGGAAAAAACACCGATGCGACCTTCGCCGGGACGATAGCGGAACAGAACACGGCAACCGCCACGACCTACATCAAGACCGGTACCGGCACCTGGACCCTCAGCGGATCCGGCGCCTGGAATGGCGGCACCAATGTCGAGCAAGGCACGCTCCGGCTCAGCGGCAATTTCACCAGCGCCACTGCCACCCGGGTATTCCCCGGAGCCGCATTGAAAATCGAGGGCGGCAGCCTCACCACCGATGCCACGAATATCGCCGGCGGAGCCTTCTTCTACGGCTACGGCAAGGTAGCTTCCGACTTCATCTCCGACGGCACCACCGACGGCCGCGGCTTTGTCACCGGGACACCGGGAACGCTCACGGTGCAGGGCAGCATGTTCCTCGGCGGCACCTCCCTCACGCGCTTGCGCGGCGGCGCTTCGTCGGACCTCGTCGCAGTCACCGGTGACCTCGCGCTAGGCGGCACCTTGCAGGTCAGCCTCGCACCCGGCAGCGGCTTCGGGCGCTACCCGCTCTTCACCTACGGCGGGACCCTGAGCGGAACTGCGACTCTAGCAGAAAATCCCGACGGGCCCGCCGCCCATCTATCCACCGCCGTGACGGGGCGGGTCGACCTCGTGATTGACGACACCGATGAGGATGGCCTGCCGGACTCATGGGAAGTCTCGAACTTCGGCAATCTCACCCAAGGACCGGCAGACGACCCGGACGGAGACGGACAAAACAACTCCGCCGAACTGCTTGCTGGCACGCTTCCCAACAGCGGCGCGTCGCGCTTCGCCGCCACGATCACACCGCTCAATGCGAGCCAGTTCTTGCTCACCTGGCCAAGCATTCCGGGGAACTCCTATCAGATACAGTCCACGGGGTCATTCAGCCTCGGTTGGGATTTGCTTGCGACCGTCCCCGCCGCCGATTCGCCCGCGACGACTACGAGCCACACGGTGACGGCGGGACCCTCGACGCAGTTCTATCGGATCGTCCTCCAGCCATAGGCCGCGGCCGAACTTAGCGCGGCTGTCTCATGCCTGCCGGATCAGTTCCAGGCAACGCATGATCAGATCCCTCCTACCAGAGGTGGCAATTCCAGGAGGGGTAAACAGACGTCTATCGAAAAAAAGATATGCGCTGAAGTCACATTCCTGCCGGCAATATTCGATCGGCCCTGATCACTCCACCGGCGGGGAGACCACCGGAAGCCGCGGCACCTTCTCCTCCTCTGCCCAATCGCCCATCCCGCGCTTCCGGAGCCAGCTCAGCAGCAGGACGGCATTCCCTGCGAGAGCCATCAAATCCCCCAGCAATCCCTCCATCTGGCTATAGGCGGAAGGACCGCTCAGGAAGGAGTAGAGCACCGCGGCGACCCACCCGGCCGCATAGATTTCGAAAGCTCGCCTCCAGTGTCGGAGCACCGCGATCCAGCCCGCGCCGTTGATGCCCACATCCAGATCGCGCCCCGTCGAAGTCAGCGCGCCTTGCGTCGGATCCCAGCCCGTCGTCGAGTTGGTCGCGTACGCGCGCGAGGCATATCCCGAGCCGGCCACGTTGCGTGTTTGAAACGCGCTCATGTCGGCGCGAAAACCGGTCGTGCTCGCGTTGGCGAGGTTGTGGTTGTTCGCGGTCTGGGCGCGCAAGGTCTCCTTGG
>CBIHMP010000106.1:0-11946 GCA_966211015.1 uncultured Luteolibacter sp. | reverse complement strand
GCTTCACCAGCTCCGCCGTGAAGCCGCGGTCCGGCTGGATGTAGAGCTGGAACCACGGCGGCACCGTCGCCCCGCGTGCGATCTCTTCCACCGCGGTGCTCGCTTGGGTGCTCACCGTCAGGCAGGTGTCCATCGCGGACGCGCCCAGCACCGTGGCCAGCTCCCCTTCCGGATGGAAGATCCGGTGGAAGGCCGTGGGCGCGATGAAGATGGGGTGCGCGTACTCCCGGCCGAAGAGGTTCAGCGCCGTGCTCGCCGCGGAGAGATCCGTGAAGATCCGCGGGCTCAGCTTCAAGCGCTCGAAGGCCGCGCGATTCCCCCGCAGCGTCGATTCATCCGCCGCGCCGCCGGAAAGATAGGCCCAAGCCCCGGCCTCCACGCGCTCCTCCGCGAGGGCCTCGTAGTCATCGAGCGAAGCCACCCACGGCGGGATAGCGGAAAGCGGGGGCAGCGGCATGGCGATGCATGTTAGGAAACCGCGGTCATCAAGCCACTCCGAATCACGTATGTTCTCCTGGCAAAGAATCGACGCGATGCCCCTGGCGGCGTAGAGCCTTAGCGACTCTCCCGCATCGCCCATGTCCACGATGCTACGAAAGCCCATGCCGGTCGGCGAATTGCTCCCTCAATTGCTTGCTGCTGGTTCCCTCGATTCGATGGGCGATCTCTTCACGGAGGAGCTGATGTCCATCCTGCTTGAGAATACCTCGGCGATGGTGGAAATCGGCGACGATGACCTCCACGACATCCAACATCCGCTGACCCTTAGCTTTGAGTCCGGGAAGCTTGTTGCCGTGGAATTATTCGATCCGGAACGTCAGTTCGATCTGAGCCTCCCCGAAGCGTGGGGAGCGAGCCATTCCAAGAAGTTCCTAACGCTCTCCGTGAGGGATCGTTGAGCAAGGCCTCCTGCGAGAATGCGGAGGACGCAGCAGGATCAGACAAACCTTACGCAAATCTTCAATTTCCTGCGAGTTTGGCGCGGTTTCCGCCGTAAAAAGCGGCGCGCATGCGGCTTCCCTCTTCCATTCTGATCGCCGGTCTCTGGTCCGCCGGGGTGCCGGTCGTTCTCGCTCAAGGAGTGGGGGCGGGACCCGGCGTGGAGGCGCGCTGGACCGGCGAGGTGCTGCCGCTGATGGAGCGCTACTGCTACGATTGCCACGGCGATGGCATCAAGAAGGGCGAGCTGGCGATCGATAAGTTCGACTCGATCGCCGAGATGCAGGCGAACCGCGAGGTCTGGAAGCGCATCCGTGACCACCTGCGCCACCAGCTGATGCCGCCGCTGGATGAGGACCAGCCGAAGGCGGAGGAGCGCAAGAAGATCCTGGCATGGATCGACGACGCGGTTTTCCCGGTCGATCCGGCCCATCCCGATCCCGGCCGCGTGACGCTGCGCCGGCTCAACCGGGTGGAATACCAGAATACCCTGCGCGACCTGCTGGGCGTGAACGTGAACGTCACGGATCTGATCCCGCCGGACGATTCGGGCTACGGCTTCGACAACATCGGCGACGTGCTCACGCTGTCCCCCGCCCACCTGGAGCGCTACTTGGAGGCAGCCCGCGTGGTCCTGGACCAGGCGGTGAAGCCGGGGAAAATGCCGCCGCCGGAAACCCGCCTGCCGGGGCGCGAATTGAAGGGGAACGGCCACCGCTCGGAGGACGGTCACTTCTTGAACCAAGCCGGCGCGGCGAAGGCGCCTTTCAAGCCGCTGCGGCCGGGGACCTACCGCATCACCGTCCGGGCGAGCGGCACCTTCGGGGCCGAGGTTCCGCCGGCGATGGAGTTCCGCCTCGACGGGAAGAAGCTCCACGAATGGGCGGTCGCGGCACCCTTGAATGACCCGAAGGATTACACGCACGAATTCCGCATCGAAAAGGATGAGCCGGTGGAGGTGGCCATCGCCTTCACCAATGATTTTTGGGACGAAAACTATTCCGACCGCAGCCGCCGCGATCGGAACCTGATGGTCAATGCACTGCGGATTACCGGCCCGCTGGACGGCCCGCCGCCGCAGAAGCCGAAGAGCCACCGGGAGATCTACGTCGAGCGCAAGCCGGGGGAAAGCGACGACGGCTACGCGCTGCGCGTCCTGAACGGCTTTGCCCGCCGGGCCTTCCGCCGCCCCACGCAGGAGGGCGAGGTGAAGCGCTACCTGCAGCTCGTGGCGCTGGCGAAGCAGCAGGGCGAGGACCTGGAGCACGGCATCCGGCTGGCTCTGGAAGCGATGCTCGTTTCGCCCTCCTTCCTCTTCCGCGAGGAGCCGCAACCGGAGCCGGACGATGCGGAGAAGATCCACCGCATCGACGAGCACGCGCTGGCCACGCGCCTGTCCTACTTTTTCTGGAGCACCATGCCGGACGCGCGGCTGATGGAGCTGGCCAGCCGCGGCGAACTGCGGAAGAACCTGGATACGGAGCTCGAGCGCCTGCTGCTCGACAAGCGTTCGCGGCAACTCGTCTCGAATTTCACCGGCCAATGGCTGCGGCTGCGCGACATGCCTTCCGCCCAGCCGGGAAGGCGGGTCTTCCCGAAATTCGACCCCAAGCTGCGGAACCTGATGCGCCGGGAGACGGAGATGCTCTTCGAGCACGTGCTCCGCGAGGACCTGCCGATGACGGCGCTGCTCGATGCGGACTTCACCTTCATCAACGAAAGCCTGGCCCGGCACTACGGGATCCCGGGCGTGGAGGGCGGCGAATTCCGCAAGGTGACGCTTCAGGACAGCCGCCGCCGCGGGATCCTGGGGCACGGGTCCTTCCACCTGCTGACCTCCTACCCGCTGCGCACTTCCCCGGTCCTGCGGGGAAAATACGTGCTGGAGAACCTGCTGGATACCGCGCCGCCCCCGCCGCCGCCGAATATCCCGCAGCTCGAGCCGACCTCCCACAACGGCGACCAGCGCAGCCTGCGCGAACAACTGGAGAAACACCGCGAGGATCCCTCCTGCGCCTCTTGCCACGCCCTGATGGATCCCATCGGCTTCGGGCTGGAAAACTTCGACGCTTCCGGCGCCTGGCGGGATCAGGAGAACGGCAAGGCCATCGACGCTTCCGGCGAACTGATCGGCGGCCGGAAATTCCACGGCGTGGACGAGCTCCGGAAAGTGCTGGTTCAGGATCACCGGGAGGATTTCCACCGCTCCGTCGCCACCAAGCTGCTGACCTACGCGCTGGGACGCGGGCTCGATTGGTACGACAAACCCGCCCTCGACCGGATCGTATCCGAAACGGAAAAGGCCGGCGGCAGCTCCCGCGCGCTGCTGCGGGCCGTGATCGATTCTACCCCTTTCCAATACCGCCGCGGAGACTCCTGACCCGCCCCGACACGCCAATGACCCCGAGACGCACCTTCCTCAAGAGCATCGCCGCCACGCTGGCGGTGCCGGCCTTTCCCTCGCTCCAGGCAGCCGCCCAAACGGCGAAGGGCGCGGCGGCAGCACCGGCCCGCATGGCCTTCATCTACATCCCGAACGGCGTGAACCTGGACCTCTGGCGACCGCAGGGCGCGGGGAAGGATTACGCGATCTCCAAGACCCTTGAACCGCTAGCCGACCTGCGGGAACACTTTTCGGTCATCCGCGGGCTCGACCACGACAAGGCCTTCGCCAATGGCGACGGCGCGGGCGACCACGCGCGGGCGAACGCGACCTTCCTGACCGGTTGCCAGGCGCGGAAGACGGCCGGCGCGGACGTGGAGCTGGGGGAATCGGTGGACCAGATCGCCGCGCGGCAAGTGGGCCGGCAGACGCGGCTGTCCTCGCTGGAGCTTTCCACCGACCCGGCGCGCAGCTCGGGGAATTGCGATTCAGGTTACTCCTGCGCGTATCAGTTCAACCTTTCCTGGATCAACGAGACCACCCCCGCCCCGGCGGAACGGGACCCGCGCCTGGTCTTCGAGAAGATGTTCGGTTCCGGGAATGAAAAGGAGGACTCCCGCCGCCGCGCCTACCGGAAGAGCATCCTGGACTTCGTGATGGCGGATGCGAAGCGCCTTCAGACGCGCCTGGGCTCCACCGACCGCGGCAAGATGGACGAATACCTGACGGCGGTACGCGATGTCGAAACGCGGATCGAGAAGGCGGAGAAGTTCCGCACGGAGGTGCCCGAGGACAAGCGCCCGAACGGCGTGCCGGAGGGCTACGGGGAGCACATGCGGATGATGTTCGACCTGATGCACCTGGCCTTCCAAACGGACACCACCCGCGTGTCCTCCTTCCTGCTGGCACACGACGGCTCGAACCGGACTTTCCCGGAGATCGAGGTCCACTCCGCGCACCACGAACTCTCCCACCACCGCAGCAATCCGCAGATCCTGGAAAACATCGGGAAGATCGACCGCTTCTACGTGGAGCAGCTTGCCTATTTCCTGCGGAAGATGCGCGACACGCCGGAGGGCGAGGGCTCGCTGCTGGACCACTCGATGATCGTCTATGGCGGCGGCATCGCGGACGGCAACCGCCACAACCACGACGACCTGCCGGTGCTGCTGGCCGGACGCGGGAACGGCACGCTGAATCCCGGGCGGGTGATCGAGGCTCCGAAGGGCACGCCGATGACGAACTTGTATCTCTCCCTGCTCGACCGCATGGGCGTGAGGGCCGACCGCGTCGGGGATTCGACGGGGGTGTTTGAGAAGGTGTGACGGAGCACACCCGGGATCTGCCGGTCCGTCCTCCCGGCCGACAGGCCTACCGTAGCTCAAAGCGGCCGCGCCGCTACAAATCGGGAATGGGAGGCGGTATTCCTGCCTCTCAGGCGGACGCCGGAATACTCCCGGAAACCTGCTCGACGCCCCGCCTCACCTTTCCTAAGACAGCCGCCCCATGATCCGCTGGTTTGCCCGTAACGACATCGCGGCCAATTTCGTGATGTTCGGGATCCTTTTGTTCGGGATCTGGACGGCGCTGGAAAAGGTGCCGCTGGAGGTCCAGCCGAGCATCCAGTTCAAGGAGGTCCGGGTGAACGTGGAATACCGCGGCGGCAGCCCGGAGGACGTGGAGCGCGCGGTGGTAGTCCCGATCGAGAGCTCGCTGGAGGGGCTGCCGGGGGTAAAGGAAGTCGTGTCGCGGATTTCCGCCGGCAACGGCGAAGTCCGCATCATCGCGGATGACGACACCGATCCCGAGGAACTGCTGGAGGAGGTGAAGACCCGGGTGGACGCGATCACGACCTTTCCGCAAGAGATCGAGCCGCCGAAGCTCCAGGTACCGGACACGGCGCAGTGGTTCGACGTCATCAAGATCGCGGTGACGGGCGACATGGAGGAGGCCGATCTGGTGAAGGCGGCGCGCCGCATCCGGGACGATCTGATCGAGATGCCCGGCATTTCCCAGGCGGCGGTGCAGGGGGAAACCCGGCAAGAGATCGCGATCGAGGCGAATCTGGCGCGGCTCCGCGACTACGGGATGGGATTCTCCGACCTCTCGGAGGCGGTCCGGCGCTCCTCGATCGACCTGCCGGCCGGCCAAATCCAGACCGACGAGGGCAACATCATCATCCGCTCCAAAGGGCAAGCCTACGACAAGGAGCAATTCGAGTCTATCGTGGTGCGGAGCCAGAACGGCGCGGAAGTGCTGCTGCGCGACGTGGCGACGGTGGGCGACGGCTTCGAGGAGAACAAGAAGCTGCTGCGTTTCAACGGCCGCCCGGCGCTGCTGGTCGAGGCCCTGCGCCTCCATAACGAGAACGCGCTCGACATCGCGGCCAAGGTGAAAACCTACGTGGCGGCCCAGCGGGAGAAATTCCCGGAGGGGATCGAGCTCTACTTGTGGGACGACAGCTCGCTGGAGCTGGAAGGGCGGCTGGGGACGCTTTTGACCAGCCTGGCACAGGGGGGCATCCTCGTGATGATCGTGCTGGGCCTTTTCCTGCGGCCTTCCATCGCCTTCTGGGTGGCACTGGGAATTCCCGTCTCCTTCGCGGGCGGCCTGATCGCGATGCCGTGGTTCGGCCTGAGCGCGAATATCATGACGATCTTCGGCTTTATCATCGTGATCGGCATCGTGGTGGACGATGCGATCGTGACCTCGGAGAACGTCTATACGAAGCTGAGGGCGGGCATGGACCCGCTGGAGGCCGCGGTGGTGGGAACGAAGGAGATCGCGGTGCCGGTGACCTTCGGCGCGCTGACCACGATCGTGGCTTTCGTCCCGCTGATGTTTTTCGACGGCTTCTACGGGAATTTCACCCGCCAGATCCCGCCGATCGTGGGTGCCGTGCTGATCGCCTCGCTGATCGAGTCCAAGTTGGCGCTGCCTTGCCACCTGAAGTCGATCAAGGTGGGGCGGACACATTTCAATTGGTTCTCGCGCTTTCAGAAAAGCGTGGCGGACGGGCTTGAGGCTTTCGTTGACCGCTACTACCACCCCTCCCTCAAGTTCGCGGTGGATCACCGCTACGCGACGATCGCCTGCTTCATCGCTCTGGCGATGATCAGCCTGGCCATCTTCAACAGCGGCAGGCTCGGCTTCACGAACATGCCGGAAATCGACAAGAACCGGATCATCGCCCAAGTGCGGATGCCACGGGACACGGCGCTCGAAGTGACCGATGAACGGGTGATTCGGATCGTGGGAGCCGTGGATCAATTGCGGAAGGAATTCACCGACCCGGGCACCGGAAAATCGCTGATCGAGGACGTGCTGCCCAGCACCGGCGGGTGGAGCGGCGGCGGCGGCGTGGATCCCCGCCAGGGATTCGTGGTGATGTCCATCATGGATCCGGGGCTGCGCAGCGTCCCGGGGCCGAAGAACTCGGAGATCGCGAAGCGGTGGGAGGAGCTGGTCGGGGAGATGCCGGATGCCCAATCCTTCGCGATCTTCAGCGACCGCGGGGGCGGCTTCCGCGGCGGCGGGGATGATCTGGAATCCATCGAAATCGAGCTGCGCGGCCCGGCCTCGGATCTGCGGGACGATCTGGCGGAAGAAATGGAAGCCGTGCTGGAATCCTACGCCGGCATCGCCGACGCGTCCGCGGACGTGGGGCGTGGCCAGAACGAGCTGCACGTGACGCTCAAGCCGGAAGGCAGCGCGCTCGGTCTGACGCAGCAGGAACTGGCGCGCCAGATCCGCAGCGCCTTTTTCGGAGAGCAGGCGCAGCGCGTGCAGCGCGGCCGGGACGACATCCGCGTGATGGTCCGGCTGCCCCTGGAGCAGCGCCAATCCCTCCACACGCTGGACAAGCTCCACATCCGCACGCCGGATGGCGGCCATGCCCCCTTCCATACCGTCGCGAATGTCACACGCGTACCCTCCCGCTCCGACATCCGGCGGATCGATGGAGCGCAGGTGATCGAGGTGCGCGCGCGTCCCGTGGACGAGACGGTGAATGTCGTTTCCATCGCCCGGAACATCGCCCCCCGTCTGGACGCGCTCCTCAACCAGCACCCGGAGCTTTCCTGGCGCTTCGACGGCTACGTGGCGGAGCACGAGGAGACGACGCAAAAGACGATCTACATCGCGATCGGCCTTTTCCTGGCGCTCTACGGGTTGCTGGCGGTGCCGTTCAAATCGATGACCCAGCCCTTCATCGTGATGCTGGCCATTCCTTTCGGGGTGATCGGCGCGCTGGCCGGCCACATGATCCGGGACATCACGCCATCCTTCCTCTCCATTTTCGGCATCCTGGCGCTGGCGGGCGTGGTGGTGAACGACTCGATCGTGCTGGTGGACTTCATCAACCAACGGCGGGCCGAGGGCCAAAACCTCTATCAAGCGGTGGTGGAGTCCGGCGCCCGGCGCTTCCGGCCGATCCTGCTGACCTCGCTGACCACCTTCGCCGGGCTGCTGCCCCTGATCCTGGACGATTCCATCCAGAACCAGATGCTGGTCCCCATGGCGGTGTCGCTGGGGTTCGGCCTGCTTTTCGCCACCGCCATCACGCTCTACCTCATCCCCGCCGCCTATCTGGTGCTGGAAGAGGTGCTCGGCCTGATCCGCAAGGGCTGGGCCTGGTATCGCCGGCCCTTCGCCCGCGAGGAGCCGCCTGCGGCCACCGGAGAATCCGCATTTTGACAGATTGCCGATCCGCGGTATCGCGGCTAGGATCGCGGCGCTTCGGACAGAGGCGCTTCTACTCATGGTCAGCCAAGCCCCCGATATCTCCACGCCTGCCGCTGCCTATGATGTCGTCATCTTCGGCGGGGCCTTTTCCGGTTCCTCGCTGGGCCTGCTGCTGAAGCGGGCTCGGCCGGAGACGCGGGTGCTCATCGTCGAGAAGTCCGAAGCCTTCGACCGGAAGGTGGGGGAATCGACCTCCGAGGTGGCGGGCTGCTTCCTGACCCGCGTGCTGGGGCTCTCCCACTACCTGGCCTGCGAGCATTTCCAGAAGCACGGGCTGCGGATGTGGTTCACCACGCCGGAGAACGATTGCCCGAACTGCTGCTCGGAAATCGGGCCGAACTCGCAGGCGCGCTTCCCGACCTACCAGCTCGACCGGTCGAAGCTCGACCAGCATTTGTTAGAGATGGCCGCGAAGGAGGGCTGCGAGGTCCTGCGCCCGGCAACGATCAAATCCTTCGAGCTGAACGGCGCGGGGAAAAACGTGATCGTCCTGAAGCACGCGGGCGAGACGAGCACGATCACCGCGGGCTGGGTGGCGGACTGCTCGGGGAAGGCTTCCCTGGTGGCCCGCCAGCGCGGGACCTGGCGGAAGCTGGAGGATCACCCGGTGCACTCGATGTGGGTGCGCTTCAGCAATGTCCGCACGCTCGATTGCCACGAGGCGCGGGTGATGGCACCGTGCCTGAAGGACGGGCCTTCGGTGGCGCGAGCAAGCGCGACCAATCACCTGATGGGCCGCGGTTGGTGGTCCTGGATCATCCCGCTTTCCAACGGCGATTTCTCGGCCGGGGTCACCTGGGACGAGCGGCTTTTCACACCGCCGGGCGAGGGCTCCATCGGCGCGCGGGTGAAGGAACACCTGATCGCGCAGCCGATCGGCAAGCTGATGTTCGAGGATGCGGTGCCGGTGGAAAACGACGCGCGCATTTACAAGCACCTCCCCTACTACTCCACGGAGGTCTGCGGGGACGGCTGGATCCTGGCCGGGGATGCCGCGGGTTTCATGGATCCGCTCTATTCGCAGGGCCTGGACTACTGCGCGCACGCGACCTACTGCGCGCACAAGCTGATCCTGAAATCCTTGCGCGGGGAGTGCGTGAAGATGGCGCTGGCTCATCACAACGAGATCTACCCGCAGTCCTACTTCCGCTGGTTCCACGGGCTCTACCGGAACAAGTACCAGTACCTCGGCGATGCCGACCTGATGCACGCCGCTTTCCTGATGGACATCGCGGCCTATTTCATCGGCCCGGTGCGCGCGGTGTATGCGGATGCGGACAAGGAGTACTCCACCATGCCCTACAACGGCGCGGGCGGCGCGATCTTCGCCCGCTTCATGTCCTTCTACAACCGGCGGCTGGAAACCATCGCCCGCAAGCGCCTGACGGTCGGCACCTACGGGAAGAACAACCTGATGCACCGCCACCTGGTCCGCGTGCCCTACGAGCCGAACCTCAAGGCCGTGCGCCACCTTTTCAAAGGCATGAAGGTGTGGCTCAAGCTGGAAGCCGAGACGATGTTCATCCGGCCGGTGGAGGCGCTGCCGGAAGTGATGGCGAAGCCGGAGAAGACGGTCCCGGCGGTCCGGATGGCGGAGGTTTCGTAGGATTCCCGCAACCACGGAGCTCCCGCGGGAGCTCCGGATCTTTCTCTTTGCCATCTGCTACGCCAGCAGAGAGGGAAGGACAAAGAAGGTGTTGTGGTCAAGGGTGTCCGCACTCCGGAAGCTGGAAGCGGCGAAATCCCAGCCTGCGATTTTATAGCCGGCCTTTTCGATTTCCGAGACAACCTCTTCCACCGATGTGCCCTCCCGCTTGAGGAGATTTCCATCCAATTCCATGAGGATCACCTTTACCTTATGGCTCCGGATCGTCTCCAATGCCCCCTTGATCACGTGGCCCTCGAAACCCTCCACGTCGATCTTGAGAAAATCAACCGACCCGAGCGCCCGCTCGGCGACGATGCGATCGATAGAAACGACCGGCACTCCCCCGCCGTCTTCCGCCATCGATACGAAAGTCCTAGAGCTATCTTGCTCGTTAGCGTGGACAATCACCTTTCCACCCTCTTCCGCACCGCACGCCGCCTCGATAAGATCGAGCTGGGGAAATCTGGCATCACCGATATTCTGCCTTATCCGCTCGAAATTCGAGGGATCCGGTTCTATCGCAATTACTTTTCCGGTAGAACCGACCCTGCGCGCCGCATAGATGGCATTGAGTCCGACATTGGCCCCTACATCGATCACACACATGCCATTTTTCAAATAGGCATCCATGAAGGCAAAGGTCTCCGGCTCGCTATGCCCGAAGTAGTAGGTGAGGCGGGAAATCCCTTCGTTGGGTTGCAGGATGATGCCGTGATCCCCGTCGAAGTTGGTGCGGATTGAACGGTTCAACAGCCTGAGAACCTCCCAAGAGAGAACCCTGAACGAAACCCTTACCGGTGCCGCTTGGAAGGCGGGATTCCTCGAAAGCCAGCGCAGCTTGGAAAAGCCAAATTGAGTAAGTTTCATTCGATCACCATGACAAAGCAGCCCCAGTCGAACAAACTGGCTGCTACTATAAAGGAAATTTCTTGGATGCCTGTATTTTCCCCTTTGGCATCCTTCTTCCTTCGGAACCCGCGTTCCGGCCCCTCGCATGCTACCCCGGCAGCAGGAAGATCGAACACGGTCTTGCTCAACAGGATGCCGATCACGGTGCCCTGACCAAGACTCCCGGCGCGCGCGGAATCGCGCGGCCGGTGAAAGCGTTCCGGCGGGACCATCTCTCAGCTCACGCGTGCCGGCGGCGGCGGAGCAGCGCGAGGCCGAGGAGGGAGCTCTTCAGCGGGTTTTTCATTGGCTCCCGCCTTCTATGCCTATCTGATTCAATTGTATATGACATTTGCGCGGGCATTATACACGCCGGAATTCGCGCATCCCAAATCTCCGGGAGGAACGGAAGGCGGGCGGATCGCGCCGCTTTGCCCTCCTCACCGCCCCCGCGCGTGCCAGCCCGGCAGCAGGAAGATCGAAACCGTCATGCTCAGCAGGATCCCGATCACCGCGACTTGCCCGAGGCTCACCAGCGCGTCGCTGGATGAAAAGCACAGCGAGCCGAAGCCGATCACGTTCGAGGCGCCGCAGAAGAGCAGGGCCTTGCCGGTGCCGTTCCAGAGCTCCTTGAAGCACATGCCGGTGCGCTTGAGTGTGAGGGTCACGTGGATGGCGTAGTCGATGCCGGTGCCGAGCAGCAGCGGCGTGGCCATCAGGTTCACGAAGTTCCATTTCAGGCCGAAGGCGCGCATGAGCGCCAGCAGGCAGACGCTGCTGACCAACATGGCGAAGAGCGCGAAGCCGACATCCCGGAAGCGCCGGAAAATGACCGCCATCATGCCGAGCAGGAGCACGCCCATCGGCAGCAGCATTCTCGCCATGTCGTCCTTCACCAGCCCGGAGATGGCGGGCTTGAAGAGGCTCCAGCCGCTGAGCCAGATGCCGCCGCCATTGAGCTCGCGCAGGCGCGGATAGCCGGGGGACATCGGATCGGTTTCGGGCGCGGGGATCAGCGTCCCGATCATCAGTCCCCCCCCGCTCTCCTCCCGGTGCATGAAAAGCCGCATCACCTCCCGCGCGGCGGCGGATTGCGGGTAAAAGCCGTCCTTCGCCGCGGCCTCCGCGAGCACCCCGAGGATCTGCCGCCCGAGCGCGGTGCCTTCTTCCGAAAAGCCGATCTCATCGGCCTCCGCCAGCAGGCGCGGCGCTTGCGCGGCCAGCTCTAACAATACCGGGCGGTTCCGCTCCTGCCGTGCGGGATCGGGCCACCAGCCGCCGGGGAAATCCGCCTCCAGCAGCACGCCCTGCTCTTCCGCCGCGGCCAGGCGTTGCTCCGCTTCCG
>CBIHMP010000105.1:0-12007 GCA_966211015.1 uncultured Luteolibacter sp. | reverse complement strand
AATCACACCCGCGCCAGAACGTCCCAACTGTCAGGCGAATACGATCACTGTACAAGCCGGAAGCGAACAGAATTACTCTTTAATCGGATTGCTCCTTAACCAGCCATCCATGCGATCCTTCAACTCATTTATTTCTATCAAGGCGATGTCATCAGCCGACCAATTCTTTGCCTTGAGGTCGTCATAAATCCACCCCATGAAATAGTTGAAGGACTCCCAAATAGAATTAGCCGCTATCTTGGAAGAACCGCCAGCTTCCTGCACAAGCCAATTGCGAACTACCCTCACGACCTTCTTCGGATCATTGGCGTGGAAGGCGCAATCGCATCCCGCTAAATCGGAGGCAGCCTTCTGAATAGTGTATTGTTCCTCTTCAAGAATTAAGACCTTTTTTGAAGCAAATTTCTTCCCTCCGAAAGCCCTTGCTCCAAGGTCATAGCCCAGCTCGAGAGGCATGTTCATCCTGTAGAATTCACCCTTTTTGGAAGCCTTGCACCGGGACAAATCATGAATGCCGAACGCAGATTCGCGAATAAGCTGAATGATCTTGTGAATCCTTTGTTCGCCGGAATTGGCACGTTCCAAGGCGAACCTTGGCTTCAGGTCCATCGCGAGAACCGTAAAAACTAGAGGACGAAATAGCTCCAAGTACTTTTCATCAAACGGACAATTGATGAAAACAGAAGACGGACTGGGGGAGGGCATGGAGAAGCCGACTTAACCTTTCGGTGGGAAGGAATCGCTTCCGTAGGAATTTTTCTCCCGGATCCGCCCGTCTGCACCGTGGATGTACAGTTCAGCCCGACCCTTTTTCGCTACTTCCCGAGCAAATTGCACCGCGTCCTTCTGACGCTCGAACACCCGAACAGCCCTCGTAGCGCCCGGCCGTCGGACACTCCAGCCACCCTTGAAGTCCGCGATAACATGGAAATCCGCTGCCATGGCTAGACCTTCTCATTCCAAGCCCGGCTTTGCAACCGCATTGCATCCGCTCCAGCTCTCCTCATTTTCCCGCGGATGCCGCGCGGATCTTCCGTGCCGGTTGACCGCGCGGGCGGCTCGTTCTACGAATTCCCCCATGGATCTGACCACCACGGCCTACGGCACCTGGAGCGCCGGGCGCTTCATGCACTTCGGCGAGACGCTTTCCGAAGAGCGATTCCTTTCCTGCATCGCCACCGCCTGGGAGGCGGGCATCCGGACCTTCGTGACGGCGGACGTTTATGGCAACGGCAAGGCGGACGAGCTGCTGGGGCAGGCTCTCGCGGGCGTGCCCCGGGAGGAATACTGCCTGGTCGGCATGCTGGGCCACGATTTCTACGAGGGCCAGCGCCAGGGGGCACGCGGCTACCCGCGCTTCACCGATCCGGAATTGCACCAGCCGGGTCATTATCGCGACTACCTGCGGAAAGCCTGCGAGAAATCGCTGGAGCGCTGCCGCACCGACCGCTTCGACCTGCTGATGCTGCACAATCCGGACGAAACCGGCTACACCAGCACCGCCGTCTGGGACGGTCTCCGCGCGCTGAAAGCGGAGGGACTCACCGAACGCCTGGGCCTCGCGCCCGGCCCCGCGAACGGCTTCTCGCTCGATATCATCGACTGCATCGAGAAATTCGGCGCGGACATCGATTGGGCGATGCTCATTCTCAATCCATTGGAGCCCTGGCCTTCCTGCCATGTCCTGCCGGTCTGCGAGAAACACGGCGTGAAAGTGCTCACCCGCGTGGCGGATTACGGCGGCCTCTTCCATGGCGACATGAAGCCCGGGCACGTCTTCAAGCCCGGCGATCACCGCGCCTATCGGGCCGAGGGATGGGTGGAGCACGGCTTGGCAAAGATCGAGCGCATGCGGCCCATTGCCGAAAAGCACGGCCTCACCCTGATTCAATTCGCCGCCATCTGGAATCTCAGCCAGCCCGCGGTGGAGAGCGTGGTGCCGACCTCCATTCAGGAGGCGGGTGAAGGTGTCCGCTCCCTCGAGGAGCAGATCCGCGATTTCGCCGCCACCCTCGAGCTCCGCCTCACGCCCGGGGAATCGGAAGAGGTGCGCAAGATCGGCGACAATACCGGCTGCATGACCTTGAAAGGCGCCAGCAAGCGGCACAGCGTCAGCGAACGCCCGGACGAGTGGCCGATGCGGGAGGATCTGCTCGCCCTTGCGGGACGCCACGGGCTCGGCACCGATTGGTAGCCTACAGCGCCTCGCGGCTCCTCGCGACCAGCGGGCTCTCCGGATCGGCGGAGCCCTTCAGCCAGTGTACGCTCGCGGCCAGGAAGCGATTCCGGTACGCGGGCGAGAGGGCTTGGTAGTCCTCGATCACCGCGCTGCTGAACTTGTAGTCGTGCGCATCGGTGCCTTTCAGGTAAATCATCCGCTGCGCCATATCCGTGAAGGCGCGGGGATCGCCGCCGCCATCGAGGTAGGCCAAGGTCTTCCGCGCCGCATCAAGACGATCCGAGGCCAAGCCGGCGAAAATCTGCTCAACCGCCTCCGCGCCCGCCGCATCGTCGGCGGAAGGCTCGAAGGTATCGATCCCGATTCCTTCCCGTGCGCCCGCGTCGTCGCGGAAGAGGGTCAGGAACGAGGCATTCTGAAGCAGCAGGAAGCGCCGCGTTTCATCATCCGTGGCATGGCGGAAGGAGTAGTGGAGGGCATTCGTGGTGGTACAGGCGTGCAGGGCGATGATCCCCGGCTTCCGCATCAGGAGCTCCGCCGCATGCTGGAACATGGCGTCCCAGAGCGGCTGGGGGCTGCTGCCGCCGTTGATGAGGGCCACCGCTTTCGCCGAGGCCTCGTCCCAGGTGCCGCTCCGCAGGGTGGCCAGCATTTCCGCGGCGGCGGCGGGCTTGTTCTCGCCCCCGTTCCAAGTCGCCCGCATTTCCCGCAGGCGCTCGAGATTCTTCCGCCCGGGCCGGTCCGCCAGGGCATCGCCCTCCGAAGGGTTCGGGCCGTCGTAAGAAAGGAGCGCGTAGGAAAGCGAGCGCAGCACCGGTTCCGCGTGCTGCCAACCGATCGTCTGGAGCAGGCGCCAGCTATTGGCGACGTAGATCGCCTTGTGCCCGATGTCCCGGTAGTCGCGGGCCCCGTAGCGGCAGAAGAGATTGAAGGCCTCCTGCGTCCCCTGCCCGCGCGCCAAGCTGGCGGCGGCGGTATCCGCGCAAGCGACGTCCCAGGCGTCCATCCCCATCGTGAAGGCCGAAGCAGCGCGATCCACCGGCGGCACCGCGACTTCATAGACGGCTTCCATCGTCCAATCCCCCGCCTTCTTGTCCCGTTCCTGCGAGGACTTGAACTGATCCAGAGCCCAGAAAACCGGCAGCCAACGGTCCTCCGGAGGGGAATTCCGGCTGGCGAGATGGGCCGAATTCACCACCAGCACGGCGTGGAATTTGAAGCCGACCGGCCGGGGCTGGATATTCCGGATGCCCGCCAGCAGCAACGCCGCCAGGATCTCGCGATGGGTGGTGCCTTTGTGGATGCGGGCACCGACTTCCTCCAGAAGCTTCTCCCGCGGGGTATCCTCCAGCAACCTGACCAAGGGCTCGATCTCCGGCAAGAACCGCACGATCGACGGATTTACCGCCGCTTCCGCAGCCGAAACCGCGGGAAGACGCGAGAGGAACTCCAGACCGCCTGCTCCCAGCAGAGCCCCGCGCGTGGCAGTGGTCATGAAATGCCGCCGTGACCAATTGGATTTCATCGAACGAGGAGGATCGCCAGCCAATCGGGAAGATGGGCGGGCTTTCCTGTAAGCGCAAGATGGGACGGCGCGATTCCCGATATTTACGGGGAGCTGGTCCGCACGGGTGTTATTTCCCCAGCGCTGCCTCCCATTCGGCCTCTTTGAATCCGGCCAGGACGACGCCCTCCCCGATGACGAAGGGGCGTTTGACCAGATTCCCGTTCTCCGAGAGCAGGCCCACCGCCTCCTTCGCCGACATCCCCGGCAATTTATCCTTCAAGCCCAGCTCCCGGTAATCGCCGCCGGAGGTATTGAAGAGCGGACGCAGATCGCCGCCGAATGCCTCCACCGCCACCATCAGCTCCTGCGCGGTCGGCGGCGTCTCGCGTATCGCCTTCACCTCGTGCTCCACACCGTGGTCCTTCAGCCATTTGAGGGCTTTCCGGCAGGTATCGCAGTTCTTGTAGGCGTAAACGGAAATCACTTCGCGATCTTGCCTCCCCGCTCCCGCGGCGCAAGGCTGCGCACCCGCTCATGAAGGAACGCCTCCTTGCCGCCATCCGTGCCGAGCTCCGCTCGCGCTTCGACCGCCTGACCCGCGCCGCGAGGGAAGCCCATGCCGCGGCCACGGATCCCGGCAGCAAGGCGGAGAGCAAATACGACACGCGGAGCTTGGAAGCTTCCTACCTGGCGGCCGGGCAGGCGCGGCAGGTGGAGGAGCTGGCGGAGGACATCGCCGCTTTCGAAGCGACCACCCTCGCTGATTTCGG
This sequence comes from uncultured Luteolibacter sp., assembly GCA_966211015.1. Classification (GTDB taxonomy): domain Bacteria; phylum Verrucomicrobiota; class Verrucomicrobiia; order Verrucomicrobiales; family Akkermansiaceae; genus Haloferula. The sequence continues at coordinate 7,551 of CBIHMP010000105.1, read as the reverse complement.
TGCGGAGCACGCCATCGATGCCGGAGCTCTGGTGGAAGTGGATCTCGATGGCGAAAGCTCCTGGTTCCTGCTGGCCCCGGCGGCGGGTGGCTTGGAGATCGGGTGGGAAGGGCGCGATATCACCCTGCTCACCCCCTCCAGCGCGCTTTACCGGCGCCTCGTCGGAATGCGGGTCGGCGACAGCGCGGAAGATCCGCCGCTCTTCGTGAGCGAGGTGATGTAAGGGGTGGCGATATCCCCATGCCACGTTTGCCATGGGGCCACTCGTCCGCTTCTGTTAGGAAGCGGTGGAAGGGATCAGGCGTCGTACTCCGTCCAGGGCCGACTGGCTCGTCGCGAGCTTGAAGTCCTTGCGGTTTCGCGGATGGATCTGCTTCAGCGAGATCGTCGGCCGGTCCTTTGCCGCCCATGCAAGCCATACCGTTCCGACCGGCTTTTCAGGGCTGCCGCCATCGGGGCCGGCGATCCCGGTGACGGCGACCGCGATGTCCGCTCCGCTCGCATTCAAAGCTCCCTCCGCCATGGCGCGGGCCACCGGCTCGCTGACGGCCCCGTGTTCGTCGAGCAGTTCCTGCGGCACGGCTAACAGATCCCGCTTCGCTTCGTTCGCGTAGGTGATGAAGCCGTGCGTGAAGACCGCGCTGCTGCCGGGCACATCGGTGATGCGGCTGGAGATCAGCCCTCCGGTACAGCTCTCCGCGGTTGCCAATTTCAGCCCGCGCTCTTTCAGAAGCCTCACCACGGTCGCCTCCAGCGACGCTCCGTCCTCGGAAAAGATCTGCTTCGCAAAGCCCGCCATGGCGATGCCGCGGCCGGCGGAGATCGCGTCGTCGTCGCCGATCAGGCGCAGATCCACCTCCCCGATCCGCGCGCAGTAGCCGACCTCCAGGCCCGGGACCGCGGCGAGCTTTGCATCGATCTCCTGCTGGAGGTCGCTCTCCCCCACGCCGGCGATCTTCAATTCCAACATCCCCGGCGGCTTGGCGAGACCGGCCAATGCGACGAGACGCGGCACGACCTCCTCCCGGAACATCGGATAGAGTTCCCGCGGGGGGCCGGGGAGAAGGAACACGGCGCAAGGGGCCACCGCATTCAGACGAGGCGGCACATAGATGCCGGGGGCCGTGCCATTGGGATTCGGCAGCACGTCCGCCCCTACCAGCACCTGGGCCTGCTTCCGGTTCACCTCCGCCATCGGCTTGTTCCGGATCGCGAAGAATGCCTCCAGGGAACGCATCGCGGCCTCGTCCTCGATCAGCTCCACACCCAGCACTTCGGAGGCCGCCTCCCGCGTGAGATCATCGCTGGTGGGGCCGAGGCCGCCGGTCACCAGCACGGCATCGGCGCGGGACACGCACTCGCGGAGGGCCTCGGCGATCGCCTCGCCGTCCGGCACGGTGGTCAGCCGCCGGACCCGGAAGCCGAGCTTGAAGAGCTGCTCGCCGAACCACTTCCCGTGGGTGTTGAGGGTGGCGCCGAGCAGAAGCTCGGTACCGGTATTCAGGATCTCGATGCGCACGCGGAAGACCGTAGGCCAGGGCTCCCGCATGGGAAAGCCCGGGCATACGCCGCTATCGTGCGGCGCTCATTCTTCCCACTCGCCGAACTTGCGGAACTTCGCGTAGCGGCCTTCGAGCAGTTGCGCGGTGTCCAGCTTGTCCAGTTCGGCCAGATTGGAGAGGATCGCCTCCCGCAGTGCCGCGGCCGTACCGATATGGTCGTGATGGGCGCCGCCGACCGGCTCCGGGATGAAGCCATCGATCAGGCCCATCTTCAAAAGATCCGGAGCCGCCAGTTTCATGGCTTCCGCCGCTTCGGGAGCATGCTTGCGGTGTTTCCAGAGAATCGCCGCGCATCCTTCCGGGCTGATCACCGAGTAGTAGGCGTTTTCCATCATCAAGACACGGTCCGCGATGCCGATGCCGAGGGCACCGCCGGAACCGCCCTCGCCCAGTACCACGGCCACCACGGGCACCTTGAGCAGCATCATCTCCCGCAGGTTGTAGGCGATCGCCTCCGCGATGTTCCGCTCTTCCGCGCCGATGCCGGGATAGGCTCCGGGGGTGTCGATCAGGGTGATCACGGGCAGGCCGAATTTCTCCGCCAGCTTCATCAGGCGCAGGGCCTTGCGATAGCCCTCCGGATGCGCGCTGCCGAAGTTCCGCTTGAGATTCTCCTTCGTGTCCCGGCCCTTCTGATGGCCGATCACCACCACGCGGCGCCCCCCGATCCGGGCGAAGCCGCCTGGCATCGCATGGTCGTCGCCGATCCGGCGGTCGCCGTGCAACTCGCAAAAATCAGTGAAAGCATGGGCGATGTAGTCGAGCATGAAAGGCCGCTGGGTATGACGGGCGATCTGCACGCGCTGCCAAGGTGTCAGGTTCTGATAGATCCTCTGCCGCGTTTCCGCCAGCTTCGTCTCCATGTTGGAAATTTCACCCGACATGTCGATGTCCTGCGAGGCGGCTTTCGTGCGAAGCTTGTCCAGCTCCCGTTCCATCTCGGCGATCGGCTTTTCAAATTCCAGCAGTTGCATGCGATTGGGAAAGTTACGTGCCCTGAGGCGGGCGGAACGCTAGGGCCCCGCCACCCGGATTTCCACCTCATTTCCCGGGCGCAGGAGCAGGGACAGCTCCTCCGCATCCTCCACGGAAAGGTGGAATCCCGGTCCGGAAGAGTCCTCCCCGTCTTTTCCGGCCTCTCCGGACGGGGCGGCGGAGCGGATCTGCAGGGTGGATTTTTCCAAAGTGAAGACCTTCGTGGCTTCGCGGTAGTCCGGCATCCCCGGTGTCAGGCGGCGGGCCCCCGCCATCCCGGCCTTCGAGGCGATTTTCGTCCGGAGACCGCTTTTCGCATTGCCGGCGTCGGAATGGAGCAAGGAATACTCCTTCACGAATTTCCCGCCGTTCCAGAGCGACAGGGCCTTCCGGCCGGGCTCGACGAGGACGCGGAGTTCCAGCGGCATCAGGATCAATTCCTCGCCGGGATGGAGTCCTTTCAGGTCCATCAAGCCGTTGAGATACATGATACAATCCAGCGACGTGTCGTGCTTGGCGGCGATGCCGAGGAAGGATTCTCCGGAGCGCACGATGTGGATTTTCTTCCCCTCCATGTTGGAAGCGGAGAGCAGATCGTCCATATTCATCTCCCCGAGGATCCGGCGCGCTTCCGGCGCGGCCTTGGAGCGCGGATAGATGCTCACCACGTTGCGCAGCCGTTCCCGGGCACCCGCGAGGTCCCCGAGCGCGATCATCTCCCGCGCTTTCTCGAAAACCTTCGCGCCGGGGTCGATTTCGGGCAGCGAGGCATCGGCCGTGGGAAGGGTATCGACCGGCTTCGGATCGAACTGTACCGGCACGAGCATGGAGAAAACCCCTCCGAGCGGCTCCATCTGGACATGCCAGACGAGCAGGCCGGTGAAGACGGTGATCCCGAGGACCACCGCACCCGCCACCAGCTTGATCAAAGTCCAAAGTCGCATCCGCGGGCGCGTTCTATCAGAGGAGACCCCGCCTGTGGAAGTCGAAGCGGTTGATCGCCCACGATTGGCGGATCAGCTCGAAGGCGAACTTGAATACCGACACCTCCCAGGCGTCGTCCACGCCCTCGATCACGGCACGGGCCGGGTTCCCGAGCCGCCGGGCGTCCTCCAGCACCCGGTCGCGTACCACCTCCATGGATTCATGGACGATTTCCTCCTGCACCTGGCCGCTGCGAAAGCGGAAGCCGTAGCGCAGGAAGGCGAGATCCTTCCCCTGGGCCTGCATCTTCTCGATCAGGGCGTCCATCCGCTCGCGGGCCTTGTCGCCGAATCCCTCCAGCTCGATCTCCTGCAGCGAATCCGGGCGGAGAATGCGCGGCCGGAGGGCCTCCATCTCGCCCGTGCGCACGCGGATTTCACCCGTCCGGTCCATCAGCTCGCTCAGGAGCAGGAACTCGAAGCGCGTGTCGCCGAAGGTGTCGATCCTACGGTCCGGCTCCAGCAGGACGCGGGTCGTCTCCAGCGCGTATTGGATGTTGTCGGGCGAATGCATGTGGCCGGGACGGAGCGTCCTCTGGTTCTACTATAGTGCAAAAAAAAGGCAGACCCGCCTGGAGTCCGCCTTTTCATGAAATAGCCGGTCGAGCGCAAACGCTCAGCTCTGGCTCTTGATGTAAGTCACGACATCGCCCACGGATTGGAGCTTCTCGGCTTCCTCGTCCGGCACTTCGATCTCGAACTCCTCCTCGAAGGCCATCACGAGCTCGACCGTGTCAAGGGAGTCGGCACCGAGGTCTTCGATGAACTTGGCCTCCAGGGTCACCTGGTCGGCGTTGACGCCGAGCTGGTCGACGATGATGTCCTTAACGCGGTCTTCGATGCTCTTGTCAGACATTGGAATGTACTTGGTGGTTGACGCTGCGGAGGGATTACCGCCCCCGCCGGACCTTGGCAACCCCGAAAAAGCAAGCTTCAGGGCAGCGGCGGAGCCGGGTGCGCGGGCTCGCCCGTCTCGGCGACGTACTCGATGATTTCCCCTTTGAAATTCTCCTTCAAACGGCCCATCAGGCGCTCGGCGGGTTCGTCCTGCTCTTTCTTGAAACCGCCGTAGGTCAGGCCGTCGATCCGAAGCCGGCGCTCGCCCGCCCAGGCGAATGCCAGGCCTTTCGTCTCCCATTTCCGGAGATCGAGCCTTACCAGATCGCCAAAGGCGACCCTCCCGCCCTCCGCGGGGTAGAACGCCTCCCCGTCGATTGCCATGCTGCGGCCGATGGTGCGAAGCAGGACGAAGGCGGCACCCGAGGTCAGCGCCAGACAGATGATGAAGACCACCCACTGCTCCCGGATCTTTCCGGCCGGATAATCGTGTTCGGGCACATCCTTCTTGATCCCGGCGGCGAGCCGGTAGTCGTTGAAGAGCTTGTCCTTTTCCTGTCCCATCGAGGCCTTCACCGCATCATAGTCGTGGAGCACCGCGGGCCAAGGGGCTGGGACCTGCGTTCCTTCAGGAAGAATCGACCGATCTTCCGGGAATGGAATCGTCTGCTTTTCCGCAAAGGCGCGCCATTCGGCGGGACCGAGCGCTCCCTGCCGCTCCTTCATTTCGTGCGTGGCCTGCTCGAAGGCCTTGGAGACGTAAAAGGAGAGGTTCTTCTCCCGGTAGCCCCACTTGCCGTCCACGAAAAACAGGACCGTGAAGATGCCGAACATGAGCAGCATCGCTACCGCGCGCAGCAGGAACCAAGGGGTGGGTTTGCAGACAATCCGTTCGCTCATGGGTCTTTCAAAAGCACGGCCAGAAAAGCGGCCGCGGGGATGCTTGGCAAGCTTGCGGAACCCGGGCAGGATCGTGCTTTGACGGCGGGGCTCCTCCGCTGCAAGCTCTCCGCGCCGTGAGTTTTTCCGCCCATCTCGCCTCCGCCCTGGAGCACAAGTCGCCCTTGCTCCGGCGTTTCGAGCGCCTGATCGCCCCGGTTTCGGACCGGGATCTGGAGGCGCTGGCCCGCGAGAGCCAGCGGCTTACCCGCTTTCACTTCGGGCGGACGATGCGGCTGTTCGCCCCGCTCTACCTCTCAAACGAGTGCGTGAACAACTGCTCCTACTGCGGCTTTTCGCGCGACAATGGCATCCTGCGGGTAACGCTGACGGTCGATCAAGTGCTGCGGGAGGCGCGCTATCTCCACGATCTGGGCTTCCGCAATCTCCTGCTGGTGGCGGGCGAGCACCCCAAATTCGTCTCGGAAGGCTACCTGCAGGAGTGCATCGACGCGCTGAAAGGCATGTTTCCCACGATCGGGATCGAAGTGGGGCCGATGGAGGACGACCAATACGCGGAGATCGTCCGCCACGGGGCCGAAGGCCTGGTGGTGTATCAGGAGACCTACCACGCGGAGACGTACGCCCGGCTGCACACCGCGGGACCGAAAAAGAATTTCGGCTGGCGGCTCGATTGCCCGGAGCGGGCCTACGCGGGAGGCTTCCGGCGCATTGGCATCGGCGCGCTGTTCGGCCTGGCGGAGTGGCGGCACGAGGCCCTGGCGCTGGCCGCGCACCTCGATTACCTCTACAAGCACTGCTGGAAGGCCCAGTTCACCATCGCTTTCCCGCGGATGCGCCCGTATGCGGGAAATTACCAATACGCGCCGGATCCGGATCTCTACCTCTCGGATCGCGCCCTGGTGCAGCTCGCATGCGCTTTCCGCGTGTGTTTCCCGCAGGTCGGCATCGTCCTTTCCACCCGGGAGCCCGCCGCGCTACGGGATGCGCTCGCCCCGCTGGGAGTGACGACGATGTCCGCCGGTGCGCGCACCGAGCCGGGCGGCTACACCGGTGCCGGCAGCGAAGACCTGCATCTCACCGTAAAGGGCCGCCGGGTGGAGCTGGAAAAGGTCACCGGCTGCGAAAAAGCCACGGAGCAATTCAAAATCGACGATTCCCGCAGCCCGGCCGAGATCGCCGCCATGCTGAAGTCCAAGCAGCTCGACCCCGTTTGGAAGGACTGGGACGCGGCCATCCTGGCGCACTGACGCCGATTCCGATATGACGCTCGTCCTCAATGGAGAAACCCGCACCTTCGACCGCGAAAGCCACACGGTCGCAAGCCTGCTCGATTCCCTCGGTCTCGGTGAAAGGCCGGTCGTCGTGGAACTGGACCAGGAAGCCGTCTTTCCCGCCCGCTATGCCGCGACGCCCGTGGAGGACGGTGCCCGGGTGGAGATCGTGATGATCGCCGCGGGAGGCTGAAGGGCCGCGGTGGCGCGCGATGCCGCGACAACGCATTTCCTTCTGGCCTCTTGCCTGCGGCTCCCGGATTCTCCCGGCATGTCCGACATCCGCATCACGCTGCATACCGACAAGGGCGATATCGATGGTACCATCTTCGCCTCCAAGGTACCCCTGACATCCGCGAATTTCCTCAACCTGGCCAAGCGCGGTTACTACGACGGCGTGAGCTTCCACCGGGTGATCTCCAATTTCATGATCCAAGGTGGAGATCCCACCGGGACCGGCCGCGGGGGTCCGGGCTACCGCTTCGCGGACGAGATCGATCCCTCCCTCAAGCATTCCAAACCCGGGATCTTTTCGATGGCCAATGCCGGCCCGAATACCAATGGCAGCCAGTTCTTCATCACCCACGGGCCGACGCCGCATCTGGACGGCAAGCACGCGGTCTTCGGCGAGGTGACCCAGGGCCAAGACGTGGTGAACAAGATCGCCCAAGGCGACAAGATCAAGTCGATCACCATTCACGACGACGCAAGCGCGCTGCTGGAAAGCCAGAAGGACCACGTGGAGCATTGGAATTCGCTCCTTCCGAAATAAGGCGAAGCTTTCCGGATAGCACCTTAATTAAGGTTTCCTGACTTTTTAGTGTCCTCGACAGGCACCCGATACGGGTGAGGTCGAGGGCATTTTGTTTCACGAAAACGTCTATTTAGTGATCAAATCGACCCGACACCAATGAACCGCCCTCCCTCCGTGATCGCGTAGATTGCCGCGGACTCCTTGAATTTCGGGAAGGGCTGGGTTTTCATGTTTCCCGTTGGCACCCCCTGCCGACGTCGGCCCCC
>CBIHMP010000104.1:0-12194 GCA_966211015.1 uncultured Luteolibacter sp. | reverse complement strand
GATGAAACATCATTGGGGGCTGATAGTCAACGGGTCAACGTCACGTGATCGCGTAGGATGGGCAGTCGATCCGCCATCTTCCTACTCTGGGGCCAAACATTCGATCCACGGGCTTGATACGGTCCGGCCGGGCCTGATAGGGACTCAAACGTGTTCGCTCCGTGAACCTGAGCGCTTTTTCCCATGACCCCGATCCGTACCCTCGTCCTGTCCCTTGCCGCCCTGATGGCCCCGCTTGCATCCGCCGATGAAAAGAGCTCCGGCAATCCGGTCTTCGAGGGCTGGTACGCCGATCCGGAAGGCATCATCTTCGGCGACCGCTACTGGATCTATCCCACGTACTCCGCGCCGTACAACGAGCAGACCCGCTTCGATGCCTTTTCCTCCCCGGATCTGGTGAAGTGGAAGAAGCACGAGAGCATCCTCGACACCAAGGATATCAAATGGGCGAAGCGCGCGATGTGGGCGCCATCCATCATCGAGAAGGACCGCAAGTATTACCTCTTCTTCAGCGCGAACGACATCCAGAACAACGAGCAGGAAGGCGGCATCGGCGTGGCGGTGGCGAACAAGCCGGAGGGGCCCTACAAGGACCACATCGGCAAGCCGCTGGTGGACAAGTTCCACCATGGCGCCCAACCGATCGACGGTTTCGTCTTCCGCGATGACGACGGCACCCATTACCTGATCTACGGAGGCTGGAGGCACTGCAACATCGCGAAACTGAAGGACGACTTCAAAGGCTTCGTGCCCTTCGAAAAGGGCGAGACCTTCCGCTCGATCACACCGGCCGGTTACGTCGAAGGCCCCTTCGTCTTCAAGAAGAACGGGAAGTACTACTTCATGTGGTCGGAAGGCGGCTGGACCGGACCGGATTACCGGGTCGCCTACGCCGTTTCCGATTCACTCTTCGGCCCGCACGAACGCATCGGCGTGGTGCTCCAGCAGGATGCGGCCGTGGCCACCGGCGCGGGACACCACTCGGTGATCCACAACAAGAAGGACGATAACTGGTACATCGTCTATCACCGCCGTCCCCTCGGCGAGACCGACGGCAACCACCGTGTGACCTGCGTGGACAAGCTGGAGTTCGATGAGAAAGGGCTGATCAAACCCGTGAAGATCACCAACGAAGGCGTGAAGGCCGATCCGCTGCGCTGAGGGCTCAGCGCCGGCGGCGGAGCAGGCCGAGCGCTCCGGCCAAGGCAAGAACTGCCGCGGAGGGCTCGGGAACGGTCACCAGTTCGCCGAAGCCTTCCGTGCCGCCGTTGGTGAGGCCGAGGTTGCCGTCCCAAGCGGCGAAGATGCCGCTGTTCTGGCCGGGGAGCCCGGGGAGCGTAGTGGCGAAGAGATCGAAGCGGACCGAAGAAGTGTTCTGGTAGTAGAGGATCATGCCGCCCTCGGCAGTGGTCTCCGGGTGACCGTCGCCGCGGGAGTCGAAGCGATAGGTGCCGTCCTCATCGTGCACGTGGATCCCGCTGTCCCCCTGGAGCTGATACCCGGCGAAGCCGTCGGCCGCAAAGGTACGGATGGATTCGGATTGCTCCGGCTCGCCGTCGTGATCGTAAACGAGGAAGCGGACCCCGGGGAGGGTGACCGGGACGCTGAAATCGCTCCCGCCCTCGAAAAACGAAAAGGTCCACGCGATTCCCCCGGTCTGCTGGAGCTCGTTGCCGTCGTGGCGATAGTACACGCCTAGGTCGTCGTTCGCGTCCGTACTGTTGTAGTCCGGCAGCCAGCCGACCCACTGGTAGGTGCTGGTTTCCCGGAAATCGGAGCTTTCGCCATCGGTCAGGCCGATCACGGAGGCCCGCACGTCGATGGACGTTCCGTTGTAGAATCCGGCGTTCGAGAAATCGATGGTGGTGCCCGTGTAGTAGTCCGGGCCGAGGGTCGAGCCGTTCGGATATTGGGCGTTGGTGTTCTGGAGGTTGTTGCTGAAGTCCAGGTCCACGTACGTCTGCGCCCGCGCTGCCGGGAATAGCAGGACGGCAAGCGTGAGAAACCGGCGGGCGATGCAGGCGATCATCGTTGGAGGGGGGAAACGGCGCGCGCATGTAACAGGCCGCGAACAGCAGTTCCAACGGAAAGTGCTACGCGATCGTGCAGGTGCGGTCGCCGAAGCGGGAAACCAGCGCCCGCGCGAGCGCACCCACGTTCTCATCGTCGAAGAGGGTCAGGTGACGGCCAGGCACCGGCACGATCTCCAGCCCGCCGCCTGCGAAGGCCGACCAGCCGTAGTCTTCCGGCCACTCGACCTTGTCGCTGGGGGTCATCGCCTTGAAGAGCGTGACGCGGCCCTTGAAAGGCCGCGGCCTGTAGGCCTGCATGGCGCGCCAGTTCTCCTCCCGCACCTGGACGCGGCGCAGGTCGCTATGGGCCTCCGCGGGCCCGGAGCTGAAGGCGGCGGCCAACTCGGCTTTGACGCGGCGGTTGGTCGCGATTCCCTCGCTGATGCGCTCGCGCAAACGCTCGAGACGGGAAGGCAGGGGCAGATCCTGCTGCTGCTGCCAGAAGGCATTGAAACGGCCGGACAGGGAATAGCGCTTGGAAGGAGCGACCGGGTTGTGGGTGTCGAAGAGACCGACAAACTCCACCCGGTGGCCCTGCTCTTCCAAAATGCAGGCCATCTCGTGGGCGACCACCCCGCCGTAGGAATATCCCGCGATCCGGAAGGGTCCGCCGGGATGGGCGGCCAGCAGGAGCCGGACGTAGGCGGCGGCCGTATCCTCCACGCTCGCGGGTGTGACGGGGCCGTTGCTGCTGAGCGCGAGCGACTCGATCGCATGAAGCGTGAAATCCCGCGGCATCAGCTCCGCCAGGCTGCGGTAGAAGATCACCCCGCCATCTCCGCCGTGGATGCAAAAGAGCGGAGCCTCCGAGCCGCCCTCGGAGAGCGCGACGAGGTGTCCGCGTTCATCCACGGGTGCGGTGACCTTTTCCGGATCGAGGGTGAGCAGGGACGCGAGCTGCGAGACGGTGGGATGGCTGATCAGCGCGGCCAAGGGAAGCGTGCGGCCGAACTCCCGGTTGATGCGCGAGAACAGGCGCAGGGCCATCAGCGAGTGGCCGCCGAGCGCGAAGAAATCGTCGTCCCGCCCGATCTCCGGGAGTTCCAGCAGCTCCGACCATAGCGCGGCGAGTCGTGTCTCGATGGCACCCTGTGGGGCGGAAAAGGCGGCTCTTCCCGCAGGCGCAGCGGAGACCGCCGGATCCGGCAAGGCGGCGACATCGATTTTTCCATTCGCGGTGATCGGGAAGGACCCGAGAACCGCGACCCCGTCGGGCCGCAGGAACGCGGGCAGACGACCGGCCAGCCACGCGGAGAGCTTCGCGGAATCCAGAAGGCTACCTTGTTCGGTGAGGGCCCAGGCGAGGATGCGCTTGGTCTCCGAGCTCTCGCCGCGGATCGCGACCTTCGCCTGCCGCACTTCGGGATGGGAAGCCAGCGCGGTTTCGATTTCGCCGGGTTCGATGCGGAAGCCGCGGACCTTCACCTGATCGTCGCGCCGACCGAGGAATTCGATCGAGCCGTCCGCGAGCCAGCGGCAGAGGTCGCCGGTCTTGTAGAGCTTGGATGTCGTAAAGGCGGGCGCCGGGATAAACCTTTCTGCGGTGAGAAGGGGATCGTGGTGGTAGCCGAGGGCAAGGCCGTCGCCGCCGGTGTGCAGCTCACCCGGGATCCCCGCCGGGACGGGACGGCCCAGGTCATCCAGGATGAACACGGAGGTATTCGCGATGGGGCGGCCGATGGGGATCGAGGCACGCTCGCAGTCCGCCGCGGTGATCGTATGGCAGGTGGTGAAGGTGGTGTTTTCCGTGGGGCCGTAGCCGTTCACGAGCTGCGTGTCGGGCAGCAATTCAAGGGCGCGCCGCACGTGCGAAACGGAGAGGACATCGCCGCCCGCAAGCAGGTAGCGCAGGCCCTTCAGGGATTCCGCGTGCTCCTCGATCATCACTTGGAAAAGCCCGGCGGTCAGCCAGAGCGTGGTCACGCCCTTGTCGCGCACCGCGGAGGCGATTTCGTCGAGGCCGGTTCCGTGGGCGGGGATGATCAGCTTTCCGCCGTTGAGCAGAGGCCCCCAGATTTCCAGCGTGGAGGCATCGAACGATAGGGGGGCAGCTTGCAGGAAGACATCCTCCGGCGTGATGGTGATGAAATCGCAGCCGCGGACGAGGCGGATCACCCCGCGATGCGGCACCAGCACACCCTTCGGCTTTCCGGTGGAGCCGGAGGTGAAGAGCAGATACGCGGGATGCTCCGCGCTCAAGAGGACCTCCGGCAGGCTTGAGCTCGCCGTGGCAGCGCCGACCGCCGGGATGTCCAGAACCAGTCCCTGCCAGCCATCGAAGGCCCCACGGCATGTGGGTGCCGCGAGCGCGATCTTTCCGCCGCATTCCCCCAGCAGCAGCGCGAAGCGCTCCGCAGGATAGTCGGGATCGAGCGGAACGTAGGCTCCCCCCGCAAGGAGGATGCCGAGCAGTCCCGCGATCATCTCCGGCGAAGGCTTCGCGCACAGGGGAACGAGATCGCCCGGTGCCAAGTCCGCGGCGATGAGCGCGGCGGCGACGGCAGAGGCCTCCGCCAGCAATTGCGCGTAAGTGAGCGTGCTCCCGCCGAAGTCGATGGCGATGCGGCCGGGGTGAAGATGTGCCGTTTCGAGGAAGAGCTTTCCGATGTTCGAGTCGCGCGGGTAATCGGTGCGCTGTCCCGCCCACTCGCCAAGAAGCTTCTCCTTCTCGGCGTCGCTCAGGATTTCAAGGCGCGAGAGCGGCTTGGCGGGATCGTTCGCGATGTCCTCCAGCAGGCGCTGATAGTGGCCCAGCATCCTCAGCGCGGTTTCGCGGTCGTAGAGGTCGCTGCTGAAATCACAGGTGACGCGCCAGCCTTCCGCGCGCTCCACCATGAAGAAGTGGAGATCGAAGATGGCTCCCGGCGAGCGCGAAGGAATCGGGACGAGATCGACGCCGCCGAAATGCCCCGCCTTGGCGAAGGACCGCTGGTGGGTGAAATTCACCTGGAAGAGCGGGTTGCGGCTTTGATCCCGGTTCGGCTTGAGCTCGCGCACCAGGCATTCGAAAGGGAGGTCCTGATTCTCGACCGCTTCCAGCGCGGTGTCCCGCACCTGCCGGACGAAGGACTCGAAGGCGGGGTCTCCGGAGAGATCGCTGCGCAGGATGAGGGAATTGATGAAGACCCCGATGAGCGGCTCGAGTTCGGCGCGGGTCCGGCCGGTGATCGGCGAGCCGACGGCGATGTCCGTGCCCCCGCTGTAGCGGTGGAGCAGCACCTTGTAGGCGGCGAGCAGCAGATGATAAAGCGTCGCGCCGTTGCGGGCGGCGATGGTTTGCAATCGCGAGGTGAGCTCGCGGGGCAGCAGGGCCGAAACGAGATCGCCGTTCCAGGTCTTCACCGGCGGACGGGCGCGGTCGGAGGGGAGATCAAGCTCCGGCATCCCGGCCAGGCGGCCTTTCCAGTAGGCGAGCTGCCGCGCAATCTCCGGACCGGCGAGGTAATCCTTCTGCCAAACGCTGAAGTCGCCGTACTGGATCGGCGGCGGATCCAGCGGGCAGTCCTTGCCCTCGTGATAGGCCTGATAAATCGCGGCGAGCTCTTCGGTCAGCACCGTCATTGACGAGCCGTCGAACATCGCGTGATGGACGGTGACGTGCAGGATGTGCAGCAGCGGCGAGAGCCGGACCAGTTCCGCCCGGAACACCGGGCCGGTAGCGAGGTGGAAAGGGCGCTTCGCCTCGATGCCGCCCAGACGGTCGGCCTCGGCCTGCCGGTCGCTCTCGGGGAGCTGGGAGATGTCGATCAACGCGAGCTTGAAGGTGGACGCGGGCGTCACCACCTGGAGCAGTTCGCCGCCGTCTTCCTCGAAATGCGTCCGCAGTGCCTCGTGGCGTTCCACGATGGTTTCCAGCGTTCTTTCAAGCAGCCGGACGTCGAGCGGACCCTCGAGGCGGAAGCGCATCGGGATGTTGAACGCCGTGACCTCCGGCTGGAGCAGCTCCAGATACCAAAAGACCTGCTGCGCGATGGACGCGGGGAATGCCAGCACCTCCCCGGCAGAGCCCTGCGAGGCCTCCGTCAGATCGGTGCTGTGGGTCGCTTCGCTCATCGTTTCAGAGTTTGCGGCGGTAAGCATCGCGATTCACACGTTGGATGGCGGGACCGGCGGCGGCGCTCTCCGGGGCCGCGGCCAGGTCGGCGGCGATCGCGGCGATGGTGCGGTGCCGGAAGACCTGGGCCGGCGTGAGTGCTAGCCCGGCCCGGGTGGCGCGGGTGGTGATCTGGAAGATCAGGATGGAATCCCCGCCCAGCTCGAAGATGTCGTCCGAGATGCCGATCTCGCGGAGCCCGAGGACCTGCCGCCAGATCTCCACCAGGCGTTGCTCGGTTTCGCTCTTCGGTGCCACGATCTCGCGTCCGGCGTCCACCGGGGCATCGCCGGGAGCAGGCAGCGCCTTGCGATCCACCTTGCCGTTCGGCGTGAGGGGGAAGCGGTCGAGCACGACGAATGCACCCGGGATCATGTAGTCGGGCAGCTTTCCGGCGAGATGGGTCCTCAGCGCGGAGCCGAGATTGTCGCCCGGCTTTTGCGGCTTCTCATGGCAAGGTTCGTTGGCAAGCGGAGCGGGCGTGGCTTGGATCGGCCACAGCGGAATGGCGGCCGCGCCCGCGGGGAGGAAGACGGCATCGATCAAGCCCGCCGTGCCATTGCCGCGCCAGCGGACGTGTGCCCGGTAGCCATTCGCCTCGGCGATCGCGAAGAGATCCTCGGCCGCAACCGCCGACGCGGGCGGGGACGGAACGAAGGGCAGGGCGCTGTCCTCCGGCGAGTGCTCCAGCGCGCGCAGGAAACCGAGCGGCGAGGCGAGCCGCGCATCAGGAATGCCGGAGATCGCCAGCTCGTCCGGTCCTTCGGCCAGGATCGCCTCCAGTTGCTCCAGATTCAGCCGCTGCCATTCGCGCCATCGCGTCACGAGCTGCACCGGGGGCTTTTCACCCACGTGCAAGATCACATCGTAGTGATAGGTCGTGGTCTCGTTCGCCAGCTTGCCGCGGCGCAGCAGGATCTCGATATGAGAGACGCCGGGGAGGTCGAGGCGGTCAAACCACGCGGGGTCGAGCGAGAGCTCCGTTTCCCGAGCCAGTCGCTGGGTTAGCTTCTCGCGCAGTTGCCCGCAGGTGGTGCCCGCGGGAGCGCGCTCGCGCAGGATCTCGGCGTGGTGTGCACCGAGCAGGGCGTTGCCCTGGATATCGCCGAGGAAGATCCGTCCGCCCGGTTTCACCGCGCGCGCCGCGCCCTGGAGAACGCGGGCGAGATAAGGGGCATCGGGGAAATACTGCGCCACCGAATTGATGATCACGGTATCGAAGTGCTGCTCCGGGATGCCCGCAAAGTCGTCCGCCGGGCGATGGAACAGCTTCACCTGCGGTAGCGGCTGGTTTTTCCCGAGCGCATCGATCGCCACCTTCGAGATATCCGCGGCCCAATAGGATTCGGCCTCCGGGGCGAAGCGGGCGAGGATCTGGCCGGTGCCGCAGCCGATTTCGAAAATACGGCGCGGAGCGTACTTCCGCAGCCGCATTGCCGTCATGTCGATCCACTCCTCCACCTGGGCCTCGATGCCCGTGATGCCCGCCCAACCGGCGATCACCGAATCGAGCCGGTCCAGCTTTTCGCTGCCGGATTGATCAATCGCGGACTTATAGAGGAGGTCCCACTGGTCCTGCCAGATCGCGGTGCCTTCACCGGTGCTCTCGCCTGCGGCGGGCTTCACGTAGGCGACCAGGCGGCCGTCGTGAACGTTCGCCACGGCCTGGGCAACCGAAGGGTGTTGTTCGAGGTGCGACTCGATGTCCCCGAGCTCGATGCGGAAGCCGCGCAGCTTCACCTGATGGTCCATGCGGCCCAGGCACTCGATGCTGCCATCTGCATTCCAGCGCGCCAGGTCGCCGGTGCGGTAGAGCTTGGAATCCGCAGCGGGAAGCGACTCCGGCGCGGAGATAAAGCGGTCCGCCGTCAGGTCCGGCCGGTCGTGGTAGCCGTGGGCCAGACCATCGCCGCCGATCAGCAGCTCGCCTGCGATTCCCGCCGGCTGCGGCTGCATCGCCGCATTCACGATGTACACCTGCGTGTTATCGATCGGCCTGCCGATGGTCACGGGGCCGTCCCCTGCGCCGACCTTCGCGGTGGTGGACCAGATGGTCGTCTCGGTGGGTCCGTAGACGTTCCACACTTCGCCGCAGAGCGGGGCCAAGCGGTTCACCAGATCGCGCGGCACGGCTTCGCCGCCCACCAGCGCCTTGAAGCCCGGCTTGCCCGGCCATCCCGCTTCCAGCAGCAAGCGCCAGGTGGCGGGAGTCGCTTGGAGAACCGAGATATCGTGGTCGCGGATCGCTTCGGCGAGGCGGTTGCCATCGAGGGTCACCTCGCGCGTGGCGATCACCGTCCGCGCACCGGTCGTGAGCGGCAGGAAGATCTCCAGCCCGGAGATGTCGAAGGACAGGGTCGTGACGGAAAGCAGCACGTCTTCCGGAGTGAGCCCCGGCTCGCGCCGCATCGAATTCAGGAAATTCACGACCGCGCGGTGCGGGATGCGCACGCCCTTTGGCCGCCCGGTCGAACCCGAGGTGAAGATCACATAGGCCAGATCCTCCGGGCTGCCTTCGACGGGCACGAAGGTCGCGGCGTCGCCCGCATCCTCATCCGCGAGCAGCACCGTGGCGGGGGAGGCAGGCAGCCCGCGATGCAAGGAGCCCTGCGAAAGAATCACCGGCATGCGCGCATCTTCCACCATGAAGCCCAGGCGCTCGGCCGGGAAGGCAGGATCCATCGGGACATAGGCGGCCCCGCATTTCAGGACAGCCAGGAGCCCGGCGACCATGTCGGTGGAGCGCTCCAGATGGATGCCCACCAGATCGCCGCGCTTCACCCCCGCGCTTTGCAGCCGCGCGGCGATGGCCGTGGCGCGCCGCTCGAGCTGGGCGTAGCTGAGAGTGGCATCGCCGCAAACCAGCGCCGGCCGCTCCGGCACGCGCGCCGCGATGGCGGAAACCAGGCAGGACAAGGTGGCATCGCGCGGGTAGTCGCGCCCGGTGGCGTTCCAGTCGATTAGCACGCGCTGTTGCTCTTCCGGGCTCAGGATCGGCAGGGACTGCAAGGACGCGTCGCCTTCGGCAATCGCGCTCTCGATGAGTTGCTCGAAACAACCGAGCCAGCGCCGGATCGTTGCGGCATCGTGCAGGTCGGTGTTGTATTCGCACTCGACGACCATCCGTTCGTCGGTCTGCACGAGATTGAAGAAGAGGTCGAAATTGACGTGGCGCTTCGGGTTCGTCTCCACGTCGAAGCGCAGCCCGTCGAAGCCGATCCGGTCGCTGCCGGACTTGTCGATGTTGAACATCACGGTGACCAGCGGCAGGCGGCTGGTATCCCGCGGCAGGGTCAGCTTTTTCAACAGGGTGCCGAAGGTGTAGTCCTGATGGTCGTAGGCCTCCAGAACCTGTTCCTTCACCTCCGCCGCGAACTCGCGGAAGGAGCGCGTGGCACCGGCGTTGAGCCGGAGCGGCAGGAAATTCAGGCAGTGGCCCACCAGTTCGTCGCGGCCGATGCGCGTTTGGCCCGCGGCAGGCACGCCGATGACAATATCCTCCTGGCCCGTGAGCCGGTGGAGGAGCGTGGCGAAGGTGCCGAGCAGGGTGGCAAACAAGGTGCCGCCCAGCTTCGGCGAGGCTTTCTTGAGGCGCGCGTAGCGGTCCGGATCCAGCGTGAGCGCTTCCATCGCGCCGGCATAGGTTTTTACCTGCGGGCGCGGCCGGTCGGTCGGCAGTTCCAGCACCGGCGCTCCTTGAGCGAACTTCGCCACCCAGAAATTCTCCGCCTTCGCGCGCTCGTCCGAATCCTTGTTCGCAAGTTCCTGCCGGGCGTAGTCGGCGAAGGACATCGCCGGCGGCAGCATGGGCAGGCGGTCCGCCTTGCGGGCGTTGTAGGCCTGCGCCAGCTCCATCAGGATCATGCCGAAGGACCAGCCGTCGCACACCATGTGATGCGCGGTGAAAAGGAGTTCGTGACTCTCCGGCGAAAGCCGCGCGAGTTGCAGGCGCAGCAGCGGCCCGTGGGTGAGGTCGAAAGGCGTGCGCGCCTCCTCTTCCTTGATCCGGGACCAGTGCAGTTCCCGGGCATCCGCGGTGAGCGCGGAGAAGTCGTGCCCGGCGACGTCCAGTTCGCGCGGCGCGGCGTGGAAGAGCTGCTGCTGCCCGTCCGCGCTGAAGGTGCTCCGCAGCGCGGGATGGCGCACGACCAGATCGAGCAGCGCCGTTTGCAAGGCCCCGGTGTCCAGAGGTCCCTCGAAGCGGATGATGTTCGATTCGTTGTATGAGCAGTTCGCCTCGTCGCCCATCATCAGCGAGTGGAAGATCTCCCGCTGGGCTTCGGTGGTGGGTGCCACGTCGCGGCGGGGAAAGACCGCCGGTGCCGCGCCGCTGCCTGCGGCGGAGGCGGGCAGAAAGCCGGCTGCCTGCATGTCCGATACCGCTTCCGCGAAGCCGCGTACCACGCGATCCAGGTCCTCGTCCGTGTGGGCGGTGGTGAAGTAGAGCGGGCGTCCTTCCCAAATGTGGATGCCTTTCTCGCGCAGGAAATACCACAGCAGGCTGGCATACTTCAGGTCGGGCGCGTGTTCGACCACAGCGTAGGCGCTGAAGTGCGGGAGGCGGATCGGCACGCCGATCGCCTCGAAATGGGTGTTGAGCGTGCGGCACAGCCGTTCCACCCGCTCCGTCACTTCGATCTGGAGGCGCGGGCCTTCGCCCTTGAGATGTTCCACGACGCGCCACGCGGCCGCGAGGGCCAGCGGATGGCGGACGAAGGTTCCGGCGAAGAAGGTCACGCCGACTTCCGGAAAACTATCGTCGCCGTAGTTCCACGCGCCGCCGTCGAGCGCATCCATGTACTCGCGTTTCCCGGCCAGCACGCCGATAGGCATGCCGCCGCCGATCACCTTGCCGTAGGTCGCCAGATCCGCCTCGATCCCGAAGTAAGCCTGCGCCCCGCCGGGGTGGCAGCGGAAGCCGGTCACCACTTCGTCGAAGATTAGGGCGGTGCCGGAGGCCTTCGTGATCGCGCGCACCTCGTGCATGAATTCGCGGGGCTGCAAGCCGGGTGCCCGGCTCTGCACCGGCTCCACCATCACGGCGGCCAGTTCGTGGGCGTGCGCCCTTAGAATCTCCAGCGAAGCCGGATCCGCGTAGTCCAGCACGAGCATGTTCTCGACCAGCGATTGCGGGATGCCCGGGGCGATCGGCTGGGCCTTGTAAACCCCGTCCACCCACGCGCCGCGCACCAGCACTTCCTCGAACATGCCGTGGTAGTCGCCGGTGAAGTAGGCGATGCGGTTCCGGCCGGTGATCGTGCGCGCCAGGCGCATCGCGGCCATCACCGCCTCGGAGCCCGTGTTGCAGAAGGTCGCGCGCTCCATGTTCGTCAGCTCGCAGATCGCTTTCGCGAGCTTGCCGGCGATCGGCGACTGCGGCCCGATCTCGATGCCGGTCTTGAGCTGCTTTTCCACCGCCTCCACCAGCCAATCCGGAGAGTGGCCGAAGAAGTAAGTGCCGAAGCCCATGGTGATATCGACATACTCGTTTCCATCGAGGTCCCAGATTTTCGCGCCCTTGGAACGCGCCGAAACGATGGGATAGACCATCTCTTTCCACAGCGACTTGAAACCCGACACCGCCCGCGGATCGGCGTAGTGGCCGCGGTGCTCGGCGGTATAGGCCTTGGAGGAGGCGGTCTTGCCGACGTAGCGGGAAATGAGTTCTTCGAGCGCCTTCTGCTGGACCGTCGTGAGGCCGCCGTTCTCGCCCTTGTCGATCGGCTTGTAGGGGCCGAAGCGGTTGTTCGTCGCGGTATTCCGCGTGTGGCGGGCAGGCCATTGGACGGCGGAGAGGCCGTTCGGGGTTTCGCTGCGGACCGGGGCGCTGGCCGCCGCGGGTTGCGTCCTGGACTCCAGCAGCGCCTGCATGAGTTGGATCTGGTTCGCCATCAATTGCTCGATGGTCGTTCCTCCTGCGGCGGGCGAGGACAGGGGGACGGCGGCGGGCGGAACTACGGCAGGCACCGTAGCCGGGGCCTCCGCGGGCATTTCCCGGTCGAGGTGCGCGGCAAGCGCGGCGTCGGCTA
>CBIHMP010000103.1:0-12216 GCA_966211015.1 uncultured Luteolibacter sp. | reverse complement strand
CCCCCCCCCCGCCCAGCCCTGCCCCCAACCCCTGCACGGGACGGTGGGGGCGCGGCGGGTGGCGTCCATCGACCCCGCGCCGCCGCGCCACCTCCGTCCCGTGCAGGGTTTCGGGCAAGGTCTGGTCTGGGCGGGGGGAAAGGAGCGGTTCCGCGGGGTCCATCGGCAGTTTCCCCTTCGCGGCGAGCCAGCGGAAGAAAACCTTCAGGTGCACGGTGGCGATCCGTAGCGAGGACGCCGCGAGACCGGCGGATTTCCGTTCGGAGAGGAAGGCGGAGAGCTCGTCCGTACCCACGTCCGCCAGCGGCAGGCGCTTCTTCTCCAGATGCTTCGCGAGGGCGTCCAGGGTCTGCCGCACGGAGAGTTGGTACGCTGCCGAGAGCCCGCGCTCCGTGGCCAGGTACATGATGAAGTCCTCCGTCTCCCGGTCCACGGATCGGATCTTGGCAAAATGATGCGGCAATGGCGAGCGGTCAGCGTTTTCTGGCGGGATGGCTGCCGTTCTGGTGCAGGATCAAGCCGGAGACCTTCCCGTCCTTGTCCTTCTGGAACTCCAGTGCGGCCTTCACCACATCATACTCGAAGTAGCCGGGTTTTGACTGGAAGACGGGCATCGCAGGTTGCCCCGTCAGTTCGGCGTGAAGTGTTCCAGCGGCTTGTGTCACCTTGAAGATCTTGCCGGGTGCCAGCTCATACTCGCCGAGGTAAGGCTTGAGCTCCTCCTCCGTGGTGAAAATCAACGCCGCGGGCTTCTCGTCACTGCGCTTCGCCAGCAATTCGCGTCCGTTCTGAAAGAGTGTCACCGAGCCCACTGCTTCGCCATCACGTGCGAATTGTAGCTCTGCCGCCACGTCCTTGTAGCGGAAACGATCCTTGCCCATGGCCGCCACGGGCAGGAAGGCTTGGCCGGTCAGACGCACCACCAGGTGCTCATTGCGGCGCAAGACCGTGAAGCGGGCATTCGGTCCCATCTCATAGACGCCGGTGAAGGCATCCAGTTCGGAAGCGGCGAGGTTCATTTCCGGTGTTTCCACGGGCTTCTCGTTCTCCCGGCTGGCAATCAGGACGGCTTCGGCCGGGATCGCGTCGTTATTGATCAACACCACGCGCACGGACCTCTTCGCAGGGATCACTTGCAGCACCGAGCGATAGCCACCCGTGCCGCCGCTGTGGATGTATTCGCGTTCGCCATCGAGCTTGCCGATGATGATCCCCAGGCCGATCTCCGTCCCCATTTCGTCGTAGGAGGCACGCGTTTCCAGCATCCCTTTGATGGTCCCGGCGATAGGAGTCTTCTCCGGGGCGGCCAGGGCCTTGCCAAAGATGACGAGGTCCTCTGCGGTGGAGCGGAGGGCTCCAGCGCCCGCGAATGCCTGGAAGGTCCACGAGTGCCCGGGTTCCTTTCCCTTATGCGGTGGCGCGAGCCGCTTCTTTTGGCTCTCGCCCGGTACGACCATCGTGTCCTTCATGCCGAGCGGAGCGGTGATCTTCTCCTTCACGAGGTCGTCCCAAGAGATGCCGTAGGCATCCGCGAGGAGCTCGCCGAGCAGCCCGACGCCATAGTTCGAGTAGGAAGCGGGGTAGGGCGGTTCGCCCTCGAGCTTCACTTGCGAAAGGAAGCTCTCCATCTTCTTGCGATCATAGTCGCCGTAGGGGTCTTTTGCGCTGTCGGGATCCGGACCCATGTTCCCGGGCAAGCGGGGGAGGCCGCTGGTGTGGGTGGAGAGCTCGAGAAGCGTGATTTCCCCCACCTTGGGATCGGCGAACGTGAGACCCTTCCCGAGAAGCTCTTTCAGGGTGGAATCCAGGCGCAGCTTCTTCTCTTCCACGGCCCCGGCAAGCAGCAGGCCGGTGAAAACCTTTGAAATCGAGCCGATCTCGAAGACCCGTTTTTCCACCGGGATGCCATCCGGCTCGGCCTTTCCGGCGGCGGAATAACTTGTCTCCGCTCCGGCCCATTCGGCGGTGACGATGCATCCGGCCGGGAGCTTCTCCGCATAGGATCGTGCGGCATCCGCGAGAGGCTTTTCCGCAAAAGCGGCCGAGGCCGTGACCATGGCCACGGCGAGACGGAGGGGATTCCGGAGCATGGGGAGAATCATGCCTCCCCGGAGAGATGGTGGCCAGTGGGATCTGCGGCCTGTGTGGGATCGGTCGATCTGCGGAGGACTCAGGCCTCGGGGTGGTGGAAATTCCCCTTCAGGTAGCGGCAGCGGAAGGGCTCGGCTTTCTTCAAGGGGTCCCAGCCGTTTGCCCGCCCGAAGTCGATCGCCTTCGGCACCATTTCCAGATTCACCACCCGGGGCACCTCGGCGATCAAATATTGGCCGCCGGCGGACGCGCTCATCTCGATCCACAGCTCGTTCTTTCCCGCGCGATTGCGGTAGATCCAGCGGTAGTGCGTATCGCGGTGGTTGATGGCCTTCAGGCCTTTGGTGGGGAAGAGCATAAGTCAAATGGAGCTGAGCACTTCGTCGAAAACCGTGAGCGTGTCGTCCAGATCCGCCTCCGTGTGGGCGAGGGACAGGAAGCCGGTTTCGTAGGGGCTGGGGGCGATGTAGATGCCTTTATCGAGACAGCCCCAGAAGAACTTCCGGAAGAGATCGAGATCCTGCTTCATCACGTCGTCCACGTTCACGATCTCGCGGTCGGTGAAGAAGAGGCAGAACATCGAGCCGGTGCGGTTCAGGCGGTAGGGGATGCCTTTCGCTTCCATCAGCGTGCGGAGGCCTGCCTCGAAATGGGCACCCAGTTGTTCCAGGCGCGGGAAGCCGGAGACCTTGGAAAGCTCCTTGAGCTGGGCGAGGCCCGCAGCCATCGCGAGCGGGTTTCCGGAGAGCGTGCCCGCCTGATACACCGGCCCCACCGGTGCCAGCATGTCCATCACGTCGGCACGGCCGCCGAAGGCCCCGACCGGCAGGCCCCCGCCGATCACCTTGCCGAAGCAACTCAGGTCGGGGGTGAGGTTCTCGATCCCCTGCACGCCCGCCTTGCCGAGGCGGAAGCCGGTCATCACTTCGTCGAAGATCAGCAACGCGCCATACTTCCTCGTGATCGAGGTAAGCAGATCCAGATAGCCCGGCTTCGGAAAGACGAGGCCGGCATTGGCGGGATAGGACTCCACGATGATGGCGGCGATTTGTTCTCCCTGCGCCGCGAAGATCGCTTCGAGACCCTCCGGGTCGTTGTAGGGGAGCACGATGGTTTTTTCCGCGAAGGCGGCCGGGACGCCCGCGGAGTCCGGCTTCCCGTGGGTCAGCGCGCCGGACCCGGCGGCCACCAGCAGGGAATCGCTATGGCCGTGGTAGCAGCCGTTGAACTTCACGATGTAGTCGCGGCCCGTGAAGCCGCGTGCCAGCCGGATGGCGGACATGGTGGCCTCCGTGCCGGAGGAGCACATGCGGACCTTTTCCACGGATGGCACCCATTCGGTGATCGTCCGGGCCATTTCGACCTCGAAGGGATTCGGAATGCCGAAGGAAATGCCGTCCTTCGCCACTTCGTGGATGGTATTCGTCACCACCGTCGGTGCGTGGCCGAGGATATTCGGGCCCCAGGATCCGATGTAGTCGATGTAGGTCTTCCCGTCCACGTCCTCGATCCGGCTGCCCTTGGCGCGGCGGACGAAGAAGGGTTCGCCCCCGACATTCCGGAAGGCACGGACAGGGGAATTGACACCGCCCGGGATGAGGCCCTTGGCGGTGGCGAAGAGTTTCTGCGAGAGCGGGCCGGTCACGGCCCCATCTTGAACGGCGGATGTCGAAGGTCCAACATCGAACGTGAAATCCGCCCGACAGGGTTGCCTGCGCCGGTGTGCCGCGCAAAATTGCCGAATAAGCGCGGGCGGCGCGGCGTCAGAGGTAAAAGAGGAGCTTTCGTTCCGGCTCCCGAAACGCTATTTTTCGTCCGCTATGAAAGCCGCGCTGGTGCCCGCCCTGCTTCTTTCTCTCTTTTTGCCCGCTTCCGCCCAAGTGAAGCGCGTGGAGCGAAAGTCGCTGATCGACCGGGATCCGGATGTGGTCCACCTGGCGGAGCACGTGCAAAAGCCGATCGAGCTGCGGGTGCTGAAGGAAGCGCCCGTCTTTTCCGACAAGAACGGGAAAAACCGGCTGGGCACCCTGAAGGCGGACCAGACGGTGGTGCTCGAGGCCATGACCGAAAAGGCCTATAAGGTGCGCGGGGAGGGGACCCGGCACGGGATTTCCGGCTGGGTCGGCCCGCACGCCTTTGCTTCCAAGGATCCGGATTTCGTGGAAAACCTCAAGAAGCTCCACAAGCGCCAGCTCGAAGTCCAGGAGCTGATCGACAACAAGGAACTGGCCATCGGCATGACGCCGGAGGAGGTCTCCAAATCCCGCGGCAGCCCCACCAAAACCCGGGTGAAGCAGACCGAGAGAGGGCAGTCCGGTCGCTGGGAATACGTCGATTATGAACAGGTGACGCATTACAACTACGTCCGCGACCCGATTTCAGGCCAGGTGTTCCGGCAGGTTTCCCACGTGACCCAGGTGGAGAAGGGCAAGACCGTGGTGGAATTCCAGGGAGGTGTGGTCACCTCGCTGGAAGAAAGTGCGCAGGATACCTCCTCGCCCGTAAAGATCATCGTTCCGCCCCTCGTTTTCGTCTGGTGAGGGGAGCGCGCGGCGCTTTTCGAGGGATATCGGGGGATCCGGAGGATTTCGGGTTGAATCGCCGCCCGGAAGTGATGCCTTTGGAGACAGGCTCGGCGAGAGCGTCCCGCCCGACGTTTCCCGGCCTGAACCACGCCGGACTTTACACATGAAAAAACCAGGAATCGGAAAACGTGCCGGGGGCTTCACCCTGGTGGAATTGATGGTGGTCATTGTCATCATCTTGGTGCTCGCGGGGCTCGTCTTCGGCTTCGCCAAAAGCGCCATTTTGAAATCGCGCATGTCGGCGAATATCAACAACGTCCGCAGCATCGGCGTGATGGTGGAGGGCTACACCCAGGACAATGCCGGGATCCTGCCGACATGGCGCGACGACTCGCAGAACCGCTATTGGTGGGGCTTGCTGGTGAAGGATCCGGACAACGAGTCCGAACTCGGGAAATTCAAGAGCCCGAACGACAAGGACTTCGACGTGAAGCGGATCGACTCCACCGTTTCCTACGGCTGGAACGCCAGAATCGTCGGACGCTATGCGGAGGCCGCTGGCGACGACGGTGCCAAGCGCAAGGCGAGCTTCAAGCAGCCTTCCGAGATCCTCGTCCTCTCCGATACCCGCAAGGGTGCGATGGGCCTGGTGGACGAGAACACCCTGCCCGATACGGAGCGCTACGATGGCAAAGCCGCCGGCCTGTTCCTGGACGGATCCGGACGCGCGCTCGAAATCGAGACGGACTTCCGCAGGGATTCCAAGTGGTTCAAAACCGAGGAAGAGCGGAATCTCTGATCCTGCCGGGGATCCGGCTTCCAATCGCGGAGCGGAGAGTGGGATGACTACTCTCCGCTTTTTGCTGCCGGGATCTCGCTGCTGGCCACGATTTCCCTGAGGCGGGCCTGTACCGCCTCAGGCCCTGGATCCGTCGGAACGATGCGGGCGAAAGGTTCTCCCGCGAGCGATAGGAAGATTTCGCGGCACTTGGCCAGCGAGTCGCGCTTTTCGAATTCATTTGCGATGTCCCCGCGACCGCCAATCCGGGAGAGGGCGGTGTCCACGTCGAGATCCAGGATCAGGAGAAGATCCGGCGGGGGCGCGAAGGCCTCGTTGCGACGGCGGATTTCCCCGGGATCGAAGCCGCGGCAGCCCTGATAGGCCATCGTGGAAAAATAGTAGCGGTCCAGGATGACCACTTTCCCGGCGGCGAGGGCAGGGGCGATGACTTCCTGAACATGCTGCCGCCGGTCGCGGAGGAAGAGTTCCAGTTCCTCCTCCGGAGGAAGCCTCCCGGTCGCGGCGGTGGCGCGGATCTGCCTTCCCCAGGGGCCGTCGGTGGGCTCCCGGCCGGAGACCACCTCCCGCCCCCGGCTGCGGAACCAATCCGCCAGTAGCTGCGCCTGGGTGGATTTGCCGGTGCCGTCGATGCCTTCGAGGACGATGAAAAGGTCTTGCTGGTTCATGAGGGAGGGGTGCCAGACGCTTCCAGACGACGGCGGACAGGGCAAGGTCGATCGTCGGAAGGCGGGGTTGCCGCCGCTTGGAAGGATCGGGATCCCTGTCCCGAGATGACCGTGCAGGGCCCGCCTCCGCGACCCTCTACGGCATACCGCAGCGGCAGTAGCTCTCGCGATGGGCAAGCCGACCTGCCCGCCGCGGACGTTCGCCCCCTGCAGGAGATTTGCGCCGCGGCCGCCATCGAGGGCGGAGCCGAGAGCTTTGCCGATGTCGTTCTCGGCGACGTTATCCGCGAAAGCCTCGGCTCGACTCCGCGGCTGCTCGCCGGCGTGCCGGAGCTGATCTTCGACAACTGGGGCTACGAGCCAGCCGAAGAGCGGACGTGCCGGGAAGCCGTGCTGGCCGTCGTGAGCCGTTGGAACGGGACCGGCGGGCACTGAGCAACGCGACGGGGCGGCGTGCTGGCACGCGCCGCCCCCTCACCCCATCCAACGATGAAGCAGCGATACCAGAGTCCCGCGTGGATCTCCGCGGCGCTGGACGATGCCGGGCTTACCCCGCACGAGTTCCGTGTCCTCGCGCACGTCTGCAGGAGGGCAGGGGACGGCTCGAACGGCCGCGGCTGCGATGCGTCGATCTCGAGTATCTCGCGGACATGCTCAATGAAGCGGGACACCGTTCGGAGCTGTCTCCAGAGCCTCGAGTCGGCGGGTTGGATCCGGCGTGACGGAAGGCCGGGAATGACCGCGGAGATCTATCCCCGATTTCCTGATGTGGTGGCTGACCCCTCCCCCCAATCGGCCACCTTCTGGCCAGATGAGGGTAGGGGTGGTGGCCAAAAGGGGGGAGACGAAGGGAACCCTTCAAGGAATACCCTGAAGGGAACCCGTACTGACACCGAATTCCCGTCGGAAGGGTGCGGTGCAAGCCCGCATCCTTCCGACGGGATTTTAGGGAGAGTACCCGCCCGCGCGCTCGAGAACGATGGGAAGCAACCTGAGGTCGCCGAAGACGAGGCCCGCGGCTGGGCTCTGCAAATCCACGCCGCGGAGGGGCGGTCCGCCGACTCGACACTGGCCATGTTTCCGCCCGAGGAAGTCGAGGCCTGGGCGGTCGATTGGCTGGTGACCATGCAGGCCCGCGGCTGGCAGCTCGACGGCGCGCCTGTGGCCAATCCGCGCGCCGCTCTGCGAGGCTACCTCAGGAAGGCCGCCAACGGCCGATCGAAGCGGTTCCGGGAGGTTTCGTCGGGCAATTGCGAATTAGCCGATTTAGAGCCGTGAGGCAAGCGGGGGCGAATCGTGGAGGCGAGGCCACAATCGACCTTCCGCGCTGTAACACTCGGGTATGGAACCTGAAGCCGTTTACCGAACCGCCTGTGCCATGTGCATAGCCTGCTACGCCTGCACGATTGCCACACGCCCCATTGTCATTCCATCCGCTCAAGGCCTTTCTCAGACCACGGATTTCCGCTGGGATCACGATTCTGAGGATGGCCAAAGCCATCCGACCGACGTTGAAACGTGGGGCGACTTGATCTCAGGGTGTGCCGTGAAGGCGACGGGTAAAAGCGCGGATATCGTATCGATACAGTCATGCCAGAGGCGGCTGCAGGGCGGTTTCTGCGATCCCGAGAGGTTTTACAAATGAGTGGAGCGGCTGTCCCGACCGCTCGTGAGAGAATCATGGGTCGCAGGCCAGATCGGGAATCAGCTTCGAGACCATCATCCAAGTGCGTTCAAGGTGAACTTGAGCCTCTTTCAGCGGTGCATCATGCCCGCCGTGAGCCACCTTGTTTCGAAATTGAGGATATCCGCTTGGAACCGAGAGCGTTCCCTTCCCGAAGACTTTTGCGAGAATCTGGAGCTTTCGAGTCAGTCCATCGTAACCTTCAAGGAGCCATTCGGTATGTTGGGGGGGCCTGAGTTAGCAGGTGCGCGCGGATTTTAGTGGTGATTGCTACTTCCAAGGCGGTAGTGGCCTCAATTACCGCTGTACGATTCTGACCACTTCTGAAGGCCTCACACGCGCTGAGCAAGAGAAGATAAGGCAGGGGAACAAGCTTCCCGTTTGAAGCCCATTCGCTGGCTTGTCGGAGGTCGTCTACCTGCGCCGGTCTTCCGTGATTTTGCCCTACTACATTGACGGAAATCTTGATTTTGGGGCCCATTCGATAGGGGGGCACTGCGGTGGCGAAGAATGACACCTGGGGCCTTGAAGCTCGATCAATGAGGACAGTTGACAGGGTGCCTTGTTTAGTTAGCAGGCGCACGAAAGCCCCGAATCGATCAAGCCATTCGAGATGCGCCGCGGAAACCATCTCGATCTCTCGGCGCGTAAGGGTCGTGCTTGCGCAGTCAACGCTTGCTGTCAAAGGACCAAGAGCGCTCGCCGACTGGATGTCCCCCCAAGATCTCCGTCGCCCCTCGGGATGGTTCTCCGCGGAGGTCGGTGAAATGAGGCAGGCGTGCAAATCACTTTTGTCTGCAGGCAAGCGAGGCAGCTCGATTCCCAGATTTACCCCGCCAATTGTCGCGTTGAAGGAAGCGCCGAGATCGGACGTGGCGACGAGGATAGCAGGCTTAAATTCGATAAAGCCAAGGGCTTGCTCGTCTTCATTCATGATTGGAAGACCTGAGGAGGATGAGGGCAGGTTAAGGGCAGGGTCGATTCCGGTATTTTACGTAACTCGCTGAAAATTAAGCGCACCCGGCTGGATTCGAACCAGCGACCGTCCGCTTAGAAGGCGGATGCTCTATCCAACTGAGCTACGGGTGCTTTGCGGGCGGGTTCTTAGCCGGTCCGGAGGCGGAAGTCAAAAACGGATGGTTAGGGAAAGCTGCGGGGCTTTGGGCTCGCGGAAAGGGGGAGAAAGGGGCTCAATGGTGCCGTGCAAGCACCGGGACCGCCTCCTCATCCCCAGGCCATGCAGGATGCGGAGCATCTGAAGTTGCTCTCCGTGTTTCACTAGGTCCTGACGGCGCTGGTCGGGTTCCTGCCGATCATTTACATTGCCCTGGGTGCGGCGATGGTGATGGGAAAGATGCCGGCAAGCCCGTCTTCCCCGGCCCCGCCGGCCGAATCCGGGTGGATGTTCATCATCTTCGGCGGTTTGTTCTGCCTGCTGGCGTGGGCCTTTGCGGGTTGCCTCTTCCTGTCGGGCCGCTGGCTCGCCGCCCGGCGGAACTGGACCTTCTGTTTCGTGGTGGCCTGCCTTTCCTGCATGAACGTCCCCTTGGGGACGATACTGGGGGTATTCACGATTCTGGTGCTGCAGCGCCCGGGCATGAAGGGGGTGTTCGGCCTGCCCTTGCCCGGCGGCTACTTGAACCGGTAGCGGCCCCCTTCCACCGTCACTCCGGGCGGCACCCGCTCCCGCTCGAAGAAGTCGTAGCCTTCGCGGAGGTTCTTCCAAAAATCGAGCCACTCGCTTCCCTCCGCGCGTGCCATGCGCTGCTCCGTCATGCGGAAGGGGAAGATGTGGACGCGGAAGAAGTCCTGCCCGCCTTTGAGGGCGGCATCGCAGAGGGTGTAGATCTCTTCGATTTTCTCATCCGTCATCGCCAGGCAGCCCACGGACACGCGGTTGCCGTGGATCATGATGAAGGTGCCGGTCCGGCCGAGAGCTTGGTCGTAAGCGTTCGGGTAGCTGATGTTGAAGGCGAGATGAAAGACGCTGTCCGGCTTCATCCCCGCGGGAGGTACGAAATAGAAGCCCTCCGGCACCTGCTTGTCGCCCTCGGTAAGTTTAGGTCCCAGCTCTCCTGACTGGGCCGCGATCGGCCAAGTGCGGAAGAGAGCATACTTCCCGTCCTCGCGCTTGCGGATCCACATTTCGAGCTGCCCTTCCTCCTTGAAGGCACGGAGGAACACGGGATCGCCGAAATGCAGGCCCTTTTCCGCAAGAGCCCGCGCGAGCCCGGGACGCACCCGCTCCGCCGCGGCTTTCGCACGCTCGGGACCTGGAAGCGGAGCGCAGGTTTCGACCACGAAGGCATCCTGAGCCGCTTCCGGCTCCCCGGAGCAAGGCGAAAGCAAGCGAATCACGACGATCAGCAGGCGGCGCATGCGGAAGCTGCAGGGTGAAGGATCGCGCGGAGGACGGCCCGGAGCGCGGCAGGATCCGGCGATGCCAGAACGTGGAGGAGGGGGTGCTCCGGAAGCCCGCAGGCATCGGTCGCGACCACCGGGACTCCGCTCGCCAGAGCCAGCAGGGCGAGCCGCGGTTGGTGCTCGATCCAAGCGGGCAGGACGAGCGCGGCTGCGCGCGAAAGATCGGCCGCGCTCCCATGCCGGGTGTGGATATCCGCGAAAGGATCGGCCGCTCCTTCATTCGCCCGGCCGGTGATCAGCAGTTCCGCCTCGATCCCGGCGCGGAAGGCCGCGGCGAGCTCGAAGGCGCCCTTGCGTCCGAGCGGGGAGGCGGGGAAGAGAACTGTCGCGGCCGGGGCTGCGGTGCGCGGGATTCCTGTCGGCATCTCCCAGTCCAGCAGCCAGGCGCGGGTCCCGAAGTAGGCAGCCATCGCCCTGTGCGGGGTAATCAGGCGGGCCGCCGCTGCAAGTGCCGCGTTTTCCGCCTGCAGCAACCCGGGATCGGCCCGGAAATCTGCCAAGGTGGTGGAGCCGGGGTGGGCTCGCTTGGCCAGATCGAGGCGGCGCTGGAGCTCCTCCACAGGCCAGCGGTTGATCAGGACATCGAAGCTTCGCCCGCCGAGCGCCCCGGTCTTCCAGAGGTGGGGCAGCAGGTTTTGCGAGACCACGACATGCCTGCATTCGGGATCGAGCATTTCCGCGTAGCGGCGCGCGAGGCTGGCTTCACCTGCCATCAGGCTCAACTGCCGCCCGGCACCCTGTGCGGGCAGGCGACGCTGGCGGAAGGACCGCAGCAGCGTGGTGAGAGTCGCATGCCGCACCGTGACGCCGTGCGGCGGGGACCAGCGGTAGTTCGGCTTGTTCCAGCGGCGACCGTCCAGCGGCACGAACCACCGGTCGCCCTCGCGCGCATGGCTGCGGCACCAGCGGTCGAACTCGGGCCAGGAGGCATCCAGCAGGAAGGCGGAGTGTCCCATCGATGGCGCATGAGCGGCGGTGGCGGCCGGATGCCGGAAACACTCCATCATGCCGCAAGCGAGGCAGTCGCCGGAGGGAGCGGCCCGCGGGGCTGCCTCGGGAAGTGCTTGAGGGACCGTGGCGCGGCTGCCGCGGGGCGAGCGGATCCGCACCACCAGATCCGCCGCCGTCAATTCCACCTCGATCCGCCAAGCGGCATCGCTCCGGAAGCGGAGGTCCACGTAGTTCCAGAAGATGGTAGCATCCAGATCGCTCTCGGCGGAAGAGCCGGGCACCGCGCGGGAATGCGCATGGCGCTCCACGATCTCCAGCCTTGCCTCCAGCGCGGCTTGGTAAAGCAGCCCGCTCAATTGGCAGAGTCCGCCCCCTACCGCGGGCACCAGGCAGCCTTCCCGGAGTTCCCGGCCCTCGGTGAAGCCTTTGGACCGGGTGGTCCTGCCGAGCTGGCGCCAGAAGCTGAAAAGGCTCCCCGCGGGAATCTCGATGCCGTCGAAGGCTCCGGCCGCGCGGCGAAGATTCTCCACCTTCCCTGCCGTGAGCGGAAATTCGGCCGGGGTCACGTCGCTCCATAGCGGCGCGCGTTTCTCCGCGATCACCGGTGCCGCGGCGTGGCGGGACGAAGAGGTGTGCCGGGGAGGCCGCGAACCGGATTCCCGGACGGCCCGACGGACTTGTAGTGCCCGGCATTTCAGGTGGAAGGCGAGCGCCTGGAGCCGGCCGGGGCTTTCTCGCCCGGAAGCATGGTGGTGTGACATGAGGGCGCCAAGTGGCGCTGCAGAAAGTAACGCAGGCTCAGGGGGAGGACATTCAACCATTTCGTGAAAAAGCGGTGAAAGGCGCCCTCCCATCGGGCTCGACGCTTTGCGGGCCGCTGCCTAGAAATCCACGTATGGCAGCGGCGATCGGGATCATCGGTGGAAGCGGACTTTACGAGATCGAGGGCTTCGGCAAAACCGAGGAGCGGGCGGTCGAAACTCCCTTCGGGCCGCCTTCGGACGTGCTGGTCGGCGGCACTCTAGGCGGCCGCCAGGTTTGGTTCCTGCCGCGCCACGGGCGGGGGCACCGGCT
>CBIHMP010000102.1:0-12255 GCA_966211015.1 uncultured Luteolibacter sp. | reverse complement strand
GCGCAGCAGATCGGCCGGAACACGCGCTTCGCATCGCTGGAGCTTTCCTGCGATCCGCACCGGAAATCCGGCGGTTGCGATTCCGGCTACTCCTGCGCCTACGAATCGAATCTCGCGTGGCGCACGCCGACCTCGCCGCTTTCCCCGGAGTCGAACCCGCGCCTCGTCTTCGAGCGTCTTTTCGGTTCCGGCAAGCCCGGCGAACGCACCGAAAGCCTGGCCCGCCGCCGCGCGCAGCAGCGCTCGATCCTCGATTTCGTGATGGAGGATGCCAAGGCGATCCAGGGGCAGCTCACCCATCGCGACAAGGCGAAGATGGACGAGTATCTCACCGGCGTCCGCGAGATTGAACAGCAGATCATCACAGCGGAGGGTTTCACCGACATTCCCGATCCGGACATGGCCACCCCCGATGGCATCCCCAAGGCCTACGACGAGTACATCAAGCTGATGTTCCGGATGATGGCCCTGGCCTTTGAAACCGATGCCACGCGCATTTGCACGATGCTGCTCGCCCGCGACGGCAGCAACCGCTCCTTCCCGGAGATCAACATCGCCGAAGGCCATCACTCGCTTTCCCACCACCGCAACGATCAGGAGATGATCGAAAAGGTCGCCCGCATCGATCTCTTCTACGCCGAGCGCCTGGCGGAATTCCTGGCCCAGCTCGAAGCGAAGCAAGACGTGGACGGCCAATCGGTCCTGCACAATTCGATGATCGTTTACGGTTGCGGAAACTCCGACGGCAACCGCCACACGCACGCGAACCTGCCGGTGGTCCTGGCCGGAAACGGCGGCGGTGTCCTGAAGCCGGGCCGCCATGTCGCCACGGAAGCCACCCCGATGTGCAATCTCTACCTGAACATGCTCGATGCGATGGGCGTTCCGGCGATGGAGCGCTTCGGGGATAGCACGGGACGCCTGGCGGGAGTGTGAGATCCCGGCAAGGCGGCGGCCGCTGCATTCCTGGGTTGTAAATTTCCTCCGCCGCGTTCCACGCTGCCCGCGTGCCGACCGTCCGCCTCAAATACTTCAGCTACCACCCCGCGATCTGGCCCCGCATGATCGGCGAGGTGTCCCGGGACGCCAAGCCGGGATCGCTCGTGCAGGTGCTCGACAAGGAGGGCAAGCCCTTCGGCAGCGCCTTCTGGAACCCGAAGGCGGGCATGCCGCTGCGGGTATTCGATCACGGCGGCGAAGTGGTGGGCGAGGATTTCTTCACCGGTGCCATCCAGCGCGCCGCCGAGCTGCGCCGGGACGTGATGAAGCTGGACGAGACCACCGAGGCCTATCGCGCGATTCATGCGGACGCGGACCAGCTTCCCGGCCTGGTCGCGGACAAGTTCGGCAAGGTCATGTCGCTCGAGATCACCAATCTCGCCGCCTTCCAGCGCCTCGACCGCTGGATCCCCGCCCTGCATGAAGCCTTCGGCACGGAGAAGGCGCACGTGCGGGTGGACCCGGACTTGGCCCGCATCGAGGGCATCCCCTCGCTCACCCACTCCCTTTCGGAAAAATTGCGGCCCCTGAAGATCCGCGAGCACGGCGTGAACTTCGAGGTCGATCCCTCCGGCGGGCACAAGACCGGCTTCTTCTGCGACCAGCGGGAAAACCGGAAAATTTTTTCCTCCTTTGCCAAGGATCGCAGCGTGCTGGACCTCTGCTGCTACACCGGCGGCTTCTCCGTCAGCGCCGCACTCGCCGGTGCCAGCGACGTCACGGCAGTGGATCTGGACGAGAGCGCCGTCGAGATGGCCAAGCGGAACGCGAACATCAACCAGCAGCGGATCAAGTTCACCCACGCCGACGCCTTCACCTGGGCGCGCACGATGATCGAGAACGACCGCCAGTGGGACCTGGTGATCGCGGATCCACCGAAATTCATCCACGGCCGCGAGGACCGCATCGGCCATAACAAGTACCACGACCTGAATTCGCTCGCGCTGAAGATGGTCAAGCCCGGGGGCATCTTCGTGACCTGCTCCTGCTCCGGCATGCTTTCGGCGGACGAGTTCGAGAAGATCGTCGTGTCGGCGGCGCACCGGCAGAACCGCCGCTTGCAGATCTTCGACCGTACGGGCGCGGGACCGGATCACCCGACGATCTCGAATTATCCCGAATCCCGCTACCTGAAGCTGCTCTGGTGCCGGGTGCTGTGAGGGATCGGCCGCGAGCCGCGGACGTCAGACCTTCATCACGTCCCGCTCCTTCGAGACGACGTGTTCGTCGATCACCTTGATGTACTTGTCGGTGAGCTTCTGGACCTCGGCCTCGTGGTCCTTCTGGCCGTCTTCGGTCAGGAGGTTGTCCGCCTTCATCTTTTTCGCGGCATCCATGCCCTCCTTGCGGATGGCTCGCACGCGAACCTTGGCTTCCTCGGCGAGTTGTTTCACCAGCTTCACCATCTGGATGCGGCGTTCCTCGGAGAGCTCCGGGATCGGGACGCGCAGCGAGCTGCCTGCCGCGGCAGGATTGAGCCCCAGGCGGGATTCGCGAATCGCGCGCTCCACATCCTGCGTGGTGGACGGGTCGAAAACCTTTACCTCGAGCAAGCGGGCCTCGGGCGCGCTGATCACGGCGAGCTGCTTCAGCTTCATGCTGCTGCCGTAGCTGGA
Source organism: uncultured Luteolibacter sp. (assembly GCA_966211015.1). GTDB lineage: Bacteria > Verrucomicrobiota > Verrucomicrobiia > Verrucomicrobiales > Akkermansiaceae > Haloferula. The sequence goes on along the minus strand of CBIHMP010000102.1, from coordinate 9,640 downwards.
CACGTGGACGTCGATGTTTTCGATCAGTCCGGGCGAGGCTTTGCCGGTGCGGACCGTGGCGAATTCGTGGAGCAGGTGCTCCACGGCTTTCTCCATGTCGTCTTCGGTTTCGAGGATGGCGGTTTCCGGGTCCATGTCAGGTGAGTCGGATAGTAAAATCTCAGGCGGCCACGGTGTCCTCGCTGCTGACCACGGTGCCGATGGGTTCGCCGCGCAGGGCCTTGGTGACGTTTCCCGCCGGACCGAGGTCGAAGATAACGATGGGGATGTGATTGTCCATGCACAGGCTGAATGCCGTGGCATCCATCACCTTGAGCTGGCGGGTGATGCAATCGTGGAAGGCAACGCGGGAATAGCGCTTCGCGGCGGGATTCTTCTTCGGGTCGGAATCGTAAACCCCGTCCACCATGGTCGCCTTGAAAACGACTTCCGCGCCCATTTCGCTGGCACGCAGGGCGGCGGTGGTATCGGTGGAGAAGAAGGGACTGCCGGTGCCAGCGGCGAAAATGACCACCCGGCCTTCATCGAGGTGCCGCTCGGCTTTCCGCCGGATAAAGGTTTCCGCGACGTTTTTCATTTCGATGGCGGACTGGACGACACAGGGCACCCCGTGATGCTCCAGCGAGCCCTGAAGGGCCAGCGAGTTCATGACCGTGGCAAGCATGCCCATGTAATCGGCCGTCGCGCGGTCCATGCCGCGGGCGCTGGCGGAGGCCCCGCGCCAGAAATTTCCGCCGCCGACCACGATCCCCAGCTGCAAGTCGCCGGGAGCAAGGGCGTCCCGGACTTCGGAAGCGATCCGCTCCACGATTTCCGGGGAAATATTGTCCGCACTGCCCGGTTCCCTCAGCGCTTCTCCGCTGAGTTTCAGGATGGCTCTCTTGAATCGGCGAGGGGCGCTTTCGGGGAAACTCATTCGATGCGTGGCGTTGCGTGATCCAAGCAAGACGGCACGGGGTTTGAAAAGGTAAAAGGCTGCGGACAGGTTAAGGGAAATGCTTACTCGCCCCCCAGCGTGTAGCTGGCATCCAAATCTTTCAGCGAGGCGGTGCCGTCATCCACTCCCTCGATGATCACGCTCACCTTGAGCGGTTCGGATTGCGGCTTCTGATACTCTTCCAGGGTCTTGTGGATGGCCACCATTGCCAGTTTGAGCACCTGCCGGGCGGTGAGGTCCACCCCTTCCGGCACCGTCAGGGTGGCGACATTCATGCGGATTTTCAGCCCCTCCTCCGTCATTTCCGCCGCGATGGCGATATTGCAGAGGACGAGGAGATTCACCTCCTCCACCTTGTAGTTGGAGTTGTTGCTCGGAAACTTGTGCGGGCTGCGGATCGAGTCGATGAGCACCTCGGGAAAAGCCCCGGTGAGCGCCATCGGCCGGCTGGCCACGGTGGCCTGCAAGGCTTCCCCGGTATCGGTGATGCCCTCGTCCACGTCGGTGCCGTGCATGCTGAGGGGCTCGAACACCGGCACCACCGAGATGGTCGTGGCCGCCAGCGGCAGGGCGAGGGCGAAAAGGATGATCAACGCTTTCACGCCGGCACTTTGCGGGGCCGGGAGTACCGAATCGAGGCAAATGAAGGCCCCTCAGGCGAACTCCGGCAGGTTCCGCAGCCCTTTTACCCAATCCGCCGCCGCCATCCGGCGGGAACCTTCCGGCTGTACCTCCCCGAGCACCAGATGGCCGCTCCCGCAGGCGACGGCGGGAGCACCGGCCGGGGAGAGCAGCATTTGCCCCGGCGATCCCAGATGTTCCTCCCCCGCTATCGCGGGAAAGATTTTCACCCGTTTCAGCCCGCTGCCATCGTGAAAGGTGGTCCAGGTTCCGGGCCAGGGATCGTAGGCGCGGATCCGGCGCTCAAGACGCGCCGCGTCCCAGGACCAGTCGATCCGCCCGTCGTCGCGCTCCAGTTTCGGGGCGTAGGTGGCCAAAGCCGGATCCTGCGGCGTTCCGGGGGCATTTCCGGCCAGCAGAAGGGGCAAGGCCTCGCCGAGGGCCTCGGCGGCCACGCCCGCCAAGCGGTCGTGGAGGATGCCGCCGGTATCGCCGGCTGAAACCGGCGTCCGGCGGGCGAGGATCATGTCGCCGGCGTCGAGCTTCGGCACCACGTGCATGACGGTCACGCCGGTCTCCGCATCACCCTCGTCGATCGCAGCCTGAATGCAGGAAGCGCCGCGATGGCGCGGGAGCAGCGAGGCGTGGAGGTTGATGCAGGCGATCCGCGGGATGGCAATGAGCGCCTTCGGCAAGATCTGCCCGTAGGCCATCACCACGATCAGATCCGGTGCCAATTCCCGAAGCGCGGCCAGGGCTTCCTCTTCCCGCACGCTTGCCGGCTGAAGCACCGGGATTCCGGAATCGAGCGCCACCTGCTTGATGGGCGGAGGCGTGAGCGTGCTGCGGTGCCGCCCCGCCGGCTTGTCCGGCTGGGTCACGAGAGCGAGGGGGAGCGGACCTCCCTCGATCAGACGGCGGAATGATGGAATGGCGACCTCCCCGCTACCGAAGAAGACCACCCGGGCAGCCGGAAAACTCACGCGACGTGCTGGGTGAATTCATTGAAGATGGGCAGCGAGACCACCTTGCCGATGATGTCGTGCAGCACCTTCACCGGCGGCTGGGTGGCGTCGATGTCCGTTACCAAGCCATCGGAAAAGTACTCGAGGATCGGCTTCGTTTCGGCCTCGTAGGTCGCGATCCGCTGCTGGATGACGCGGTCGGACGCGTCGTCGATGCGGTTGTCCTTCAGGGCGCGCTTGCGCATGCGGCGGGCGAGTTCCTCGCGGTTGGGGCAGGAAAGGTGGAACACCTGATGGATATTCAGAAAGCTGGTGATCATTTCCGCCTGCGTCACGTTCCTGGGAATGCCATCGAGCACCAGGAAATCGATATCCGGCTTGTACACGTGGGAATCCGCCCAGTTATCGACCTGTGCTTTCCACAGATCGATGGTCAACTCGTCCGGAACCAGTTCGCCGCGGCTCGAGTAGTGCACGAAGCGCTGGCCGATCGGCGTGCGTGTGTCGAGGGAGCGGAAGACATCCCCGCACGCGCAATGGAAGAAACGCGGAATGGAACCCAAGACCTTTCCTTGGGTGCCCTTCCCGGCCCCGGGGGCCCCGAGGATCAGGAAAGCGGGACGTTTGCTGTCGAGTGCCTTTGACATGAAGAGGAAGCCTAGAAGCGCGGCCAATGAGCAGCAAGCGCAGATTAGGAATCAGAAAGTGCGAAAAACACCGGAAGCGGCGCGATCATTGCAAGATCCGCCAAAACCCGGAGCGCATCCAGCGAGAAGCGCTCGCGCTGCCGGTTCAGGACATACAGGAGAGCGGTAGCGATGAGAACCGCGTAGAAGAAGGGCCGGGTGGTCGAATTGGGATCGCGAAAGGCGAAGACCAGGCAAGCGGCTCCCAGCACCGTCAGCGGGAGCGTGAGAGACAGGTCGTTTTCCGCGCCCTTCTCGGGATCGCCGGTACGCCGTGAATTTTCCCAGAAGTGGATCGCCGAGATATTGAGGACACACAGGAAGGCGAAGGCGATCACCTCCGGGATGATGAGCAGCACCAGCGGGCTCTGGGTCGGCTCGTAGAGGAAGACGTACACGTGGACCGCCATCGCGGTGCCGTAGCCGAAGGTGATGCCCGCCACGATGTTCCGGAACACGGGGATCTCCTGGTCCTGCATGTTGAATACCGTCAGGACAAAGAAGGCGATCATCAGGACCAGGACGACCTTCCCGTAATGGACGATTTCCCAAGGCATCGTGAAGCCGGCGAGCGCCGCGGAGGCGATCAACGCGGCAAGCGCCGCCCATCCGGCCCAAGGGAGCCAGCGGCGGTGAACCTCGTGGCGCAGCCCGAGCTTCGGATCCCCTGCCGAGAGCAGCTTCACGTCGGCGATGCGATCCAGCACGTAGATCCCCCAGACGGCGAGCCCCAGGGCCAGCGCTGCATTCCACGGGACGTACATCCGCCACGTGCGCTCGAACATGAAGAACCACACCAGCGCGACGACAGGAGCGTCGAGGCTGAGCAGGTTCGGCCAGAGCCAAGAAGGTGTACGGCGGCTTTCCGGCATGCGCGGGCGCCGGAACTTCCGCGACCCGCCGGTGCTTGGCAAGCACCCAAAGCCTTGCGGCACAGGAGTTTTTCACATGACAGGACGGGTTCCGCCATGATCCGGTGCGGCGTGCTGATCGGGGACTGCCGCTTCACGGCCATCGACTTCGAATCGGCGGGTGCTGCCCGCGGGCGCACCGACGTGCCCGTGCAGGTGGGCCTGGCCTCGTGGTCGCCGCGGGAAGGGCATGGCGGGACTTTCGTCTCCTATCTGGCCTCCGAAGCACCCATCACCTGGTCGGCACGCAAGGTCCACGGCATCGCGGACGGCGACCTGGCCGGTGCTCCCGGTTTGCTGTCCCTTTGGCCGGAATTGAAGAAATTCATGGCCGGTGCCGTGCCCGTCGCGCACGGGAAAGGCACGGAGAAGCGCTTCCTTCGGGCCTTTCCCGGCCACGGCTTCGGCCCCTGGGTGGACACCCTGCTGCTCGCGCGGGCGGCATGGCCGGAACTGCCGGACCATTCGCTTTCCGCCCTCTGCGAGGCGCGGGGGCTCGCGGGCACCATCGCGGACATGATCTCCGGGCGGCGCTGGCACGATGCGCTTTACGATGCCGCGGCTTCCTTGGTGCTGCTCGAGGACCTCGTCACCACGTTCGGGCTGGCAGACAAACCGGTGGACTGGCTGGCGGCTCCGGATACCGCGGTGTGGCATCGAGGAAGAAGGAGCGGCCAGAGCGGCGGCTAGGACCCGCCTGAGACGGGTTTGGCAGCGAATGGAAAAGGGGCTACGCTCACATCGTATGCTCCGGATGCGTCTCCACCGCCCGTTGATCCTCTTCGTTTTCACCGGTGTCCTTCAGGCCCTACCCGAAACGCCTCCGGCGTCCTTCCGGCCCCAGACGCTGGATGCGAAGCTGGGGATCGGCTACGGGCTCTCCATCGCCGACATCGATGGCGACGGGAAGGACGACATCGTGCTGGTGGACGCGAAGGAGACCGTCTGGTATCGGAACCCGGAATGGACGAGGCACCGGATGACCGGCGCGCTGACCGAACAGGATCATGTCTGCGTCGCGGCCTGCGACATCGACCATGACAAGAAAGCCGAGGTCGCGGTCGGTGCGGAATGGAACCCCGGGGATACGAAGGACAGCGGTGCGGTCTTCACGCTGACGGCACCGGAAGATCGCACCAAGGAATGGAGCGCGCAGGAACAGCATCGCGAGCCTACCGTTCACCGCATGCAATGGGTGAAGGAAAAGCCGGACGGGTATTTCCTCGCCGTGCTGCCGCTCCACGGCTGCAACAACGTGAACACCGAGGGCGACGGCATCCGCTTCCTGGGCTACCGGCCGGGGAAGGATCCCGCGAAGGAATGGCCGACCTTTCTCATCAACGACCGGTTCCACCTGGCGCACAACTTCGACCTCGTGCGCTGGGAAGGCGCGGAAGGCGACGCGATGCTCGTCGCGTGCAAGGAGGGCGTCCACCTTCTGAAACAAACCGAGGGCAAATGGAGCAGCACCCGCATGACCGAAAAGGGCAGCGGCGAGGTGCGGCTGGGAACGCTCCCCGACAAGCGGCGTTTTATCGCCGCGATCGAGCCTTTCCATGGCAACGAGGTGACCGTGAATCCGGAGAATAAGGACGGGCTCTGGTCAGCCCGGCGGATCGTGGTGGATGATACCTTGAAGCAAGGTCACGCACTGGCTGCCGCGGATTTCCTGGGACTCGGCTACGACCAGATCATCGCCGGATGGCGCGAGCCCGATGCCAGGGACAAGAAAGTGGGCATCCGCCTTTACGTGCCCGCCGCGGAGGACGGCAGCGCCTGGAAACTCCACGCCACCGTGGATGACAACACGATGGCCTGCGAGGATTTCAAGGTCGCCGACCTGAACGGGGACGGCAAGCCGGACATCATCGCCGCGGGCCGTGCCACGAAGAATCTGATCGTCTATTGGAACGAGCGCGGCTGAGACGATGAAACGCATCTACGATCATATCGACCTGCGGGTCCCGCGTCTCGCGGAGGTGGAGTCCTTCTACCGGCAGCTCCTCCCCGCGCTCGGCTTCACCCGCGAAGAAGAGGTCGAGGGTTGGCTGCAATACGACGCCGATGACGGGCCGGAGTTCTTCGGCGTCACCGAGTCTCCGGGACATGTGCCCAACGAGAACCGCATCGCCTTCCGCGCGCAGAGCCCGCAGGAGGTGGACCGGCTAGCGGAAACCGCCGGTTCCGCAGGCGCGCGGAACATCGAGGGGCCGATGGATTACGAGCCCGGCTACTACGCGGTCTTCTTCGAAGACCCCTGCGGGAACCGTTTCGAGGTCTGCCACCGCACTGGCGGATAAGGGGATGTGGAGGGAATCCGCCGCCCGGGGCGGGGTACATGGTTGCGGCGCCATCTCCGGCCCCCCGACCGGATGTGACGCCGCTCCCTTTCGGCTGGTCCGTGTTGACAGACGGTCCTCCGCGGCGGGCTGAGCATCCCGCTTTTGGAAAACCGTTCCCCCCGTCACCGGGAACAGCATAGGCATGAGAATGAGGTCGGCACCGGGGGAGCTTGCGCTACCGCGCGGTGCCACGAGATCCACCATCCTTTTTTCCCGCCCGTCTCGGAGCGCACCCCCCGGAACGTCCGTTCCGGCCGGGAAGACTCGTTTGGTGGAAGCTCGTCATCAGCTCCAATCGCAATCCGCTCACCCGGATTTCCAAATTTCGCTGATTTTTTTAAAAATACGATGGTCCGAGATGCCGGATCCTTTGGATATCAATGATTCCAGCTATCTCAGAAATTCAGGCTGAGTCCGAAATGACTTCGATTTTCAGCTTCATCGAGCCGCCAGCCGTGGTCGAAACGGAGGTCAACATAGTCCGTCACCTTCATCCGGAGCCCGAGTCCGGCCCCTGAAACCGAGGAGGAGGTGCCGCGGCGGTTTTCCAGCCCGGCGTAGTCAAAAAAAGCCAGCACCCGGAACCCGGAGCCCTCCACCGGGGAGATCGCCGGAGACAGCAGCTCGAAACTCGTCTGCCAGCCGCAATCGGCGGAGTACTCGCGCTCCGAAACGCCCCGGACCGTCTGGTAGCCTCCGGCGGCGAACTGCTCCACCGGCAGCAGCCGGGAATCTGCAATCTGGGCAGCCCCGCGGAGGTGAAGCTGCCAATCGGCACCCGGGCTCCACCAGGCATCCCCGCTCATGCGCCCGATGAGGTAGCTTGCATCCGCATCCGGATCGTACGCTTTGAAGGCGCTATCCTTATTGTTCCCGCCGAAGCCGCCGGGGGCCGCAAGCAGCGCGGATTCAAAGGTAGCGGAGCCGTTTTCCCAAGTACGGGTCAGATCATGGCCGAGCTTGCCGTGAAAAAGAACGACCTCTCCCGGCGACAGCGAGCCGCCGCCGTAGAGCAGGAATTGGTCGGTGCCCTTGACCTCGAACCCTGCGACCAGATGCTGCCGCCATGCCCCCGCCGATGGCAGGGGAATCTTCCCCGCGGCCCCGAGCGACCAAGAGGTTCCCTCGCTTTCCACCGGAATGCCGCCGGTCACGTAGCGGGAGAGCACCTCCGCGTAAGCCGCATCGAGCTGCAGCAACCGATGGCCGGCGGGGAACGGGATCTCCCAGCGCAGCGCATGGGCCATCAGGGAGGACGCGGGCATGCCCACCACCCCCTGCCACGCGATCAGATGATCGTTCCGAGTGAGGCCGGCCACGCCAAGGAGGAAGCGATCCCGCCCAAGCAGGTCCGGGCCGCTGTTCTCGTAGCCGGTGGTCACCCGCCACGGCTTCGTCTCCTCGAAAGCGATGAGGAAATCCGCGGTCGCGGGTTCGGCTCCCGGCGAAACGAAAAGCCGCGGCTTGCGGAAGACGGAGCGCCCGTACCAGGCGAGTTGTTCATCGATCTCGTTCCGCCGGACCAACTCGCCGCTCTTCAGGCGGAGGCCTTTTTCCAAGAGCCCGGGATTGCCATACTTCGGCCGGGACAGCCCCAGCTCCCCTATCCGGCCGACCTGCACCCGGAGCTTCAAGTCGCCTTTCGAGAGATCTTGCTCCGGAACCTCCACCTGCACGACAGGGAAACCTTCCTCGTCGAAGTGGATCAGGATCTCGTCCGCCAGGGTGGCCAGGCCGCCGCCCGTGAGCGACTTGCCCAAGCGCGGCGCAAGCCGGGCCGCCAAGGTTCGCGGCGCGGGGACGGGAAGCGAGGAGGCGATATGGAGGCCGCGGCCGATCTCCGTGGTCGCTTCGCCTTCCTTTGAAATCAGGGACACCGAACGCAACGGCGCCGCAAGCACTTCGTCCCCGCTGCCTTGGTCGCCCGCTTGCACCCGCGGTAGAGACTCCGCGGGGAGTGCCTCCGGCAGCCGCGGTTCGATCCCCGGCAAGGATTGGCCGCGGACAACGGTGGCAACAAAGGTGGAGAGCAGGAGGATGAGGCGCATCTCAGGGGACCGGACGCCATATGCCTCCGGGCTCATGACCATTAGCAATCCTTACTTATTAAGGCAAATCAAAGAGATAATCAAATTTATCAAAATGAACGATCCCAATTTCTTGATTTTTTAAAAAATGAAGCTTCAAGACCACGAAAATATAAGGAATCCGGGACTTCGAACCCAGTTATTACAAACATTGCAAAAGCTGGACAAGGTGGGATCTAGTTAGATCTCTCTTGTCTAAAGCCTCAAGATTTTGCCGCGGGCTGCCCCGCCTGTTGCTTGCCCTGCCCTTGGCGGTGTTTGCACAGACGGAAAGCGGCGAACCCGCACCTTTTTCTCCGGTATCGTGGGAGAAGTGGCAGCCGAGCCCCGGCCCGGATGGCCTGAAAGGGATCGAGATGATGCCGAACGGCGAGATCGAGGACGCCGGCTGGGCGCTCGCACGGCTGAATGACGGCAGCGGCAGCCAGATCCAGGCCTTTGCCTATCCGGAGACTTCGCAGCGGGTACGGCTCTACCTGATCGACACGGCGGTGAAATACACTTCCACGTGGTTCGCCAAGAATCCGAAGCTGGCTTTCAAGGGCACCACGCGGATGTACAGTTCTCCCACGGTTTCGAAGTCCTTCGCCCACGGTACGCGCATGCTGGGAGTCATTGCCGGACCGGAAACGGGAGCCGCACTGGGCACGCCTATCGACGTGGTGAATTACGACGTCTACCCCGGTGCCGAGGGGGTCTCGACCACTTCCGGCACGGTGGCCAGCGCGGTGAACAAAGCGCGGCTGCACTACCTCTCCACCAGCCCGCGGTTGCCGAGCGTGATCTGCATCGCGAGCGGGTCCACATCGCCGCAGGATGACGCGACCCTGAAGTATTACATCAATGCGGCGGTGTCCTCGAAAATCACCGTGGTGGTCTCCGCGGGGAATCTGGGAATGAACGCCTCCGGCTATATCCCCGCCGCCTACGGGGTGAATCCCGGCATCATCTGCGCGGGTGCGAGCGACAAGAACAACCAGCCGCTGCCATCCTCCAATTACGGGGCCGCGGTGGACCTCTACGCTCCGGGCGACGATGTGAGGACGCTGCGTTACTCCAGTCCCGGCACCGGCTTGTACGACCTGATGGAT
>CBIHMP010000101.1:0-12272 GCA_966211015.1 uncultured Luteolibacter sp. | reverse complement strand
ACGCCCGACGGCCGCTACATCGTCATGCCCGGCGGCCTGACCCGCATCGCCGCGACGCCGGACGCGCTGGTCGTATCCAGCCAGCTAGGGGGAACCTCGAAGGACACCTGGGTGCAAGGGGCCGATACCGAGCCTTTCGTCAGCCTCTGGGCGGAGATGGAGCAATCCCAGGCCGAGCCGGACGCACGTAACGTCCCGAGCCGTTCGGGAGAAAACCTCTACTGGACCGGCCGCTACGCCGAGCGCGCGGAAGGTACCGCCCGCCTGCTCCGCCGCTCCGTGCTGAGCTTCGTCGAGGCCATCGGGGATGGTGAGCAGCAGCTCTGCCGCCACCGCGAGATCCTGATGAGCGGCCTGCTCGGCGTCACCAATGCCGCCCCGATCCATCCGGAGGAAAGTTTCTCCGCCGTGAGCGACGAGGACGAGGTCGTCTCGCTGCTCACCGACGTGCGGCGGCCCGGCTCTCTCACGGGCATCCTGCGCTCTTTCCGCAATTCCACCTACGCCGTCCGCGATCTCTGGTCGCCGGACTCATGGCGCGTGATCGAGGCGATCATCCACGAGTGGGTCGAGGATCACGTCCCGCCGGGAAAGGACCTGGATGATTTCACCGATCCCCTCAACCGCCTGATCCTCCACCTGACCGCCCTGCTGGGGCTGAACCTGGAGAGCATGACGCGCGATGCCGGCTGGGGCCTGCTCGACTCCGGCCGCCGCATCGAGCGCGCCCAGTACCTGCTTTCCGTCGTGAGGAATTTCCTCGTGGAAAGCCGGCCGCCCGCGGAGGAACAACTCGTGATGGAAACAGTGCTGGCCGCCTCCGACAGCCTGGTCACCTACCGCAAGCGCTACCGCACCTATCCGCGGATGGAGCTCGTGCTCGAGCTCCTCCTTCTGGAGCCGAACAACGCGCGGTCCCTCCTCTATCAGATCCAGCGTCTCGCCGGGAACATCGAGCGGCTCCCGCGCCAGCCCCACGGCGCGCGCCTGACCCCCGAGCAACGCCTGCTGGTGGATACCACCAGCCGTCTGAGACTCACGGACGTTTCGCAGCTCGTGCTCGTCACCGGCAACCGGAGGAAAAAGCTCGAAACCTTCGTCGATCACATGGGCAGCGCGCTCTATCAGCTCTCGAATGCGCTCACGCTGACTTATTTCCGCCACGCCGACCGGCCCCACTTCTTGAGAGGCTAGGAGCTCCGCACGTAGCGAAAATCGTTCGCAACAGGTATTCCATTCATTTCCCATCGCACCCGTGCACTACCGCATCCGCCACCGGACGACTTACCGCTACGATGTCCCAGCGAACCTGTGCCACAACGAGGCACGGCTGAGGCCGCTCGACCTGCCGGGGCAGCGCTGCCTTTCCTGGCGGCTGAGGATCGATCCCGAGCCGGAATTCCACCGCAGCCGCCGGGATTCCTTCGGCAATCATATCGATTATTTCTCGATCCAGCGGCCTCACCCCGAGCTGGTCATCACGGCCGAAAGCGAGGTCGAGGTGCTATCGCACGGACAGCTCCCGCTGGAAGCGGGAACACCGTGGGACGAAGTGCGGGCGCGCTTGCTCGCCTCGAAAGATCCCGCCTCGCTCGATGCACGCGCCTTCATGCTGCCCTCACCGCTGATCCCGGCCTTGCCCGCGCTCGCGGAATTCGCCCGGGCTGATTTCCCCGCCGGGCGCTGCATCCTCGAAGCCGTCACCGCCTTCAACTCCCGGATCTTCCGGGAGTTCAAGTTCGACCCGGATTTCAGCACCATTGCCACCCCGGTGGAGGAGGTGCTGGAGAACCGTCGCGGCGTTTGCCAGGACTTCGCGCAGCTGATGATCGCCTCCCTGCGTTCGCTCGGTCTCCCTGCGCGCTATGTTTCCGGCTATCTCGAAACGCTGCCTCCTCCCGGCAAGGCGAAGATGGTGGGTGCGGACGCCTCCCATGCATGGATCTCGATCTATGTGCCCGGCCAAGGCTGGATCGACTTCGATCCCACCAACAACCTGCGTCCGGCCGAGCGCCATATCACCGTCGCCGTGGGCAGGGACTACCGCGACGTTTCACCCCTCCGCGGCGTCACCGTGGGAGGGGCAAGCCACCACCTGAAGGTCTCCGTGGACGTGATGTCTTTGTAGCGCTGCCGGCAGGCGCGGCGTGGCCGCCCTTCCCCCGGAGAACCTCCACCGGCGTATTTCAGCTCCGGCGGCTTTCTACACGGGGAATTCACCGGAAAATCACATCTTACGCCTTTCCCACCCCCCGCCGCCTCCTGTTAGTTTTGCCACCGTGAACCCCGAGATCCGCTCGCTCCTCGAAAACGCTTTCACCGGCGGTGCCAGCGATGTCTTTCTCATGGAAGGCGAGAAGCCCCGGGTGAGGGCCGGCGGCGAGGTCATCATCGCCCACGGCAGGCCGGTGAAGCGGGAGGACATCGAATACATCTGGAAGAGCTGCGGCTTCGATCCCGCGAGCGTGAACGACGGCGATTCCAGCGTCAGCGTCGAGGGCATCGGCCGGCTGCGCACGAATGTCTATCGCAGCCTGGGGCGGCTCGCCGTGGCCTTCCGCCCGATTAAGAAAGAGATCCCCACCTTCGGCCAACTCGGCCTGCCCGGACCGCTGCTGGCCTCCTGGATGGAGCGCCGCTCCGGTCTGGTGATCGTTTGCGGCCCTACCGGCTCCGGGAAATCCACCACCATCGCCTCCTGTCTCCAGTGGGTGAACGAGCACCAGGCCCGCCACATCGTGACGATCGAGGATCCGATCGAGTATCTTTTTGAAAACGACCGCTCCTGGTTTTCGCAGCGCGAGGTGCGGCGGGACACGGAGAATTTCAACGTGGCGCTACGCGCGGCCCTGCGGCAGAACCCGGACATCATTCTCTTCGGCGAAATCCGCGATGCCGAGACCGCCTTCACCGCCCTGCGCGCGGCCGAGACCGGGCACCTGGTGATTTCCACGCTGCACGGCTCCGGCGTCGCCGGGGTTCCCGTAGCGCTGGAGCGCCTGAACCGCATCCTGAGCGATTCGGGCACCGGCACCGCGGCCAGTTTGCTGGCGCACCAGCTCATCGGCGTCATCGCGCAGCAGTTGCTGCCGCGCATCGACGGAGGCGTGGTGGCGGTCCTCGAGTACTTCCAAAACGAAGGTGCCACCCGCAAGTGGATCGAGGAAGGCCGGTACGACGATTTGAAGGACCATCTTAACAAGGTGGATGAATCGACGGGGTGCTCCTTCCTCCGCTATCTCATCGCCGCCACGAACCAAGGGATTATCGATTCCGTGACAGCGCGCTCCGCCACCGACCGCCCTCAGGATTTTGATCGCGCGATGCGCGGCATCTCCTAATTTCAACTTTCCATCATCGTGAGCCAGGTAAGGGAAATCACCGACTATCTCCGCCAGACCGTCGAGCTGGGCGGTTCCGACCTCCACCTCTCCGCGTGGGCCCCGCCGGCCGCGCGGGTGGGCGGCCACCTCGCGCCGCTGGAGGAGTTCCTGCTCGATCCGGAGACCGTCCGCCGCTTGATTTTGGATACTCTTTCCGAAGCGCAGCGCGCCGCCCTGGAGCAGAATTGGGAGCTCGATTACGCGCTCCAGCTTGAAGGCGTCGGCCGCTTCCGCGGAAACGTCCATATCGCCCGCGGTTGCCATGAGGCGGCCTTCCGCCACATCCCGCAGCATATCCCGGAACTGGGCGAGCTGGGCCATCACGCGGTGGTCCACGAGGTCTGCCAGCTCCGGCGCGGGCTGGTGCTGGTGACGGGCATCACCGGCTCCGGAAAATCGACCACGCTGGCCGCGATGATCCGCCGCATTTCGGAGAACCGCTCCGGCGTCATCGTCACCATCGAGGATCCCATCGAGTTCGTCTTTTCCCACGCGAGTTGCCTGATCAAGCAGCGGGAAGTCGGCACGGATACCCGCGGCTTCCCGATCGCGCTCCGCCAAGCCCTGCGCCAGGATCCGGACGTGATCGTGGTGTCTGAATTGCGGGACCTGGAGACCATCCGCATCGCCCTGACCGCCGCGGAGACGGGACACCTGGTGCTCGCCACACTCCACACGGTGGACGCCCCGCAATCCATCGACCGCCTGGTGGACGTCTTCCCGCCGGACCAGCAGTCTCAGATCGTGACGCAGCTCGCGGGCGTGCTGGAGGCCGTGGTCTCCCAGCGCCTGATCCAGCGGGCCGATGGCCAGGGCCGGGTGCTCGCGTCCGAGGTGCTGCGCGCCAACCACGGCATCCGGGCCTGCATCCGGGAGCGGAAGCTGGAGCAACTGGTCGGGCTGATGGAAATCGGCTTTAAGGACGGTTCGCGCACGATCGACCAGACCATCGCCGGATTGTTGGAAAGCGGCTTCATCACGCGCGAGGAGGCGCTCTTCCACTGCCGCGAGAAGCGGAACTTCCCGGAGCCCGAGGCACCGGAGCCTAAGAAACCGAAATCAATCTGGACCTGATGGACCCCCGCGCCGTAACCACCCTCAAACTGGCGGCTTGGGCGCTGGTCTTCTTCTTCGCCTTCATCTTCGGGTCGAAGCACTACAAGAAACACGCCCGCAAGGAAGCGCTCGTCACCGAGATGCGCACCGTCGTCTCGGATGCTTCCTTCTACCGCTCCCTGACGCCGAAGGACGCCCACGCGACTTTCCTGAAGTCCATCGCCCTGATCGACGAGGCGAAGTCGCTCGGGGTGGAGCCGCCGGTGTTTTTCGACCTCGTCTTCGAGCGCGAGTCCGGCAAGAGCAAGCTGGGCACGGACTACGACGACTACCCCGCGCGCGAGCGACTCGCCCGGGAGACTCTCCTCCGCGGCTACCAGCACGCCGGGCAATTCGCGCTCCTGGGCAAGCCGGAGAACCGCGCGATGCTGGCGAAAGGCGAGCTTCCCGACGGCGATCCCAAACCGGCGATCGCGCACATCATCGATCCCGCGGTTTCCCCGGGCTTGGAAAAGATCGTGCCGAACCTGGAACTCAGGCCCGTGAAAGCAGCAGCCGCCGCCGAACCGACCGACCTGGAGGTGGCCGCCGCAAAAAACCTCGCCACGGAGCTCTGCTCCGCAAACGTGATCGAATACAAGGCGGAGAAGCGCATCGTGGATCACTATCTCAAGCGCGGCGAAACCAAAGCGGAGTAGGAATTTCTACTATCAACGGCTGGGGCGTTTTCGCAGCCCTCGTTTCAGGTGCCGTGTTAGGATCCCCGTGGTAGCGGGGATTTATCTCCGCGGCATCTGGTTCCCTTTGCTTCGGGAGACTAAGAAGTTGACCTGCTCCAACAGGAAGCTAGGACTGCTAGTGCGTTTTAAACCAAAACCATGAAAACACCATCCGTCCTCCGCTCGCCCTTGGCTCAGGCCTGCGCGCTCGCCGCCATGTTCGTCGCTTCGCCGGTGCAGGCCGCCGGACCGAAAGCTTATCAATTCACCGCCGACGGCACCAACACGTCCGGCGACACGCTTACCATCGACCACCCGGCTCTGAACGGTAAGTCGAAGTTCAAACCGATCGTCACCCAGAACTTCGTCGGAGTTTACAATCCCCACCCCATCGGAGTCTCCTATGACGCCGCCAACGGCAGATGGCGTATCGAGAACGAGGACAACGCCGCCATCCCTCTGGGCTCCGGATTCAACGTCCTGATCGCCCCGGCAAAGCAGACCAGTTGCACGCCCGCCAACACCTTCGCCAACCGCACCTTCTTCCAACTCCAGAAGAACAAGCCGGCCGGTCGATTCCTGGTCACACACATGATCAATCCGGTAAGTGGTATTCCGGGGACCAATTGCGAGCAGTACGTCGGCACCTGGTTCTCTCCCGTCACGACCCCGGCAACGCCTTATTCCGGGCGCTGGACGGTCTATACCGAGGATGAAACGTCCCTGGGCACCGTCGCCTTCAACCTCGCCGATGTCACCAAACTGAAAGCGGGCGGCGCACCTGCGTCCTTCGTCTTCACGGCAGGGGCCGCCGACACCGTCGCCAATCAGGCTGTCATCACGGATCCTCTGACCGACGGCAACCCCGACGCGGTGGTCTTCGCGACGCACGTCTTTATCAACGGCACTAGCCCGACCTTCCTCGACAAGCCGCTCGGCGTCTGGTACAACGGCGCGAAGTGGACCGTCTTCACCCAGGACGTGTCGATCATGCCGGACGACGTATCCTTCGTGGTCGCGGTGATCCCCACAGCCACTCCCTGATCGCTTTTTCTCTCATTCCGGCCGCGGGGAATCCTTTCCCTGCGGCTTTTTTTATTCCCCCTCTCAGCCTTGCGCGTGGATCAGCCGGGTGATCTCGAGCGCCAGCTCCAGCGCGGCCGCTCCCTGCTGGCCGGTGACCGCCGGATCATGGCCATGTGCCACGCTGGAAATGAAGGCATCCAGCTCCAGCTTCAGCGGCTCGTCCTTTTCGACTTCCACCTCCGCGCGCTGGATCGACATGCCGTCCCGCCAGTGGATCTGGCCGCCCTGCTCCTGATAGTCCAGCGAGAGGTAGCAGTCGGACTGGAAGACCCGGATCTTCCGCATCTTCTCCGGGCTGATGCGGCTGGCGGTCACGTTCGCCACGCAGCCGTTCTCGAAGCGGATCCGCGCGTTGGCGATATCCTCCGTGGGCATCAGCACCGGCACCCCCACGGCATCGATGCTCACCACGGGGGAGCGCACGAGGTGCAGGATGATCTCCAGGTCGTGGATCATCAGGTCCAGCACCACGCCGATGTCGATGCTCCGGTTCGGGAAGGGGGAAAGCCGGTGCGCCTCGATGAACTTCGGCCGGGTCAGCCGCTCTTCCAATTGCCGCAGCACGGGGTTGAAGCGCTCGATGTGGCCCACCTGCAGGATCCGGCCGTTGCGCTTGGCCGCTTCCACCAGCGCGCCGGCATCTTCCGTGGAGGGCGCGATCGGCTTTTCCATCAGCACGTGCGCGCCAAGATCCATCAGGCGGCAGCCGACTTCCCGGTGCGCCACGGTCGGCACCGCCACGCTGATCGCCTCCGCCCGCTCCGCGAGCTCTTCCAGGGAAGTCACTGGCATGGTGCCGAATTCGTCCGCCACGGCCTTCGCGCGGGCGGGATCGGCATCGTACACCGCGCAGAGCTTCGCCCCCGGGATCAAGCTATACACGCGCGCGTGATTCCGCCCCATCGATCCCGCTCCGGCCACGCCCGCACGTATGATTTCCATGCCCGTTCCTAGCCCCGGGCCGGTGCCGCGGGCAAGCAGTTCACGGGGCATCCCCGGAACAAGTTCCCGCTTGGATTTTCGCGGACATGGAGTGGAGTGCCCGGATGCGCCTGTTTTTCCTTTTCCTGCTTCTCCCCGCGCTGGCCGCGGCCGTGCCCTCCGAATCCCGCGAGAGCCTGGAATGGCGGAAAGACCGCAAGCTCCCCTACCTGCAGTATCTCCCCGAGGGTTACGGCGAATCGGAAACCGCCCGTTTCCCTCTGGTCGTCTTCCTCCACGGCGCCGGCGAACGCGGAAACGACCTGTCGCTCTTGAAGAAGCACGGTCCGACCAAGATCGCGATGGACGATCACGGCTTCCCTTTCATTCTGGCCGCCCCGCAGTGTCCGCCGGACCGCTGGTGGGAGCCGGACGAGGTCCTCGCGCTCACCCGCCATCTCATGAAGACCCTCCAGGTCGATGCCCGGCGGGTGCACCTCACCGGCCTGAGCATGGGAGGCTACGGCACCTGGGCCGCGCTCGCCAAGGAGCCGGACCTCTACGCCAGCGGTGTCCCCATCTGCGGCGGCGGGGATCCCAAGCACGCCCCGATTCTCAAGAATATTCCCATCTGGGCCTTCCACGGGGAGAAGGACGAGGCGGTTCCGGTGGCCAGGACCCGGGAAATGGAAGAAGCGATTCTCAAGGCGGGAGGGGCGAAGTTCCGCTCCACTTATTATCCGGAGGAGGCCCATGAATCGTGGACACCGGCGTACGCGAACCCCGCTTTATTTGCATGGATGATGCTACAATCGCGGTGAATCACCGTATGTGAGGTCGCGGCCGAACCTTAAATCCGGATTGCTCTTCCGGGAGTTATGGCACAGTTTTCGCCAGTTTTTCCCGCAGAAGATCGTATCTGCGCCCGCTGGAACCATGAAACGCATCAATAAAGCGCCCGGACCCATGGCTCCCGCCCCGCCCCGCGGCGGAGCACAGAGGATTATCCGCCAGGTAACGGCGAACACGCTGGGAGGTGTCGGCGCCATTGCCTTCGCCGCTTTCGTGGTGGGCGGGGTGTGGTATAGCATCGAGGCCCGCAAGCCGCGGATCGTGGTAATCGACCAGCGCGGCGGCGGAGACTCCGCGGAGGAAGCGCCGCCGTCCCTGCCGCAGGCGGGCCCGAAGGAAGTTTTCGATTTCTCCCAAGCTCCCGGCGACGGCCCCAAGGGCACCCCGGAAAATCCGCAGGCCACGGCCTTCGGCACCCCCGGAGGAACGACCGGCACCGCGAGCATGGCACCCGGGACGACCGGTGCCGAGGAAGAGCACCCGGCCATCGCCCAGCTGAAGGCGGAGACCCCGCTCGTGCTCGCGGGCTTGGATGCGGGCCGCGAGAGCGCCCTGTCCCGCGACAGCGCGCTGCTGAAGGCGGCGATGGATTCCCGCGGGTGGGACGCCTACCGCGGCCTCTTGGAGCGATCGCTGGCGGCTACGATCCCCAAACTCGCCGGCAAGGAAGGCCAGAACCGCTTCGACACCCTGTGGGGCGAGCTGCCCTTTTATCGAACCTTCCTCCGCTGGCAGGTCCTCGACCGCTTCACTCAAGCGGATATCGCGGCGATTTCTCATGATAGCTACGCGCTCGAGATGTTGAGCTGGGTGATGAACCAGCCGAAGGCGATGGAGGAGCTCCTCCTCACCATGCAGCCGGAGGACGACTCGGCGAAGGTGCTGGTCTTTCTCAAGGATGCGTGGACCGCGAACCCGGAGAAGTTCCCGAAGTTCTTCAACCTGGCCATGGCCTGCGCGGTCGTCTTCGACAGGGAAGTCACCATCGCGGAACCGCTCGGCGGGGAGTCCACCGTCAACGCCCTGAGCCGCTACCTCTGGTACATTGAGAAGGACGAAAAGGGCAAGCTCACCGCACCCGTCCACCGGAGCTCGGCCCGCGACCTCACCTGGGTGGTCTGCGCACCGGTAGCAACTTCCGAGCTGGAATGGGCGCTGAGCAAGCTCCACATGGGCCGCAATTCCTGGGGCAATGCCTACGGGATGGTGGAATACCTGATGGAGCGCGCCGTGAAGGGCCTGAACCCCTACGAGGAGTACAGCTTTGAGGAGATTCTCAAGGAAGGCGGCATCTGCGGCGACCAATCCTACTTCTGTGTGAATACCGCGCGGGCCCAGGGCATCCCGGCGCTGACGCTGGCGGGCGAAACCGACTTGGGCGGCCATGCGTGGGCGGCAGTGAAGGTGAAGCCGGACGAATGGAACACCACGATCGGACGCATCGGCGGCGTCGCGAAGGGCGAGGGCAACAACCCTCAACTCGGCGGGGCCATCAGCGAGCAGGAGATCTGGCTCTGGAACGACCGCGCCCACCAGAGCGAGCTAACCACCCTCTCCGTCCACCGCCACCTGTGGCTGGCCGATCTTTTCGCCGCGCTCGGGAAATTCGACGATACCTTTGCCACCGCGACCCTGGCCAACGCGCTGGGCCGCTCTTTCCCCGAGACCTGGACCCGCCTCTACGAGGTGAAGGAGGAAAAGGAGCAGAAGGATGCCTATCGCCAGGCCGCCGATCCGGAGATCGTGAAATCCTGGAGATCCTTCGCCGCGGATATGCGCCGGGAATTCCGCGAGAACCCGCGCATCGCGGCCCTGGCCGCGCGCGCCGAAGACGAGCATGTCTTTCCCTATGCCGAGGAAGGCGAAGTCGCGCGGGCGATGAACCGCGAACGCCGCCGCATCGAGCGTGAATCCGGCGAACAGAAGGACCTCATCGCGGGTAGCCTGAAGCGCGAGGCGGATCTCATCAAGCGGCGCGCGGAGCCCACCGCCAGCCGGGACATCGGCCGCCTCTACGACAGCGCCCTGCGCGAATACGGCGGCAGCATCACCGGCTTCAAGATGATGGCGGAGGATTATTTCAACTACTGCAAGGACGACTCCGCCGCCGCCCGCAAGGCCGTGCGCGACATCGAACTGGCCTTCAAGCGGGTGGTGGAAACCGGCTCCAAGGACTGGTTCCGCGCCAATACGGAATCCGACATCTACCGGATGATCGTGGGCTACTACCGCACCGTCGGTGACGAAGGTAAGGCGAAACTGCTCGAAAAGCGCTACGAACGCCTGCTCCGCCTCGCCGAGCGCGGCGCACTCTGAAAGTGCGGCTGCACCGCCGCTCCTCACCCCTCCGCCTCTTCCAGCGATTTCACCAGTTCCGCAAATACCTCCGGCTCCTTCCCCCGGTCCGGCGAGCCCTTCAGGCAGCTTGCGAACCACTTCTGGAGCAGCGCCCGCCGCGGCGGGGGAAAGGAGCGGACGAGACTTTCCTGCTCCGTCACTTCCAGCGATCCTGCATCGCGCTTGCCATGGGCCCGGGCGAGGATCCCGCGGTGCCGGATCAACATGGAGTCCAGCAGCACCCAGGAGAAATTCAAGCTCTGCGGCGGCCCCACAACCATCGCCTGGCCGTCGCCGCGGATCTTCCCGAGGCCGCCGCCGATGACGCGCAACTCCGGCAGCGCGCCGCCTTTGAAGAATGCCATCGTTCCGCCGCCGACGGCTCCGATCACGGTCCCGGCCCCGAGACTGTGGACGCCTACGCCCAAGTCGAAAACGGCACCCGCCGCTCCTCCCGCCACCGCACCCGCGGCCGCCAGTTGCCAGCGGCTGAGACCCCATTTCTGCCAGGTCTCCGCCATCGCGAGATTGAGCCCTGCGTGCCGTTCGGGATCGACGTCCGGCTTGATCAGATGATGCCGGTAAATTTTCAGCATCCGCTTCAGGCAAGCCATCTCGAGATCCGATAGCTTCTTGAAATAGCGCTCCTCCAGCTCCGCCTTCTTCTTTTCCGCACGCGAGGGCACGCTGCGGTCGCGCACGTCGATCGGCTCGCTGACCCGCAAGGTGAGCGCCTTCTCAAGAAAATCCAGCAGCGCCTCCGCCGCTTCCTCCCGGCGATCGCTCATCTCGTTCTCCATCGCCTCGATCACGCGCCGGATGTGCGAGGCATGGCGCTCCTCGATCTGCAAGAGGACCTCCAGCAGGCGCTTCCGCTCGTCGAACCGCGCCTCGTGGGCGTGAAAGGTGCGGACCAGATTGAAAGAGGTGCCCAGGCGCTCCCGCCATTCACGCTCCAATTCCGGCGCGGCGTCTCCCTGGGGGTTCAGCAAGGCGAGGCGCGGTCGTCCGGTCCACCGGAGGATCTCGATTTCCGCCAGAAAAGAATCCCGCAGCGGCTTGCAAGGATCCACCACGTAAATCACCCCCGCCCCCTCGACCAGCGGCTCCAGCAGCCTGGCTTCGTCCGTAAAACGCTGGCGGCATTCCCGGACGAAACGCGCGATCTCCGCCAGCCCCGGAACCCCGCTGCCGGCAAGGCGCTGGATTTCGCGCATGGCCTCCACCGGCTGTTGGAAACCGGGGGTGTCGAGAAAGCGCAGGAGTTCCTCCCCATCATAGCGTACCGGCAGCGGCTGGACGTCGGTGGTTTCTCCGGGCGTCACGCTGATGCGCAGGAGCTCGTCATCATCGATCTCCAGCAAGGTTGCCAGCGTGGCGGTCTTGCCAGCATTCACGCGACCGACGACCGCGAAGGCGGGGATGGAGTCGCTCAACCAGGTACCCATGTGCGATCCTCCTCGTGCATGCTGAGTTCCACCTCAAGGCCCTTTTGGCTATCGATGAAAGCTTCCCAAGCGGCGCGTTCGTCCGCTTTCACCTCGCGCGGACGGCCTTCCTTATCGAAATCCGCCACGTGAATGACGATCCTCCTGCCGCCGCCCGCGTCGGTCACGCGCTTCAGCGTTTCCTCCATCCGGCGGGGAGCGAGCGACCAGCCTTCCGCCACGAGGATCACTCCTGCGGGAGCCTTTTCAAGCGCCGCCCGCGCGGAGGCTTCCCGGCCCGCATCCAGCACGCCGAGGGTTTCCCACGCCACCGGGTTCAACCGCAGATGCCGGAGGAAAAAGGGCCGCAGGGCGTCCCGATCCGGTGAGATGCCGCCCAGATCGATGACCAGGGCGCCGTCCGCCGGTCCTTCCGGATCGTTCCCGCGGCGGACGCCCGTCAGGACCCGCCAGAGCTTCCGGTGGAGCGG
>CBIHMP010000100.1:0-12272 GCA_966211015.1 uncultured Luteolibacter sp. | reverse complement strand
CGGTGATTCTCCACCTGCCCATCGGCATGCTGCTGCTGGTCCTGGTGCTGGAAACGGGACGTTTGTTTTCAAAGAAGCGGTCCGGCGCTTCCACCCAGGTGGCGATGTTTTTCGCCGCGGCCTCGGCGGTGGTGGCGACGCTGCTGGGCTTCGTGTTGTATTATAGCAATCCCGACGACTACAAGCAGGAGCTAGCGGAGCGGCACCTGAACAACGGCATCATCTTCGCCTGCGGCGTGGTGGGGGCCTTCGTGGTGAAGGTGTGGGTGGACGTGGCCGGCGGGAAAGGTTCGTGGATCTATTGGACGCTGCTTCTCGGCAGCTCCGGGATCATGGGCATCGCCAGCCATGACGGGGCATCGATGACCCACGGGGAAACCTATCTCACCCAGTACGCTCCGGACGAGGTGCGCAAGGTCATCGGCCTGCCGCTCAAGGAGGAGAAGGAGAAGAAGCCTGCGGACGGCGCGCCCGTGCTCGCGGCCGGGGACTCCGGCACACCGGGCGCTGCGGTGGCGGTGAAATCGCCGGCCGAGCAAGTGGCCTATACCGACGTCATCGTGCCGATTCTCGAACAGAAGTGCTACTCCTGCCACAATGCGGACAAGCAGAAGGGCAAGTACCGCATGGACGAGTACGAGCTGCTGGTAAAGGGCGGCAAGGAAGGCGACGGGATCATCCACGGCAAGTCCAAGGACAGCAACGTCATCGTCCGCATCGACCTGCCCGAGGACGACGACGAGCACATGCCGCCGGAGGGGAAGAAGGATCTGGAGCCCCACGAGGTGGTCCTGATCAAGTGGTGGATCGATAGCGGCGCTTCAGAGGACGCCAAGGTCGCCGAGCTTCAGCCCGGCGACGAGATCAAGACGGCGCTGGCGAAGGTGGTGCCGCCCGAAGTGCTGGCGCAGCAGAAAGCGGCGGCGGAGAAGGACGTGAAGGAGGCGGCGAACAAGCGCGAGTCGGTGAAGGCCGAGGTGGAGCGCCTGCGGAAGGAATTCCCCGCGGCCCTGAATTTCGAGTCCCAATCCTCAAGCGGTGTCACCTTCACGGCCGTGAGCATGCGCAAGGACTTCGGCGATGAAGATCTGGCGAAACTGGGACCGGTCTTGCCGGCGCTCGTTTCCTTGGACCTTTCGGCCAGCACGATCACCGACAACGGTGCGAAGCTGCTGAAGGATGCGGCGGAATTGAAATCGCTGCGGCTTTCGGAAACGGCGGTGACGGACGCCGGGATCGAAATCCTGGCGGGTCTCCAGAAGCTGGAATCGCTGAATCTCTACGGCACGCAGGTGACGAATGCGGGCGTCCTGAAGCTCGCCACTCTGGCGAACCTCAAGAAGCTCTACCTGTGGCAGACCAAGGTGGACGAGACCGGCATGCAGGCGCTGAAGGCGAAGCTGCCGGATTGCGAGATCGTGATGGGGCTGTGACGGCCGGAGCGAGTCAGCGGAGCAGTCCCGCGAGTTCTTCCTCGCCGATCACCGGCACGCCGAGCTTCTCCGCCTTGTCGCGCTTCGAGCCACCCCCCTCGCCGGAGAGCAGGTAGTCGGTGCTCGCGGAAACCGAGCCGGAGACCTTCGCGCCTTTCGATTCCAGATAGTGCTTCATCTCGTCCCGGCTCATCGAGAGGGTGCCGGTGATCACGAAGGTTTTTCCCGCGAGCGGGAGTTTGGAGAGATCGGCCTCCGCGGGTTTCGGCAGGTAGTTGTCGGAGACGGGATTGATTCCGAGATCCGCGAGGCGCTGCAGGACGTGAAGCCCTGCTTCGGACTTGAAGAAGGCGAGCACCGATTCCGCCACAACCTGGCCGACATCCGCGGAGATGGTGTAAACGGCCAAGCTTTTCTTGAGGGCGTCGATCTCGGATTTCAACGCCTTGTAAGCCGCTTCCCGGTCCTTCTTCTCCTGATCGTCGGCAGGCAGGTTCTCCTTGTTGCGCGGGGAGATGCGTTTCATCTCGGCCTCCTTGCGGGAGATGCCGGCGACGGATTCGAGCAGGGGCGAACAGGTCGTGCTGCCATCGTCCGGTCGTGCGATCGCGCTCAGGTTCTCGTGCAGACGCGACAGCTCCTTGGCCGCGGCCTCACCGACCTGCCGGATGCCCATTGCGAAGAGCCAGCGGTCGAGCGGCTTCTCCTTCGCCCGCCGGAGGGCATCGACGACTTTGGCGGCGTTCTTCTCGCCAAAGCGGCGGGGCTCCGCGTCGGTGCCGAGATTCAGCGTCGCGAGATCCTCTTCGGCCAAGGTGAAGAGATCGAGCGGAGTGCGGCAGAGCCCCCGATTGACGAGCGCTTCCGCGACGGTTTCCCCCACGGCCTCGATATCGAGGGCCTTGCGGGAGGCGAATTGCTTGATCTTGGAAACGGCTTGGGCCGGGCACTCGAAATTCGTGCAGCGCCACGCGACGAATCCTTCTTCCTTTGAAACCGGGCCGCCGCAGGAGGGGCACTTGCCTTGGATGTATCCGGAGAGCGAAAACGCCGCGGCTCCCGGGGGACGCTTCTCCCTGACCACGCTCACCACCGCGGGAATGATCTCGCCCGCCTTCTCGATGATCACCGTGTCGCCGATGCGGATGTCCTTGCGCTGGATCTCCTCCTCGTTGTGAAGCGTCGCGCGGGAGACCGTGGTGCCGGAGACGAAGACCGGTTCGAGTTCCGCCACCGGGGTGAGCACGCCGGTGCGGCCGACCTGGATGGTGATATCCTTCAGCCGTGTTTCCTTTTGCTCGGGCAGGAACTTGTAGGCGGCGGCCCAGCGCGGGGCGCGGGAGGTGTAGCCGAGCTTCTCCCGCTCCGCGCGGGCCAGCACCTTCACCACGGCTCCATCCGTGCCGTAGCCCAGATCGTGGCGCTCCGCGTTGATCTGCCGGACGGCGGCCAAAAGTTCTTCCAGCGTGCCGGCCACTAGCACCGGCTTGTTCCTGGGGATGCTGAGCCGGTCGAGGAGGTCATGGAAATCATGCTCGGTCGGCAGGGGAGGGCCCTCGTAGGCACCCGAGCCGTGGGCGAGGAAGGCCAGGGGACGCTGGGCGACGAGCTTCGGGTCCAGTTGCTTGAGCGCCCCCGCGCTGGCATTGCGCGGGTTCACGAAAGTCGGCAGGCCCGCCTCGTCGCGCTCGGCATTCATCGCGGCAAAGGCTTCGTTCGGCATGTAGATTTCCCCGCGGACTTCGAGAAGCTCGGGCGCGTCTCCCGCCAGGGTCATCGGCACCGAGCGGATCGTTCGCACGTTGTTCGTGATATCGTCTCCGGTGGTCCCGTCGCCGCGGGTGGCGGCGTAGGAAAGGACCCCATCGCGGTACACGAGGGACACGGCGACGCCGTCGATCTTCGGCTCCACCGTCACGGCGATGTCCTCGCGGCCGAGGTTCTTCTGGAGCCGGCGGTAGAAATCGATCAGCTCCGCCTCCGGAACCCCGGCGTCCTTCAGCTCGAAGACGTCGTCGATGCTGAGCATGCGCACCAGGTGGCGCACCTGCCGGAAACTCTCCAGCGGTGCACCGCCGACGCGCTGGGTCGGGGAATTGGGGTCGTTGAATTCCGGATATTTGACCTCCAGTTCCTCGAGTTCGCGGTAAAGCTTGTCGTATTCCGCGTCGGAAATTTCCGGCACGGCCTCCATGTAGTAGAGGCGGTTGTGACGCTCCAGTTCGGCGCGGAGGTGGCGGATGCGTTCCTCGGTGCCGGCGAGGCAGGTATTGAAAAGATCGCCCATGAGACGCTGTTTTGTTAGGCGGGGGAGAGGCACGGGTCCAGCCTCTCCTTTTCGCCGCCGAATGCGGGGACGATGCTACCGGGACGCGGCCACCTCAAGCAACGATGATGGCGCTCATTTCACCCCTGCCGATAAGGGCCGGGAGAGCTTCTCGTCCAGGGCCTCGGCACCTGCCGCCCATTCGTCCGAGAGCACGCGCGTGATCTGGAACTGGCGCGGCTCCGCCTCCGGATCGTGCTGGATTTCCAGCGTCAGCCTCTTTGCCCGCAGGTCCGAGCCCGGGGCCCGGACCTCGGCATCGGCGCTGATGAGCTTCAGCACCTCGAACTGGATGCTATCCCGCGGGACGTAGCCGAACATCAGCATTTCCTCGTCGGGAGAGGCCATCCCGAAGCAGACCCAGCGGGCATCGTCGCGGTAAACCCCGTTGTAGTACGAGTCTGGCGAGACGAAAACCCGCACGACCCCGGAGTCCGCTTTCCCCGAAAGCAGGACCGGCCAAGGAGTGGAAACATGCCTCACAAAGGCGTCGTAATCCACCTGCCACCGGCCTTCGGCGTCGGGCGAAAGGAGCGCGAGGCGGTTGCGCCTGCCGGTTCCGGCGCCATCCCCGGTGAAATTGACCACCAGCGCTTCCAAGGGCAGCGCACGGCTGTCCATGGGGCCGATGTATTGGATCGAAGTCACCGCGCCGTCCGCCTTCAGGATTCCGGTCAAGCCGGTGAACAAGCTCGCCGGATCCCGATCTCCGATGGGGCGGATCAGAGGCGCGAGCTCCTCCGGGCTACCCGCCTCCAGGAATTCCTTCACGAGCTGTTTCAGGGCTGCATCGTCGGGCGCGGTAATCCGGGGCGTCGCCGCCAGATGGGGGACGGCAGGCGGGGCCGTGGCCAGCCCCTGCTCCGCATCGCTCCGGCGTGAGCTCGTGATCCAGGCGAAAAGCCCGATGATGATGACACCGGCGGCCAGAACGAGCGCCCCGGCTCTCAGCGCCGTCTTCATATCAAGGCCGGCCCCGGAGTGACCCGCGGAGGTACGCCGGGGTTTGTAGCGCCCGGCGCGGGACTCGGACTCCTTGTGCATGCGCGGCACGTGGCCGATCGACGGGGCGTCGCCGACCTGCCGGTCGGATTTGCCGGGGCGGTGCTGGAAGGGGGTGCTCATCGGGAGGAGAATGAGAGGGCTCGGTCAGCGGGGATAAACCGTGATCCGGTAGGGATCGTAGCGGTCATCCGGCCGGAAGAGCCAGCCTGGATTCCGGTTCACCACCTCGTAGCCCGTCAGCATGAAGGTGGGCAGGAATTGGTTGCTGTTCGGATCATAGCTCTCGCGGCCGGTGAAGTAGCCGTTCAAGCGGTATTCGTAGTTCTGGTCGAAGCCGTAGCGCTGTCCCTGGGGGCCGTTCTCCGGCAAGCGGTCCGGCTGGCGCTTCTTGTCTTCCTGGAAGATGACCAGCTTCGCCTTGTCCCAGGACTGGCGCGGCCGCCGCACATAGCCCCAGAAGCGGGTCTTCTCGATGAAATAGCGCCGCCCGTAGAAGAAATCGCCGGTCGGCTCGGAGGCGATGGCGGCTTTCCTTTCCTCGACGGTGGGGCCGCCCATGTTTCCGGTGCCCACGCTGCCGCATTGGCAGAGCACCGCTGTTAGGAGAATCACGAATCCGCGCGGGATCAGGCGCATATGCCCTGAAGCTAAGGAGGCCGGTGCGACGACCGCAAGCGCCAATCCCCGCCGTCCCGGGTTCTCCGGAACCCGGGGGTGGCGCGTCACCGTGTAACCGAAAACCGCTTGCAAAACATCACTTCCGAAGCTAAGTCCGGCCCCCCGCCGAGGGCGGGGACCG
Organism: uncultured Luteolibacter sp.; assembly: GCA_966211015.1. GTDB lineage: Bacteria > Verrucomicrobiota > Verrucomicrobiia > Verrucomicrobiales > Akkermansiaceae > Haloferula. Next base: position 6,709 of record CBIHMP010000100.1, on the reverse strand, counting down.
ATCTTTTCCAACGGACGCATGAAGCTGGCGAACCTCCTTTCTCCCAACCGGATCATCCTCGAGATGTCGGCGGGAGAACACTGGCCGGCGATCGTCGAACTCATCGATCACCTGGTGGCGGAGGGTTCGCTGGATCCAACCTTGCGGGAGGAGGTGCTGGACGCGCTGAAGACCCGCGAAGAGCAGGTGAGCACGGGCGTCGGCCACGGCGTGGCGATTCCTCATGCGTTTTCCGAGAAGCTGGAGAAGGTGATCGCGGTTTTCGGCCGCTCGAAGGAGGGGATCGATTTCGAGGCGCTGGATCAAAAGCCGGTGCATTTCGTGATCCTTTTCCTGGTTCCAAAGAAGGGCTACCATCTTCATCTCCAGACGCTCGCGGCGATTGCGAAGATGTTCACCAACGGGGAAATCCGACGACGGCTCGTCGAGGCCCGGCAGCATCAGGAGATCCTCGATATTTTCGCGGGCAAGTCTCCGAAGCCGGCCGCCAATGGTGCGGCTTGATGCCGGGCTTTCCGTCCCGCAGGCTTCCTTCCCGCGTGCCCGCCGGTGCATCTCCCGGCACGGCTGATTTTTCCTTTTCCCATGACCCTCATTCAGGACCTCGAATCCCGGCTCGCCGTCGCTTTCCAAGCGGTGCTCGGCGAAAGCGTCAGCGCACCCGTCGTCGCAGCGGCCGACCTGCGCTTCGGCGATTACCAGAGCAATGCCGCGATGGCACTTGCCAAACAGCGCAAGACAAACCCGCGCGCCTTGGCAGAGCAGGTGATCGCCGCCCTGGACCTCGGCGGGCTCGGCACGGCGGATATCGCGGGGCCGGGCTTCATCAATTTCCGGATTGCCCCGGAGGCCTATGCCTCCCGCGTGAAGGCCCAGCTTGCCGATCCCCGGCTGGGAGTGCCTGCCACCGGGGAGGGGAAGACCATCGTTGTCGATTTCTCCGCGCCGAACGTGGCCAAGCCGATGCACATCGGCCACATCCGCTCCACCATCATCGGCGATTCGCTCGCCCGCATCGCCCGGTCCCTGGGCTACCGGGTCATCACCGACAATCACATCGGCGATTGGGGCACGCAGTTCGGCATGGTAACCTGGGCATGGAAACAGTGCCTCGATGAGAAGGCGCTGTTAGACAACCCGCTCCAGGAGCTGCTGCGCCTCTACCGCCACGCCAGCGATTCCGCCAAAGCGGACGAAGCGGTGCGCGAGGCCTGTCGCATGGAGCTCGTGAAGCTCCAGCAAGGCGACGAGGAGAACTTCTCCATCTGGCAACGCTGCATCGAACTCTCCCGCACGGGATTGGACCGGATCTACGACCGGCTCGGCGTGTCCTTCGATCACTGGCTGGGGGAGAGCGCCTATAACGACGCGCTGGCCCCGCTGGTGGACCGGCTGTTGGCCGAAGGCCTGGCCCGCGAGAGCGAAGGTGCGGCCTGCATCTTCTCCAACGGAATTCCGGAAGACCCGGCCAAGGACCCCTTCCTCGTGAAGAAGGATGGCGAGTGGGTGGACTACCCGATGATCGTCCGGAAGAGCGACGGGGCATTCAACTACGCCTCCACGGACATCGCCACCATCGAGTTCCGCCGCAAGGAGTGGCGCGCGGATGCCGCCTGGTATGTGGTGGACCACCGGCAATCCCTGCATTTCCAGCAGCTTTTCGCCGTGGCGGAGCGGCTGGGTTACGGGGAAATGGATCTGCGCCATATTTCCTTCGGCACGATTCTCGGTACCGATGGCAAACCCTTGAAGACCCGGGCGGGCGACCTCCCGCAGCTTTCCGACGTGCTGGACGATGCCGTGGCCGCCGCAGCGGTGGCGGTCGCGGAGCGCAGCCGCCTGGAGACGGATGCCGAGCGTGCGGAACTCGCGGAGATCATCGGGATCAGCGCCGTGAAATTCACCGAACTGGCGCACCACCGGCTGTCCGACTATGTCTTCGATCTGGATAAGATGCTGGCGCTGCAAGGGGATACGGCACCGTATCTCCAGAATAGCGTGGTGCGCTGCCGCTCGATCTTCCGGAAACTGGAGGAGCAACTGGATCTTTCGGCGGTTGCCCCGGTATTAGACGAGGACGCGGAGATCCATCTGGCCCGCCATCTGGCCCGCTACGGGGAGATCGTGCCCCTGATCCTCGAAGATCACCGGCCGAACCTGCTCGCGAACTACCTTCTGGAACTCGCCCGAGCCTATCACTCCTTCTACGAGGCCTGTCCGGTGCTGAAGGCGGACGTGGCGGTGCGAAACAGCCGGCTGGTGCTCTGCGAGCTGACCAGCCGGGTGCTCGTCCACGGCCTCGGCCTGATGGGCATCCGCTGCCCCGATCGCATGTGAGCGGCACCGGCGGTGCGAGGGCCCTGCCGCGGTCTCCGGGGAACACAGCCCCTCCTTGCCGTCCGCGATAACTGCTGCATCATCCGCCCGCCGGGCTTCTCCCGAGCCCTGTCATCTCAACCATCCTCCCTGCATGGAGCCGCCACGCCGCAGCCTTCCTTTCTTCGTCATCGGCCACAAGAACCCCGATACGGACGCGATTTGCTCCGCGATCGGCAATGCGGCCTTGCTGCGGGCCACCGGCGAGCCGGCGGCCGTCGCAGCCCGCTGCGGGGAGGTTCCGGCGAGAACGGCATGGGTGCTGCAAAAAGCCGGGATCGAGACGCCGCCGCTGGTGACGGACGTGCGCGCGAGCGCCGGAATGATCTGCCGCCGGGATGTGGTGCAGGTTTCCCCGACGGATACCTTCATCGTGGCCTACCGCCGGATGCTTGCCAGCGGGGTGCGCTGCGTGCCGGTGGCCAGCGGCGACGGCACGGTGCAGGGCATCCTCCGCTATCTGGATCTGCTGGAACTGCTCGTACCCGGCGATGCCAGCGGCTTGCAGGCGCGGACGGTGAATGTCGCCTTGGCAAAGATCGCCCTCACCTTGCAGGCCGAAAGCGTCGGCGCTCCGATGCCCGAGGGCGATGACGAGGAAGAGCTGGTCCTGCTGGTCGGCGCCTCGTCGCAGTCCACCGTGGAGCGCCGCCTGAAGCTGGCTGCCAAGGACGGCAACGTGGGACGCTTTCTCGTGATCTGCGGGGATCGTCCGGTGGTGCAGCACTACGCGATCGAGAACGGTGCCCGCGCCCTTCTGGTCACGGGGGGCAACGGCGTCGAGCCGACCCTCCGCGAGATGGCCCGGAAGCGCGGCGTGGTCGTCCTGCTCTGCTCCCAGGACACGGCGAGCTGCTCCACGCTGATCCGCTGTTCCCGTACTGTCCGGCACGTGATGGACAGGGACTTTGCTACGGTTTCCGGGAACGAGCCCGTGACCCGGCTGCGGAAGAGCCTGGCTTCTTCCGAACAGGATCTTTTCCCGGTGCTCGATCCGATCTCGAAGGAGATGATCGGAGTGCTTTCCAAATCCGACCTCATTGATCCCCCTAGAACCCGGCTGGCGCTGGTGGACCACAACGAGTTCGCCCAAGCGGTGACCGGCGTGGAGGAGTGCGAGATTGTCGAAGTGATCGACCACCACCGCCTGGCCGGCGACCTCGTTTCGCGCGAGCCGATCCGTTTCCTGAACGAGCCGGTCGGTTCCACTTCGACGCTCGTGGCCCGGAAATTCCGGCACCGCTATCTGGAGCCGGACCGCGGCACCGCGATGTGCCTGTGCGCCGGGATCATCGCGGACACGCTGTGCCTGACCTCGCCGACGACCACCGAACTCGATCACGAAATGCTCGGCTGGCTCAGCGGCTTGGCGGAGATCGATCCCGCGAAGTTCAAGGAAGAGTTCTTCGCCGTCGGCTCGCTGCTGGCGACGGGAACGCCGGATGCGATCCTGAATGCCGATCGCAAGGAGTTCGACGATGAAGGCGTGAAGGTCACCATCGCGCAGGTGGAGGAGCTCGGGCTCCATGCCTTCCCGCCGAGACGGGAAGAACTCGAGGCGGGGCTGAAGAAACTGGCGGCGGAGAACGGCTATGAACTCGCCGTGCTGGTCGTGACCGACATCGCGGAGCACCACAGCCTGGTGCTGGCAGCGGGAGAGCCGAACTTCGTGGCGAACATCCCGTATGCACGGATCGATGCCAGCCTCTACGACGCACCCGGCGTGGTCAGCCGGAAAAAGCAGATCTTCCCGGCGGTGTGCCAGGCATTGAGAAAAGCAGGGTAGCTTGCTTCTTGCGGACTGTCGGCGGGGCGCTAACTTCCGGGCGATGAACCGCCACAGGTGGCTTCTCGTGATCGCCACCTGCCTTCTCCTGTTAGGCAGCTTCCCGGTCGTAATCCTGACCAAGGCGTCCTCCGTTCCATCTGGTTCAGGGAGAGCAAGCGGGCAAAGCGCGATGGAGGGCGTGCCGGACAAACCCTTGGAACGGCGCAGGCGGGCACCTGCGAAGGAGAGGAAGAACACTCCCTTTGCTTCCCTTTCGCCCAAGCTAAAGAGACTGGTAGCGGACCTCGAAACCCGGGCGCAATTCCTGGTAGCGGACGAAGGCTTCACGGCAGAACAGCATGAGGCTGCCCGCGAAGGAATCATGGAAGCGATTCTCAGCCTGAGTCTCGGGGAGATCAAGGCGCTGACGGAATTCTACGAGAACCCGGAGAACGACAGACTGTTCTTGAACGGAGATCAGCTTAGCTGGCTTCCCCTTCTGGAAGCCAGGGGAGTTTTGGACCCCGCTTCCGCCGTGGCGGAAATGGCAAATGATATCCGGGAATGGTCAGAGAAATCAGGAGAGTCAGGGGACCTCATGGACCCTTTTGCCGAATTTTGGGGACCGGATGAGGTGGCTTCGGTGTTCGAAGGTTGGGCCTCGGTGGATGCGGATGCCGCGCTACGAGCGTGGCAGAAGCACTACGAGACGCACTTGAAGGACAATCCACGGTTGAAGTCGGCGGAATCGCTCGATGCCGAGATCAGGGAAGCCATCGCGAGAAAGATCGCATTGTCCTCCGGTCAAGATGCCGCGGAGTGAGGAGGGGGCGATCCACGTAATGTGATGCGTTTCGCTACTTCCGGTCCTTCGCCCGCTGGTAGCGGGAGCGGCGTTCGGAGCTTCCTTCCTCAGGGGCCTCCGCGGCCGGTGCCGGTTTTTCTTCGGGAGCGACGACCGGAGCGACCGGCTTGGACGCCTTCACCTTCTTCGGCTTGATCTCTTTCTCGCGCGGCGTCCATTGCGGCAGCGCCGGGATCGGGAACTTCCAGCCGGTGCGGGTGAGGAGGGCTTCCGCGATCAGGAAGACGAGCATCGCAAGGGCGATCCACATGCGCAGGGAGACGTCCTGCCGGTGCGGCGGGCGCAGCCATGCTTTCGAGAGATCCAGCAGTTCGCGGCCGCCGGTCTGGGCGGAAACGGTGCGCAATTCCGCCAGGCGCTCCGGCTCGAAAGCCCACTCGATGGAGGACCCGACGGTGATCGGGCCGAAGGGGAGGGCGTGCTCGCCTACCTGGATCGCACCGCGGACGACCGCGCCTTCGTCCAGATCGCGCGTGACGGAGAAATGGCCGGGCGCGATGCGCTTCCACGGCACGTCGTAGGGAGTGGCTCCCGCACCGCTCTCCATCAGGCGCAGCCGCGGCGGCGTGACGGCCAGTTTCTTCGACCACTCCTCGGTGTCGTAGAGCAGGTCCAGGGTGAGCCGTGTCCCGTCGAGGCGGTGCTTCAGCCCGATCCCGGGAGGAAGATCCATGCCCATCAGCCAGCGGGTGACCGTTTGGACGAAATCGCCGTATTGGTCCCAATCGCGGACGAGCTGCGAGTGCTCGCCGCCGAGCGGGAACGACACTGCCGCGCTGCGCCCCAGGCCGCGCCGGGCATGGGCCACGAGCGGGGCCGCATACTCGTCCTGGCTCACCAGCGAGGTGGTGGCATCCTCCCGCGCGTAGGAAAGATTGTAGCCGTCCGCACGGGGCAGCCACCCGATGGGCTTTGGCGAGATTTCCGCCCAGCGGCCCGTCGGCTGTGCTCCCACCGGATCCTCGATGAAAGCCGAGCGCGCGATGGTCACGGTCTCTTGCGCGAAAATCTTCGGGATATCCACCGGGCGGTCGGTGAAAAAGACGCGTCCGTCCCCGCGCTTGCCGATGTCCTCGATGAGCTTGGCATCGGCATCCGCCCTTGTTCCCAGGCCGATCACCGAGACGGTGCAGCCCTCCTTTTTCATCGTCTCCAGCAGGCGCTTGTAGTCGCCCGGTTCCTCCGTGTCGTTGGCATCGGTGAAAAGGATCACGTGGCGGGTGCCGACGTCCGCATTCTTCAGCTCATCCCAGGCCGCTTTCAGCCCTTCGTAAACGAAGATCCCGCCGCCCATCGAGTGGACCTTGCGGATGCGGGCCTGGAGCTGGGCTTGCTTGCCCTCCACTTTGGTGAGCGGGAAAACGGCTTCGGGCGCGCTGTCCACGGCGAAAACACAGGCCTGATCCATCGGGCCGAGCAGGCCGATCGCTTCGGCCGCACCGGCGTTGGCCAGGTCCATCTTGGTCAGGTTCTTGCCGCCCGCGTTCACGTTGACGGCCATCGAGCCGGAACGGTCGAGCACGATCGCCAGCGCTACCGCCAGCTTGCGGTGCTCGTTCTTCAGCTCCATCGAGATCGGGAGCAGGGGATCGATCGACGATTGGAAATAGCCGCCGGAGCCGAAGGACTGCTTGCCGCCCGCCATCAGGAAACCGCCCGCCTGCTCGACAGCGAGTCGCGGGTTGCCTTGGAAGACACCG
>CBIHMP010000099.1:0-12277 GCA_966211015.1 uncultured Luteolibacter sp. | reverse complement strand
CCTCGAACCTCTACGGAAGCTCTTCCTCGCTTTGGTCCTGACCGTACCCTTCACGGCCGCTGCTCATCCCGGGCACTACCATCCGGGCGAGGAGGACGAATTCGACCAACTGCGCGCGGACTATTTTCACCTCCACGGCTATCTGGAGGTAGGACTGGCGGCGCTGGCCGTGGCTGCCGTGGCGGTGCTGCGTTTTCACGCGAATCGCACGGTGAAGATCGGCGCGGCCATCGCTTTGGGCGGTTCCTTGGTCCTCATCGTGGCTCTCTGAATCCGGCCATGCATCTTTCCCCGCGCGAACAGGAGAAGCTCCTCATCGTCGTGGCCGCGGATCTGGCCCGCCGCCGCCGCGACCGGGGCGTGAAATTGAATTATCCGGAAACCATCGCCCTGATCACCGCCGAGATCTTCGAAGGAGCGCGGGACGGTAGATCCGTTTCGGAACTCATGAGCTACGGCACCACGCTCGTTACCCGCGACGAGGTCATGGAAGGCGTGCCGGAAATGATCCATGACATCCAGGTGGAAGCCACGTTCCCGGATGGCACCAAGCTCGTCACAGTCCACCACCCCGTACGATGATCCCCGGAGAAATCATCACACCCGCGGGTGCCGCCGATATCGAGCTCAATACGGGGCTTGCGAAGCTGGTCCTGGCAGTCGGGAACAGGGGCGACCGGCCCGTGCAGGTGGGTAGCCATTTTCATTTCGCGGAGGTAAACGGCGAGCTGATTTTCGATCGTGCCGCGGCGCGGGGTTTCCGGCTCGATATTCCCGCGGGGACCGCCGTGCGCTTCGAGCCCGGCGACACGCGGGAGGTGCCGCTGGTGGCCTTCGGCGGAAAGCGGGAGATCCACGGGCTGAACAACCAGGTGAACGGGAAACTCGATTCCTGACCCAGCCATGAACCAAACCCGCGCCAACTACGCCGGCACCTTCGGCCCTACCGTCGGGGACAGGGTGCGCCTGGCGGATACCGAGCTTTTCATCGAGGTCGAGCGCGATCTGGTAGCGGAGAAAGGCGGCTACGGCAATGAAGTGAAATTCGGCGGCGGAAAAGTGATTCGCGACGGCATGGCCCAATCGCCGCTGGCCTGCGATGCCGATTGCCTCGATCTGGTCATCACGAATGCCCTCATCATTGATGCCGCGCAGGGAATCATCAAAGCCGATATCGGCATCAAACATGGACGGATTGCGGAGATCGGCCATGCGGGAAATCCGCTGCTGCAGGATGGCATTGACATGGTGATCGGCGCAGGCACCGAGGTCATCGCGGGCGAAGGCTGCATTGTCACCGCGGGCGGAATCGATACCCACATCCATTTCATCTGCCCGCAGCAGATCGAGCACGCCATCGCCAGCGGGATCACCACCTTGATCGGCGGCGGGACCGGCCCGGCCCATGGCACCTATGCGACGACCTGTACGCCGGGTAAGTGGAACATCCGCCGCATGCTGGAGGCCGCGGAAGCATTCCCGGTCAATCTCGGCTTCCTAGGAAAAGGGAATTGCTCTTCCCCTGAGCCGCTGCGGGAGCAAGTGCTCGCCGGTGCCATCGGCTTGAAGCTGCATGAAGACTGGGGCACCACGCCCGCGGCCATCGACACCTGCCTTTCGGTGGCGGACGAACTCGACGTCCAGGTGGCGATCCATACCGACACGCTCAACGAGGCAGGTTTCCTTGAAAGCACCCTCGCCGCGTTCAAAGGCCGGACCATTCACACCTATCATTCGGAAGGAGCGGGCGGGGGCCACGCGCCCGATATCATCCGGGTCTGCGGCGAGGCGAACGTGTTGCCTTCCTCCACCAATCCGACACGGCCCTTCACGGTGAACACGATCGACGAGCATCTCGATATGCTCATGGTCTGTCACCATCTCGATTCCCGCATTCCGGAAGACGTGGCCTTTGCGGAAAGCCGGATCCGGCCGGAAACCATCGCGGCGGAGGACCGTTTGCACGACCTGGGCGCGATTTCGATGATGTCGTCCGACTCGCAGGCCATGGGCCGTATCGGCGAGGTCATCACCCGCACCTGGCAGACCGCTCACAAGATGAAGCTCCAGTTCGGCACGCTGGACGGGGATTCCCACCCCGCCGCCGACAATTTCCGCGCGCTCCGCTACGTCGCGAAATACACCCTGTGCCCAGCCATCACCCATGGCATCGCGCACGAGGTGGGAAGCATCGAGGTCGGGAAGCTCGCCGATCTCTCCATCTGGAAGCCCGCTTTCTTCGGTGTGAAGCCGGAGACCGTTCTCAAGGGCGGCTTGATCGCGTGGGCGAATATGGGCGATCCCAATGCTTCGATCCCCACCCCGCAGCCGATGATGTACCGCCCGCAGTTCGGTGCTTTCGGAAAGGCGGTTCATTCCACATCCGTCACCTTTGTCAGCAGCGCATCCTTGGAAGCCGGCACGCTCGACGACCTGGGTCTCCAAAAGCGCCTGGTCGCGGTGAAAGGCTGTCGCTCGGTCACGAAGGCGGACCTTCCTTTCAACAACGCCACGCCCGACATCACCGTCGATCCCGAGACTTACACGGTAACCGCCGACGGCACGGAGCTAGGCTGCGAGCCCTTGGCAGCGCTGCCGATGGCGCAGCGCTATTTCCTTTTCTGATCCCGGGAACAAACCCATGCACCTCATTCCGCGAATGCTCGCCCCGGCGTCGGTACTTCCCGCCGCCTGCCAGATCGTGCTCGCGGCGGAGCGCCGGCAGTTCCTCAAGCGGCGCTGGCGCGGCATTGCGGAGGATGGCACCGAATTCGGCTTCGATCTGGAAGACCGCCTCACTGATGGCTGCGTGATCTACCGGCAGGACGGGAAGGACTACATCGTGCGCCAGTTGCCGGAGCAGGTGTACGAGATTGCCCTCGAAACTCCGGCCCAGGCCGCACTGGTGGGATGGAAGATCGGAAACCTCCATCTGCCGGCGGAAGTTTTCGACGGGTTCATCCGCGTCCTGCACGACGAAGCGATGTCGAACCTTCTCCAGCGCGAGGGATGGTCCTACACGGAGCCGCTCGTCCTCTTCCGCCCCCTCAAGGCGATGGCTCATGCCTAGCGCGCCGCTCGCAGCAAGATGACCGGACTTCCTCACATGACCGACCCGTGGCTCTGGCTGATGCAGGCCAATGATTCGCAATATCCCTCCGGCGCGTACGCCCATTCCTATGGACTGGAGGAATTGGTCGAGGCCGGGGTGGTGAAGGATGCGGAGGGACTGGAGCGTTTCCTGGAAAGGCAAATCCTCCCCGCTCTCATCGCTTTCGAGCTTCCTTATTTTGTCCGGGCGCATCGCGCCGCGGGGAAGGGGGATGGCCGGCGGCTCCTGGAGCTGGATGCGGAACTCGACGCCTGGCGGTTGCCCGCGGAAACGCGGGACGCCTCCCGCCGCATCGGCTCCCGCCGTCTGGAACTCCTGCGCCAGCTTGCGCCCTCGCCTCTGGTGGAAGGCCATGCGGCCGCTTGCCCCTTCAGCCATCACCTCGTCGTCACCGCCATCGAGCTTTCCTCGATTCCGCTCGCCCAAGCGGCGAGGGCTTTCGCGTTCCAAACGGTCACGGGTTTTGCCACTGCCTCGACGAAGCTGATGCGCCTCGGCCAGAGCACCTGTCAGGCGATCGTGCGGCGCATGCTGGATCGGCTCGGGGCAGAGATCGATGCCGCGCTTTCCCGCCCTCCCGACGGTTGGTTCAACCCTCTCCTCGAAATCGCTTCCCTACGCCATGCCCGCGCCGATGCCCGACTCTTCATCTCCTGATCCCAAGCGCCCTTTCCGGCTCGGCGTCGGTGGCCCGGTGGGCTCCGGCAAGACCATGTGTGTCCTCCGCCTGTCCCAGTGGCTGAAAGACGAGATCTCGCTGGCGGTCATCACCAACGACATCTACACGCGCGAGGACGCGGAGTTCCTGCTCCGCGAGGGAGTGCTGCCTGCCGAGCGCGTGCGCGGGGTGGAGACCGGCGGCTGCCCCCATACCGCCATCCGCGACGATATCAGCATGAACATGGCGGCGGTGGTCGATCTGGAACGCGCGCATCCCGATCTGGAGCTCATCCTCATCGAGAGCGGCGGGGACAATCTCTCCGCCACCTTTTCCCCCGAACTGGTGGATGCCTACATCTACGTCATCGACGTGGCGGAAGGGGACAAGATCCCGCGCAAGGGCGGCCCGGCGATCCGGACCAGCGATTTGCTGCTGATCAACAAGACGGAACTTGCTCCCTATGTGGGTGCCGATCTGGGCGTGATGGACCGGGATGCCCGAAAGATGCGCGGGCAGCGACCCTTCCTTTTTGCCGACATGAAATCCGAAAAGGGGAAGGACGAGCTCCTTGCGTGGCTGAAGCACGAGTATCTCTTCGTGTAGCCTTGGCGGGCCTTTTCCTTGACAATCAATCACCGCTACGGAAGCTGGTAGCCGATCAAAGGAAAGGAGGCATGGTGGAAAGCGATCTTTTGCACACGGAGAAAATCTTGGCGGACCGGAAGACATTCTTCCTGGACCTGAAGGAGAACTCCCGGGGAATGGTGGTGAAGATCACCGAGGACGTGAGCGGGAATCGTGACACGATCATGGTTCCGGCGGAAATCCTGGGAGACTTCATCGCGGCTTTGACCGACATCAAGGCGACGGCGGACAGCCGCTGAGCGGACGGATCCGCGGCCTTGGCGGCGGGAGGCACCTTGGGCGGGTGAATCTACGCGAAAATCGCGTGGAATGACTTATCGGTTGATGGGGCACCGTATCCGGGGCATACTCGCCTCGCTTTAGTCCCATAAGCGAAATACCGGCACCCAACAGTATTTCACGTTTTGAACTTTTTGACGCCCTGTGATCCACGCGCTGCTCTTCCCGGCGCGAAGAAGAGAGATGGTCGCGGCTCCGCATGGCGGAGCTTTTTCCTCATCGGGATCTTCCTCCTCCGCCCGGCCGGTTCCCTTGCCGCGTCGGAGACGGTCTGGCAGCCGGTCACGGATTATTCCATTTCCTTTCCCGGCGACTCGTCGGAGGCGGCGCCCGTTCTCAACCCTTTCGAGAATTTCACGCATCTCGGCACCGACTTCGGCTGGATGGGGCCGGGTCAGGCGCGGCTGGAGGCCCATGCGGGGGTGATCCGCACGAAGGCCGAGGGAGATTGGACCGGAGCGTGGCATTCGTTGGCGGGATTGGCACTGGAAGCGGAGCGGATGTTCGATCCCACCGATGTCGTCGGCTTTGGCGGCCCGGCAGAAAAGCGGGCCGGGGTTTTCGCCGTGACGGTTGACGCCCGCGGGAGCGGTCAGTTGCGGGTGGAACTCGCGGACTCCGCCAAGATGGTCCGCTGGTCCGGTACGGTGGTGCTGGTTCCCGGGCAGAAGACCCGCCATCGCTTCGAGGTGAAGGCGGCGGATCTCGGCCGCTTGAAGTTTATCAATTGGGTGGCGGAGCCGGGCTGCGCGGCGGAAATCTCCTCGGTCGGCTTCGAGGTGACGAAGCCTGAGATGCCGCCGGAAGAATGGCTTTTCCGGGTCTCACTCGGGAAATTGCGGCGTTGTCACGATGCAGAGAACGGCCTGACCCGCGATCGCGCCCATACGCCCGCGGGGGTGTTCGATTCCATCAGCTCGTCCGGCCTGCATGCTTTGGCGAGCGCCGTGGCGGCCAAGGAGGGGATGCTCGAGCGGGAAAAGGTGGAGGAGGAAATCCGGCGAACCACGCAAACGGTGCTAGGGATGCCGCGGGCCGCAGGCTTCTTCCCCCATTTCTCGCGCCGCGGGGCGGATGGCGTGCCCGAGATCCATCCCGGGACGGAGTACAGCACCGTGGACAGTGCCATCCTCCTTCATTCCCTGCGGCTTGCAGCGGGCATTTTAGAGCTCGAGGACGTTTCCTCGGCCATCGGCCAGGCCGTGGCGGAGCTGAACTTCGATCTTGTCAGCGATTCGGAGGGATGGATCGGGCATGGTTTCTCGACCGACGGGACGACGCCGCTTTCCAGCCAATGGCGGGACTGGGGCGGGGAGACGGCGCTCGTGCTGGCCCTGGAGTCGATGGTGACGGGCCGTCAACCGCGCGGCCGCATGGAGCCGGGCGGGAAAGTTTTCCGCGGTGTCGCCTTCATCGGGGAGATCGAGAGCCTTTTTTATCCCGATTTCGACCGGGAAGATCCCGACCAAGTTACCGGCGCGGTCTGGCCGGTGGCACGGCGCGAGCTGTTTGAAAAACAGGCGCGTTATGTGGTCGAGCAATGGCCGGATTCCGCGGCCGCGCGCGGCGGAATCTTCGGGCTCTCGGGCGGGGAGGCCGGGATGCCGGGCGCGGGATACACCGCAAACGGGCCGGACGTTCCGGGCATCCGCTGGCTCCACCCGCATGCGATGGTGATGGCCGTGGCGCTCAGTTCGAGGGCCGACCTGCCGCTCGGGATCGATCGTCTGGAGCGGGCGGGAATTCTTTTTCCGCAGGGACTGCCGGAAACGGTTGAAATCGGGCTGCAACTCCACAATCCCATGCAAGGCTCCCTCAACGCCGGATTTGAAGCACTGGCCGCCTACCACGGATGGCGGCGGGGCAATCATGACGTGATCGATGACGCGAGCGTCCGCGATCCCATGTTGCGGGCGGGAGTCCGGCGCTTCTGGCCGGATGCCCGGCCCTAACGAGCGGGCTTTTTTATTCATTGCCGCATCGCGAGCCCCGGCTTCAAATTAGCGGAAGACTGATACATGGAGGAGCGATACGAGATCCGTGGGAAACTCGGCCAAGGCGGGCTCGGAGCGGTCTATCGTGCCTATGATCGGGCGCTCAAACGCGATGTGGCGGTCAAACGGATTGTTTCCGGCGATGACGAGGAGCACCGGGAGGAGGCCACGAAGCAAATGGAGAAGGAGACCGGTGCCTTGGCCGCGCTCCAGCACCCGAATATCGTCACCATCTATGACGTCGGCTCCGACGAAGACGGGCCTTTCGTGGTGATGGAGCTCCTCACGGGGCAGACCGTGGACGAGATCGTGGAAAAGGCCCCGCTTACCTGGCCGGATTTCCGCGAGCTGGTGCTCCAGATCCAGGAGGCCCTCATTGCCGCGCAGGACCTCGGATTGATCCACCGGGACCTGAAGCCCTCGAATATCATGGTGAACTGGCTGCCCTCGGGCCGGTTTCAGGCGAAAGTGGTGGATTTCGGTCTCGCCAAGTTCAGCCCGAAAACGTCGGCGGAGACCGCCGAACAGTCGGACGCGATCTTCGGCTCCATCTTCTTCATGGCCCCGGAGCTGTTCGAGCGGGGGGTGATCGACTCCCGGATGGACATGTATGCCATCGGGTGCGTGTATTACTTCGCGCTGACGGGTCATTCGCCCTTCCAAGGGGAAACCGGGCCGCAGGTAATGGCGGCTCATCTGGAGCACCGGGTGATTCCGCTCGGCCAAGTCCGGCCGGACATCCCCAAGTGGGCGTGCGATTGGGTGATGTGGCATATCAATCGCTACCCTCACGAGCGGCCGGAGAACGCCCGCGAGAGCCTCAAAAGCTTTATTCAGCTCGATATCCCGCCTTCGCAGGCGATCACGCAGCCGCTCGCGGCCGCCCCGTCGGCCAATCCGCGCGCTCCGGTGGCTCTCCGCCCGCGCACGGGCGGCCCGCCGCCGCCGCGTCCCTCGCCTCTTCCGACGCCGATCCCGATGACCGGAACGGTGAAAATTCACACGGCTCCCCAGCCGCTGGCCCCGCCGGACGGTGCTCCGCCCAGCCTTCACCAAACCCAGCCGATCACGGCTCCGATCACGAAATCCCTGGTGCAGGAGCTCGGCGTGCCCCTGCCGGATATTCCGGAGCAGACCGTGGCGACGCCAAATCCGCCCGTGCCTCCGCGACCGGTGGCGACGCGCGTGTACGCGCCCCCGAGCACGTATCAGGTGGTGAAGAAAAAGGCGAAACCCAGCGAGGCGAAACGCAATTTGCTGGCAGCGCTCGGGGGGATCGTTCTGCTGGTAGTGCTGTATTACGTGGCGACGTACTTCGCGAAGTGAGGTGATCCGCATTGGACGTCGGCGCGGGGATGCTCTAAGGCTCGCCGCGCCATGCTCGACATCCGCGAGATCCGCGAAAACGCCGCTGCCTTCCGCGAGCGCCTGAAGGCGCGCGGGGGCAACCACTGGACCCTGATCGACGAGGTCCTCGCTTGTGACGAAACGCGCCGCCGCGCCGAGACCGAAAAGCAATCCCTCCAATCCGAGCGGAAGCAGACCTCCAAGCAAATCGGCGTTCTCAAGGGCAAGGGCGAGGACACTTCCGCGATCGAAGCGGAAGTGCGCGGGATCAACGACAAGATCGCGGCTCTCGACGTCGAGGCGGAGGCCGCGACGAATCGCCAGCACGAGCTGCTGATGAATATCCCGAATCTCCCGCACCCGGATTGTCCGGCGGGCGAGGATGAGACCGCGAACCCGGTGGTGCGTACTTGGGGAGAGAAACCCGAAATCGCGGAGCCGAAGGATCATCTCGTGCTTGCCGAAGCGCTCGGCCTCATTTCCCTGGAAGACGCCACCCGCATCGCCGGATCGGGCTTTGCCGTGTATCGCGGCAAGGGAGCGCGGCTGGAGCGGGCGCTCATCGGCTTCCTGCTTGATCTGCAAAGCGGCACGAACGGCTACGAAGAGGTGAACGTGCCCCACGTGGTGAGACGCGAATGCATGGAAGGAACCGGCCAGCTCCCGAAATTCGAGGACGACATGTACGGGACGGACGCGGGCGAGGACGGGCGCAACCAGCTTTTCCTGGCCCCTACCGCCGAGGTGCCGGTGACAAACCTTTACCGGGACACCATCCTGGCGGAGAGCGAGCTACCGAAGAAACTGGTGGCTTACACCCCTTGTTTCCGCCGGGAGGCGGGGAGCGCCGGGCGCGACAACCGCGGGATCATCCGCATGCACCAGTTCGACAAGGTGGAGCTGGTGCAAGTGGTGCATCCCGACGAGGGCTTGAGGACGCTCGAGGAACTGACCGGTCACGCCCAGTCCGTGCTGGAGAAGCTCGGCCTGCACTACCGGACGATCGAGCTTTGCACCGGCGATCTCGGCGCAAATGCCGCCAAGACCTACGACATCGAAGTCTGGGCGCCGGGGCAGGGAAAATATCTCGAGGTTTCGAGCTGCTCGTGGTTCGGCGACTACCAGGCCCGGCGAATGAAACTGCGCTTCAAGGACGCCGAGGGGAAGAACCGCTTTTGCCATACCTTGAACGGTTCCGGTACCGCTCTGCCGCGCCTCTACGTGGCGCTATTGGAGCAGTGCCAGCAACCGGACGGGTCGATCCGGGTCCCCGAGGCTCTGGTAGCGTACTTCGGCTTTCACGAGATCCGGTAAGTGAGAAAGGCTACCTCCTCAACCACTTCCAGAGCACCAGGACCACCAGGGCGCCGACCGTCGCCGTGAGGAGCGACTCCAGCGAGGGCAAGCCGGGGCCGGGATCGGCCACCGGGAGGAAACCCACGTGCCGGCCGATCCAGCCTCCGACCACGGCACCCAGGATGCCGAGGATGATCGTGATGAGGCAGCCGCCTTTTTCTTCACCCGGCATCACCCGCCGGGCGATCAAGCCGGAGAAGAGCCCCAAGAGCACCCAACCGAGGATTTCCTTCGGATCCATGAGCGCGCTTAACCTATCCGGAGGGAAAAAGCACGGCTGCATTTCTTTCCCCGGCTCCCTCCTCCGGGGGAGCGGATGAGAGCCTTTCGTCGGGAAACCGGTACCGGTCCTGTCTTTCGCGCCGGATTCCAAAGTGTCGGTGATCTGGTTATCTAGCTAGAATTCAAAAGCTTAAATGGATTGCGAAGAGGCGGGATCGCCAGTGGACCGCGTTGACAGTTCCAGTACCGCTTCGCTTAGTGCGGCCAACCCGAGCCCGCGCTCCTCCGAGCCACGACATGAAAAACCCTGTTCGATCGGCTGCCTTTCTCTTGGCGGCATGTGGATTTTTGGGCCGCGCTCCCCTGTCCGCGCAGTACGAGGCCGTCCCGCAATCCGGCCGCTGGCATCCCGCGGAGATCCTCTCGTGGTCTCCGGGTAGCGATCCCGCTGCCCCTTACAACCGCAGCGTGGTTCCGCTCGCGACCCGCTTCACGGCTCCGAAAGCCGCGGAGAACGCCGCGCTCAACGCCCTCTGGAACGTCAATTCCCACGCGCGGCCGGGCGAGGGCAAGGTCCAAGCGGTCACCACCTTCAACACCATTCCAGCGGGTGCGCCCAACGGATGGAGGACGACCCGGCTGTACGCGCCGGGCATCTGGCAATATACCGATAACCTGGTCTTTTGGGGCAGTTCCGACCGCGACACCAAAGCCATCCTGTGTCCGACCGCCCACATGATCGATGCCGCCCATCGCAACGGCGTAAGGATCTACGGGAAGATCTTCTTCCACTGGAATTCATCTCCGGACAATGCCGCGCTGCAACGCATCCGGGACCTGGTCCAAAGAAGCGGACCCACCTTTCCGGTGGCGGACAAGCTGGTGGAGGCGGCGATGTACTACGGGTTCGACGGCTGGTTCATCAATCAGGAGAACTTCCAGACGAATGCGGCCGACGCGCAGGACATGCGTGACTTCATGGCCTACTTCCGCACGCGCGCCGCCGCGCAGGGGGCGCCTCATCTCAAGATCACTTGGTATGACGCGATGGCGGAAAACGGCAGCCGTTCCTTTCAGAACGCGCTCACCAACCAGAACGACGGCTTCCTGCGGTCGGGCGCGCTGGTGACCCAGACGGGAAACACCCTCGCGGCACACCAGATGTTCCTGAATTTCTGGTGGTACTATAATGATAGTAACCTAAGCGGTTCCCGGAGCCTCGCGCAGGCGCGGGGGATCGACCCCTACGACTTGTATGCGGGGATTTGGACGGAAAACTACCGGACCTACGGCAAGACGCCGGATCCCGGCGGCGGCGGCAATCTGGATATCACCTGGCCCTATCTTTTCCCGGAAGGCCAACCCCACCATACCTCCGTCGCGCTTTTCGGCGGGGAGACGCCCTTCGTAAAAGGCTCGTCGCCGGCCGGGGTGGCGACGCAGGAGGAAATCTACTGGTCGGGTCCCAACCGCGATCCGTCCGACACGCTGCCCGCCGCGGGCTCGCCGACACCGAATTGGTACGGAATGGCGCACTACATCCCTGCGAATTCACCGGTGACGAGTCTCCCATTCGTCACCCATTTCAACGCCGGGCAGGGGAACTTCTACAAGATCAACGGCAGCACCGTGATGACGGGACCGTGGACGAATCTAAGCGTTCAGGACATCCTGCCCACCTGGCGGTGGATCGTTCGGAGTGCCGGTGCCACGACCTTGGCTCCTTCGATCGATTTCACGGAGGCTTACCACGGCGGCAGCTCGCTGAAAATCGCCGGGCCTCTGGAGGCAAACGTGGCACAGGAAGTGAAACTCTATCAAACCCGGCTGCCGATAGCGGCGAACACGAACTTGCGGCTGATCCACAAGCCTGCCGCAGTGAGCGGGGCCGGGATCCAGGTCGGCTACGCTTTCGAGGACTCGCCCGCGGTGATGCACTACACGAGCGCCGCTCCGGCGAGCGCGACCGATTGGACAACGGTCGATTTCCCGCTGGGATCCCACTCCGGGAGGACGCTCGCGCTGATCACCCTGCGCTTCTCCAGCCCCGCTGCCCTCGCGAGCTGTTCGGCGAATATCGGCCGGATCCAGATCGCCAATGGATCTCCGGCTGTACCTGCGTCGCCGTCGGATCTGACCTTGGAAGGGAGAAGCCGGAATCCGGATGAAGCTTTCTCCACATCCCTGCGGCTGAAATGGACCCCGTCCGGCTCGCCCGTCCTCCACTATAACGTTTACCATCGCAAGGAACTCGCGGCGGGGTCGCCGCGGGTGTGGCTTGGCGCGACTCCCAACCACTATTTCTTCGCCCAGGATGTCCGGCGTTTCGCTTCGGAAGACTCGGGATACATCGAAGTGGAAGCAGTCGGTCCGGACCACGCCGTCTCCCCGGCGATCAGCACGCCGGAGCCCACCTTCGCTTTCGAAGCGCTGCCGAACCTGCACCATCCGTTCATTCCCGCCTATCCCGTTGCCAGCCCGCTCTCCGTGATCGGCTCCGGAGATGTGTTGAACATGACCCGGGCCTTCGACAACAACATCGCCACCCATGCTGAACCCGGCGGCGCGAGCGGAGCATGGGTGGGGCTGGATCTGGGTGCGGGAAATGCCCGCGAGATTGCTGCCGTCCAATTCGTGCCCCGTGCCAATTGGGCGACCCGC
>CBIHMP010000098.1:0-12289 GCA_966211015.1 uncultured Luteolibacter sp. | reverse complement strand
GGACTTCGCGTCGTAGAGAGGCCACTTGCCGATGACGTTCCACTCGCGGTCCACCAGCATGATCCCCATGTCGTGCGCGAAGCGGCCGTTGGCGTCGCGGTCCAGCGGGTCGGTGCGCTCGCGGACCTTGAAGAACCCGAGCGTCTTCTCCAGATAATCGTGCGTCTCCTGCTGGTCGGGATGGGTCACGAACCACCAGTCCGCAGGGTCGGCACCGAGCGCCTTGCCGTAGGCTTCCAGCTTGTCGTGGGTGTCGGTTTCCGGATCCACGGAAACGCAGACCATGTGGAAATCGGGGTGGTCCTTGAATTCCTCGTAGATCGATTTCAGCTCCTGACCGTTGCGTACCGCGCAATGCGGGCACACGGCGAAGAATTCGGACACGATCCAGACTTTTCCCTTCAAGTCGGAGAGTTTGACATCCTTGCCGGCCTGGTTCACCCCGGCGAAGTCGGACTTGATGGCGAACAGCGTCTCCTCCTTCGGAGTGCCCACGTTGCTGTAGTCCGGCAGCGGCTGTTCGGGCACCTGGCGGCTCAGGTAGATGCCCCCGGCGATCAGAGCCGCGGAAATGACCGCCACCCCGCCGTAGATCATCGCGATTGTTCCCCTGTCGTTCATGATTTCGTTACAGGTTTGGCCAGCACGTGATCGATCACCTGGATGAGCAGGCCTTCCAAATCCCGCGAGACGCGATGCGGATCGCCGGGCGTGGGTTGCTCGAGATCCCATTTGGCCGCGGCTTCAAAATCGAAAGGCGCATCCATGCGAGCCCGCTTATCGGTGCGCACAGTCCCTTTGCGGATGTGGCGGTCGCGATCGACGACCACGAGCGTGCCATCATAGATCCACTCGCCGTCCTTCCTGTGAGGGATGGTCTCCATCTTCAGGATGTTCTTGAGGAACTTGTGGACGCTTTCTTCCCGTGTCGCGCCCAGCCACCACTGCGGCAGCTCGGCCCCGAGCTCCTTCGCATACTCCGCCAGCTTCTCCGGCGGCTCGCCTTCAGGATCGACAGTCAGGCACACGATGTGGAAATCGTCCCGCCCGGCATAGCGCTTGGAGAGCCGTTCCAGCACTCCTCGGGTGTGTTTCCAGCGATCCGGCTCGCTGAAAAGAACCGGCGCAATCACATAAACTTCACCCTCCATTTCAGCGAGATTTCCCTCGCTGCCGTCCTGTTTCCAGAGCTTGAAGTTCTTTTCGATGCGGCCTTTGAAGGAAGGCGTTTCATCCGCCGCCTGGCGTTCCGCCAATTTCATGTAGGCGAGATAGACGCCGACCGCACTGACGATCATGAAGACCGTCAGGATCAAGCCGGTGCGCCGCAGCTTGCGGGGATCTCGCACGGCGGGTTCGAACGGCTCGGCAGGCATCCTCATGGGGCGGCGGAAACTAAACTAGCGCCACGCAATGGCAAGCAATCCAAGCTCAAGGGGCAGGTAGAGCAGGGTGAAAAGGAAAAGCTTCCGGAACGAGGTACGCTCGCCGTCCCGCATGAAACGTCCGGCGAAAGCCGCCATGATCAGCCCTGCCACCACCCCGCCGCAGAGCGCGACGAGGCCCGGGAGCCCGGGGGTCCAGCCGGCGAACCACGGCCACACCGGTAGCACGGCCAGCATGAGTGCGAAAACCGCGGCGAGCAGGCCGCTGCGCCGCCCGCTGACATCGCCATCCGACCACATCTGGTACCCGGCGCTCTCGTATTCCTCCCGGCAGAGCCAGTTGATCGCGACGAAATGCGGGAGCTGCCACAGGAAGAGCAGCGCGAAAAGGAACCACGCGGCGGCATCCACCGGCCCGCCCGCGGCCGTCCAGCCGATCACCGGGGGAATCGCCCCGGGTATGGCACCGACCAGCGTATTGGTGCTGCTGAAGCGCTTCAGCGGCGTGTAAATGAAAACGTAGATGGCAACGGTCGCCGCGGCCAACCATGCGGGCCAGGAGCCTACTTTCGCTGCCAGGTGGATGATCCCCGCGGCCGAGAGCACCCAGCCGACGGCAAAGGCGAACAGCGGATCCATCCGGCGCGCGGGCAAGGGCCTATTCGCCGTGCGCTTCATCCGCGCATCGAGATCCACCTCCATCACCTGGTTGAAAGCCGCCGAACCGAAGGCCGCCGCCGCGGTGCCGAGGATCGTGTGGATCAGCAGCATCAGATCGAAGCTCCGCCCGCCGGAGCGGGAGGCGAGCAGGAAGCCGAAAAAAGTGGTGAGGAGGACGAAGACATTCAGCCGCATCTTCGTGAGCACCAGCAGGTCCCTCCGGAATCCCGGTTCCTCATCCGGGACCGCCGTGCCGCCAACCGCCGTCGCGGCCGCGTCGTCCGTCCGGGGAAGGGCGGCCTGCTCGGCGGGATTCGCGGTCTCAGCTTCCTCGTTCATCGGCGGGACGGGGAAAGAGAACCCCGGACACCGGGCAAGGCACGTAAAATATAGTGCAATATGAGATCCCGCCCTGCGGGCCGGAGGCCCGCGCTCCCGGGAAGATCACATCTCCAGCATCAGGCGCGTCGGATTCTCGATGCAGTCCTTGATGCGGATCAGGAAGGTCACGGCTTCCTTGCCGTCCACCATCCGGTGATCGTAGCTCAGGGCGAGATACATCATCGGACGGATGACGACCTGTCCGTTCACGGCCATCGGCCGTTGCTGGATGGCGTGCATGCCAAGGATGCCGCTCTGGGGCGGGTTCAGGATCGGGGTGCTAAGCAGCGAGCCGTAGGTGCCGCCATTCGAGATCGTGAAAACGCCGCCTTGCAGGTCTTCGATGGCGATCTTTCCTTCCTTCGACTTTTTCGCGTAGTCCAGGATGTCCTGTTCGATCTCCGCGAAACCCTTCTTGTCCGCATCGCGGATCACCGGGACGATCAGCCCTTTCTCGGTGCCGATGGCCACGCCGATATCGTAGAAGTGGTTCTCCACGACCTCGTTGCCGTCGATCATGCCGTTGACCTGGGGCACGTCCTTGAGCGCCTGGACCACGGCCTTCACGAAGAAGGACATGAAGCCGAGCTTCACGCCATGCTTCTTGAGGAAGTCTTCCTGGACCGCCTTGCGGAGATCCATGATGGCCCCCATGTCGGCCTCGTTGAAGGTGGTGAGGATCGCCGCGGTCTGCTGGGCGTTCACGAGGTGCGTCGCGATCTTGCGGCGCAGCATGCTCATCTTCTTCCGCGTGGTGCGGCCGTTGGAAACAGGGGCGGAGGCTTCCCTCGGCGCGGGAGCGGCCAGCGCGGAGAAATCCGGCTTCGGTTTGGCGGCTTCCGCCGGGGCGGCAGGGGCCGGAGCAGGCGCTTGCTTCGCCGGAGCCGGCGCGGGAGTTGCCGCTGCAGGTGCAGGGGCGGGAGTCGCCGCGGATGCGGCAGGGGCATCGCCCACGGTGATCCGTGCCACCACGGTGCCGATCGCCACTTCATTCCCCTCCGGGATGAGGATCTTCAGCGTGCCGGAGGCCTCTGCTTCCAATTCGGTGGAAACCTTGTCCGTTTCCAGAGTCAGCAGCACTTCGCCCTTGGCAACCGCCGAGCCGTCGCCCTTGTGCCAGCGAGCGACATTGGCGGAAGTGATCGATTCACCGGCAGCCGGAACCTTGACGTCCACGACCTGACCGCTGGCGGCCGGGGCTGGCGTTGCCGCGGCCGGAGATGGCGCTCCCGGCGCAGAGGCCGGAGCGGACGCCGGGGCAGCCGCACCTTCCTCGATGCTGGCGATCACCGTTCCGATCGCCACTTCCTCGCCCTCCCCGACGATGATGTGTAGCGTCCCGTCCGCGGCGGCTTCGAGTTCGGTGGAGACCTTGTCGGTCTCCAGCGTCACGAGGGCCTCGCCCTTGCGGACGCTTTCACCTTCCTGCTTATGCCAGCGGGCGACGTTGGCGGAGGTGATGGATTCACCGGCGGCGGGTACTTTGACTTCGAGGGACATTGGAGAGGAATGGACGGATGGCTATTCGGGTGTGGCGCGGACCTTTTTCAGAGCTGGAAGGCAGCCTCGATAAGACTTTTCTGTTCCTTGTAGCTCTGTGCCTTGGACCCGGCGGCGGGGCTGGAGGCACGGTCGCGGCCGGCATAGCGCACGCGGCGGTCGAGCACCTTCTCCAAGCGCGGGAAAATATAAGACCATGCTCCCATGTTGAGCGGCTCCTCCTGGCACCAGATGAATTTCGAGGCACCCGGATATTGGCTCACCAGCGCCGACACGAGCTCGTCATGGAAAGGATAAAGCTGCTCCATCCGGAAGATCGCGGTGTTCTTGATATCGTGCTCCTGGCGGTACGCGGCGAGGTCGTAGAACACCTTGCCGGTGCAGAAGACGATGCGGTTCACCTGCATCGGATCCTCGAAATGGATCGGGTCCGGCAGCACCTCTTGGAAGCAGGAGCCTTCCAGGAAATCCGCCTCCGCGGAAATCGCCTCGGGGCGAGTCAGCAGGCTCTTCGGCGTCATCAGCACCAGCGGCTTGCGGAAGGGCCGCATCTTCTGGCGCCGCAGCGCGTGGAAGTATTGGGCCGGGGTGGTGAAATTGCCCACGATCATGTTTTTCCCGGCACAAAGCTGCAGGAAGCGTTCCAAGCGCGCGCTGGAGTGCTCGGGGCCCATGCCCTCGTAGCCGTGCGGCAGCAGCAGCACGAGGTCGGTCGGCGTCTGCCACTTCGACTCGGCGGAAGCAATGAACTGGTCGATGATGACCTGCGCGCCGTTCGAGAAATCGCCGAACTGGGCTTCCCACATGGTTAGCATGTTCGGCGCGCCGATGGAATAGCCGTAATCGAAACCGAGCACGGCGAATTCGGAGAGCAGGGAATTGTAAACGCAGAACTTCGCCTGCGTGGCATTCACGTGCTCGAGCGGGATGTAGCGGTCGCGCGTCTCCGAATCATAAAAGACGGCATGACGTTGGGAAAAGGTGCCGCGGCGGCAGTCTTGCCCGGACAGGCGCACCTGGTGGCCTTCCGTGAGCAATGCGCCCCAAGCGAGGGATTCGGCAAAGGCCCAGTCGATCGGCCCGCCGTTCTGGAGCGCCTCCTGGCGGCGCGGGATGAAACGCTTGGCGAGCGTCGGGTGGAGATTGAAGCCCTCCGGGACGGTCGTCAGCACCTTGCCCACGTGCTGCAGGAGATCCCGGGAAATACCCGTCGGCACCGGCGCGTGGTTGTAGTCCATCTGCTCCACCGCGGTGGAGCCGCTGAAAATGCTGCGGTCGCCGGTGGCTTGGAACTCGAGCATTTTGGCATGCCCGGCCTCGAAGCGGTCCCAGATTTCCTTTTCGATCTGATCCGCTTGTTCCTGGGTCAGCGCGCCTTCGGCCACCAGTTGCTTCTTGTAGATCTGGCCGATCGTCTCGCGGTTCTGGATCAGCTTGTAGATGTGCGGCTGGGTAAACGCGGCCTGGTCGGTCTCGTTGTGGCCCTGGCGGCGGTAGCAATACATGTCGATCACCACGTCGCGGCCGAATTTCTGGCGGAATTCCAGGGCGAACTGAGCCGCCCAGAAAAGTTCCATCGGCTCCTCGCCGTTCACGTGCAGGATCGGGGCCTCGATCATCTTCGCCACGTCGGTCGCATAGGCGGAAGAGCGGGCGTCGGCCGGCATCGTAGTGAAGCCGATCTGGTTGTTGACGATCAGGTGGATCGTGCCGCCCGTGCGGTAGCCGGGAAGCTGGGAAAGATTCAGGACCTCCGCGACGGAACCTTGGCCGGCGAAGGCGGCATCCCCGTGCAGCAGGATCGGCAGCACCCGCTTGCGGTCGGTCTTCACGCCATCGTCGCCGATCAGGCGCTGGCGGGCGCGGGCCTTGCCCTCGACCACCGCGTTCACGGCTTCCAGGTGGCTGGGGTTGGCTGCCAGGCTCACGCGGACCTTGCCGTCCGGCAAATCGCGGACGCTCTCGTAGCCGAGGTGGTATTTCACGTCGCCATCCCCCGCCACGAGGTCGGGCATGTAGTTCGGCGTGAATTCGTAGAGAATTGTCGTCAGGGACTTGCGGACGAAGTTCGCCAGCACGTTGAGCCGGCCGCGGTGGGCCATCCCCATCTCAATCTCCAGCACTCCGGCGGAGGGGCATTTCTCAAGGATGGCGTTCAGCACCACCATTGCGCCTTCGCCGCCCTCCAACGAGAAGCGCTTCTCGCCGAGGAATTTCTTCCCGAGGAAGTTCTCGAAGCTGTCCGCTTCGATCAGCCAGGCGAGCGCGCGCGCCTTCCGGTCGGCCGGGTCGGGCTCGCGCAGCGCGTGCTGTTCGATGTGGCGGCGCACCCAGTGGCGCACCGTGGTGTTGTGAATGTGGGTGAACTCGAAGCCGATGAAGCCTGAGTAGGTCGCCTCCAAGGCCGCCACCATGTCGCGCAGCTTCATTTTCGCCCCGTCCCGGAAAAGCGGATTGGACGCCTCCTTGTCCAGATCCTCCGCGGTGAACCCGAATTGCTCCAGATTCAGGCGCGGATTGCGCTCCGGCCCGCTCAGCGGGTTGATATGCGCCTGGGTGTGGCCCAGGGTGCGGAAATTATAAACCAAGCTCACCACCCGGCCGTAGAAGGCCAGATCGTTTTCGGATGGGGCCGCGGAAGGAGCTGCCGCGGCCGCAGGGGCAGCCGCCGCCTCGCCGGAACGCGGCTTGAGCTGCGCCACCCCCAGCTCGAAACCCTCGAAGAAGGCCGCCCATGTAGGATCGACCGAGCGGGAATCAGCGCTCCACAGCGCGTATTGTTCCTCCAGCAAGTCCGCATTGAAGCGGGCGGAAACCGACGATTTCATGAGCGGTAGATTCGGGTGCCGGCGGGAGATCGCGGAAATTCCCGCTTGGCCCCTCGCGCGCAGCGCTTAGGTAAGAGGCAGTCCCGGACGCGTCAACGCACAAGGCCGGTTTTTCCGGGGAAATCCTGCTCCCTATCCCTTTCCATGATCGAAGTCCGGAACCTGACCAAGAGCTTTGCCCGCCATACCGCCGTGCGCGGCATCGATTTCAACGTCGAAAGGGGCGAAATCGTCGGCTTCCTCGGTCCGAACGGTGCCGGCAAGACCACGACCCTCCGGATGCTCACCGGCTACCTCCCGCCGACCTCCGGCAGCGCCCGGGTCGCCGGGTACGACATCTTCCGCCAATCCATCGACGCCCGCCGCTGTATCGGCTACATGCCGGAGAACGTGCCGCTCTACGACGACATGCGCGTCCGGGAGTACCTGAAATACCGAGCCAACCTGAAAGGCCTGACCGGCAGCGAGGCGCGCCGCCGGGTGAACGAGGTGATTGACACCTGCGGCTTGGAAGGAGTGCGCCGGAAGATGATCAAGGTGCTTTCCAAGGGCTACCGCCAGCGCGTGGGTCTGGCCGACGCCCTGGTCCACCAGCCGGAGCTCCTGATCCTCGACGAGCCTACCAACGGACTGGACCCCAACCAGATCCGCCAGATCCGGGACCTCATCAAACGGCTCTCCGAACGGCACACCATCCTCCTTTCCACCCACATTCTCCATGAGGTGGAGATGACCTGCAGCCGGGTGATCATCATCGATAGCGGCCAGATCAAGGCCCAGGACACCCCGCAGAACCTCGTCTCGGGCATGCGCGCCGCGGGCCGGGTGCACGCGGAGATTTCCGGGGATCCCGAGGTGATCTCCCCCGCCCTCCAGCGCCTGGACCACGTCAAGCGCGTGACCCCCGAGCGGCTGGACGAGGACTGGGTGCACTACGAAATCCTCGTCGATTCCGGCACGGACGCCCGCGAGCGCATCCACGAGCTCGCCTCCCAGTACGGCTGGCCGCTGCGCAGCCTGCACCGGAAGGACGCCACCCTCGAGGATGTCTTCGTGGAACTGACCCGGCGGGACTAGGCGGCGCTAGCCGATCGCCGGCACGTCCACCCAGCAGCCCTTGCGGTGGCTTTCCCAGCTCAGCTCGGCGAGCTGCACGCCCTTCGCACCCTCGCGCAGGGTCCAGCGGAAGGGCTCGTCGTTCACGACGTGCTTGAGGAAAAGCTCCCACTGGATCTTGAAGGCGTTCTCGAATGCCAGTTGATCCGGCACTTCGGTCCAGCGGTCGTAGTAGTTGATCGGGCTGTCGATATCCGGATTCCACACCGGGCGCGGGGTGACGCTCTGGTGCTGGGCCCAGCATTTCCGGAGGCCGACGATGGCCGAGCCCTCCGTGCCGTCCACCTGCATGGTCAGGAGGTCATCGCGACGCACGCGGACGTTCCACGATGAGTTGAACTGGCAGGTGATGCCGGTATCCGTCTCGAAGATCGCGTAGGCGGAATCATCCGCCGTGCATTTGAAGGCCTTGCCGCTCTCATCCCGGCGCTCCTCGATGTGCGTGGCCGCCTTGCAGAAGACGCGCGTGACGTTGCCGAAGAGGTTGTCGATCACGTAGCGCCAGTGGCAGTGCATGTCGATGATCATGCCGCCGCCGTCTTCCTCGCGGTAGTTCCAGCTCGGGCGCTGGATCGGCTGGCCCTGGTGCTCGCCGGTGAAGACCCAGTAGCCGAATTCGCCGCGCACGCTGAGGATTTTCCCGAAGAAGCCCTGCTCCTTCAAAAGCTGATATTTGCGCAAGCCGGGAAGCCATAGCTTGTCCTGCACCGCGCCGTTTTTCACGCCCGCCTTCTCGGCGACTTCGGCGATGCGCAGGGCCTCATCGAAAGAAACAGCGGTCGGCTTCTCGCAATAAACGTGCTTGCCCGCGGCAATCGCCTTCTCAAGGAAGCCGATACGGTAGGGCGTGCCGGAAGCATCGAAGAAAATCTCGTTGTAGGAATCCGCCAAGGCGGCATCGAGATCCGTGGTGAAGCGCTCCACGCCGTACTTGGCGGCGAGCTCGCGGATCTTATCCTCGTTCCGGCCGGTGAGGATGGGATCCGGAACGACCAGGGTATCGCCGCACATCACGCCGCCCTGCTCGCGGATCGCGAGGATGGAGCGCACGAGGTGTTGGTTGGTGCCCATGCGTCCGGTGACGCCGTTGAGGATGATGCCGAGTTTGCGAGTATTCATGAATCTTGGAATAGTGACTGGAAGAAAATGGTCGCACATCTCGCCCACGGATTTTTGTTAGCCGAATAATGCGGCATCCCATTTTGGGACCCCTTGGCCCAAGCGGCCGCCGCACCCAAAAAAGATTCTATCGTGCCATTCTCCCAGCCGCTCGCGCCCGGTCCAAAGGGAGAACTCGGTTTCTGCGCTTCGATCTGAACTTCCTCTTCACGGTCACCCCCAAGAGCAATGAGAAAGGCGATGAAGCTGTCCTCATCGCACACCTGTTCACTTAATGTTTGAAGATCGAGCTTCATAGCGGCGTGCAGGATTCAACGATCTTCTCCAGGAAGTCGTGCTGGTTCTCCGCCCAGTACTTGCGGGAGAAAATTTCCACTTCGGTCAGCCCGGTGAAGCCCGCTGCCTGCACCATCTTCGCGATGCGGGCGGAGGCATTCACGCCCTCCCCCGGCAGCCCGCGGTCGAGCAGCACGTGGTCGAAGTCCGGCTTGAACTCACAGACGTGGAAGGCGAAGAGGCGGTCCGCTGCCGCGCAGCGGTGGATCTGCGCCTCCAGCCCGCTTTCCCACCAGACGTGGAAGACATCGAGCGCCACGCCGACGAGCGGGTGATCGATCGATTCGGCGAGTTCGTTCGCGTCCCGCATCGAGGCTACCGCGGAGCGATCCCCGGCATACATGGGGTGCAGCGGCTCGATGGCCAGCTTGATGCCGGTGCTCTCCGCCTGCGGGATCAGGGCTGAAATCCCATCCCGGATCTGGTCGAGATTCTCCTCCGGCGTCTGGCCGAGGGTGGCGCCACAGACGAGCACGATCATCGGCAGGCCCAGCGCCTCCGCTTCACGCAGGGCCTCGCGGTTTGTCGCGATCGCCGCCTCCCTGGAAGACAGGTCTTTCCCGGTGAAAAAGCCCCCCCGCACCAAGCTCACCGGGGTGAGCCCGCTGTCGTCGAGATGCTTCTTCACCGCCTTCAAATCCTGTCCGGCCACGGTTTCCCGCCAGATCGAGACACCGCCGATGCCCCGGCGCGCGTAGTTCTCCAGGCACTCGTGGATCGACCACGGCTTGTTCGTGAAAGTGTGGATCGCGAGGCGCTCGGGACTCATGGGGTGGATTCTCCGGGAATCAGGTGGCCGGTCACCCGCAGCAGCGCCGCCGGGCCCGCGTTCTCGATGATTTCCGCCTGCAGGCGCGTGGCCGCATAGCGGGCCAGCTCCTCCACCGGCAGGCTCACCGTGGTGAGCAGCGGGCGGGACAAGCGGCGCACCGGCGAGTCATCGAAACCCGTCACCGCCATCTGCTCCGGCACGCGGACGCCGAGCCGGTCGAGTTCACTGAGGACTACGGTTCCCACGATGTCGTTCACGCAGATCAGAACATTCGCGCCCTTCGCCGCCGCGGCCACACCGGCCGTTTGAATCGAGGAAATATCCGGGAAGATCACGGAGTGCCGCTCGCGATCAAAGGGGACGCCGCGGCGGTGGCACGCTTGCTCGAAGCCATCGAGCCGCTCTTCGTGCACCTGGCCGAGCCCCTCGATCGAGACGAAACGGGGCCGGATTTCCGGCATCCGGCCGCGGAGGTGATCCAGCAGATCCAGCATGCCCGCCGCATGATCAGACCCGACGCAGGGCAGTCCTGGAATCGATCGGTTCAGCACCACGAAGGGCGTCCCGTGCTCCCGCAGGCTGTTCAACGCCTGTTGACCGGGGCGCTGGAACGCGAAGACGAAAGCATCGATATCCCCGCCCTTCTTGTGCGGATAGGGCTCGAAATCCGGCGAGTTCACCTCGCACAGGAGATTCAGGCCGCAGAGCGTGAAACCCCGCCGCAGCCCTTCGATCAGCGCGGCGAAATCATAGAACAGCGCCCGCTCCGGCTCCGCATGACGCGGCAGGACCAGTTTCACGCTCAGGATGGCGCGGCCCCGGTGGCGGCGGATCTGCCGCTTCTCGTAGCCGAGCCGCTTCGCCGCCAGCGCCACCCGCTCCCGAACCTCCCCGCTCACCAGCCGCGAGCCGTTGAGCGCCCGCGAGACAGTGGCCGAGGAAATGCCGAGTTGCCGGGCGATGTCGTCGATGGTGGGCATGGGCGGTTTTCTCAGAGATAACCGAGGCGTTTGGCGCAGTCTTCCATGATTCCCGCCTCCCACTCCGGGCGGCGCGGGCAGAGCTTGTGCGGCTCCGGAGTCGGAACGCGGCCGATCAGATGCTGGAACACCGCGCAGCTATGCTTGTAGGCGGGCACCGCAGCCCGGAAGCCGACATTGCCGAGGTATTGCAGGGCGTCGGTGAGTTCAGCATACCGCTCGTCCCCTTCCAGCCAGTATTGATCCCGCAGCGCGAATTTTTCCGGGCAAAAGGTGGCGAGACCCAGCAGGTAGTCGGATCCGTATTCGACCATATCGATGCCCAGATCGTTGCCGGTGAAGATCATGAATTCCGGCCGCGTCTCATCCCGGATCTCCAGGCGGCGCAGCTCCTTCCCCCGGTCCAAGGAAGAATGTTTGATCCCCTTTAGGGCGGGAATGGTCATCAGCCCGCGGATGGTCTCCTCGTCGTAGATCATCCCGTTCGGCGCGAACATCTTGCCGAGCTCGAAACCGAAGACGGACTCGTGCCCCTCGCACACCTTTGCGTAGAGATCGATGATCTGCGCCGGTGCCCATTCGTGAAAGCGGGTGGTCTGGAACAGGATGGGAGTGCCGCCGAAGGACACGATCTCATCCATCTGCCGGCGATAAAGGTCAACGAGATCCCCTACTAGCCCCTCGACGAAAACCCCGGCCACGAAATCCCGCCGACCTGCGATCACTTCCTTCGTCAGCCCCAGGATCTCCGTCCTCTCGGCGGCGGTCAGGTAATTCGCGTAGCCGGTGTCCATATTGACCGCACAGCCGAGGCCCGCATCGGTGGTGCGCGCCACGGCTTCCTGAAAGTCCGTCCGCGCGATTCCGCCGTCGGCCTCGAAGGGCAACAGGCACGCGGCATACCCGGTGATCTTGCGGCGGAAGCGTTTCGAGGCGTGGCGGGTTTCGAGCGACATGACGCGAGATTATTTGCATGCAAATTTATTCAACGCAAGCATTTCCACCCCTACCCACCCGAGGCATTGCGTCATGAGAGCCGCTGCCCTTTCCTCTTTATCCATGCGTTACGCGATCTGCAATGAAACCTTCGGCGACGTTCCCCTGGCGAAAGCCGCCGAAATCGCCGCCCGGCTGGGCTACACCGGCTTGGAGATCGCGCCCTTCACCCTGGCGGAGGATGTCGAGATGCTCACCGCCGCCGACGGCGAGAGC
>CBIHMP010000097.1:0-12293 GCA_966211015.1 uncultured Luteolibacter sp. | reverse complement strand
GTTGCGTCGCGCCGCCGTCAGCGCCGCCTCATTCACCAGATTCGCCAGATCCGCACCGGAAAAGCCGGCCGCGGACGCCGCTCTCAAGGCCTTCCTCGAAGCGCCGGATTGGAAGGTCCGGAACCGCTTCGTCATTTTCCCCGACGACATGCGGGCTTCCATGGGACAACGGGCCGCCGAGAAGGGCGACGGCCCCTTCCAGATCACCTCCGCAAGCCTCTATGAAGTGGACGAGCCCGTCCACATTTACGAAGTCCGTACCCCCGCAATCCCCGAAGGCTTCCCCGTGGCCGTGGTGAACACCGGGGAGGGGGCTAAGGTGAACTGGGAGAATTTCATCAACTTCCACGACGATCTCTTCCGAAAATTCACCGAAGGACCTCCCGGCACCAGCGGGGTGTTCCACGTTTACGTGAAGCCGGAAACGCCCGCCCCCGGTGACGCCGAAAGCCACTTCGTCCGCTTCCGCCTCAGCGTGCCGATGCCGGGACGCGAACACACCGCTTTCATTCGGAAGGACTCCGTCTCGCTCGCGGTCCTGAAGAGCAATTTCGAAGGCTCGGGCGAGTGGAACAAGGAACAGGCGGACCTGATGTTGAAAGGTACGGGCGGTCCGGCCACCCTCAAGCTCTCGAAGCGGAAAACCAACGACGAACGTAGCTACATCGAGATCGACGAGCTCGTCGGAATCGGCTGGAAGCCTGCGGGCAAATGACCCGCCCGCTTATTTCAGCGATTGGATGTAGAGCACGATGCTGCGGATTTCGGACTCGCTGAGGACTCCGGAGTAGCTGCCCATCCCGAGCGCGAAGCCCTTCACGATGACCTTGTTCGGTTCCAGCATCGATTCGATCAGATAGGCGTCGTCAGCCGCGCGGGTGCTCCCGTCGGTGAAGGTACGCTCCGAGCCATGGAGGCCTTTCCAAGTGGGGCCGCTGTGTCCCTCCTGCCTGCCATCGATGGAGTGGCAAGCGATGCAGCCGTAGCGGGTCGCGAGCTCCTTTCCCGCTTCGGCGGTGGGCTTCGCGTCCGGCGAGCCGCCACCGCGCACGGCGGCCGCGGAAGCGTCCAGCCGGGGCACCTCGAAGCCGAGTTCCGACCAGGCCGCGGGGGGCGGAGCGGAGACCGTGAAGAAAACGGAACGGGGCTCGGCCTTGCTCCCTTTCACCCCGAAGCGATGCGAAATCTCCAGTTGCATCGTCGGCTTGAGGGCCGGGATGTGGATGAAGACGCTCTTGCCATCCTTCGAGAGGAAAGTGCCGCCCGTCGCCACGGGATCCGCTCCGTCTTTCCCGTTCCGCTTCAGGCGGGGAGAGCCGTAGCCGGAGCTGCGTTGATACTGCCATTCCTTCGCCTGCACCGCTTGGGGGTCCACACTGGCGGGGTCCAGAGGGGCTTCGAAATGAAGCACCACTCCTTCCTTCACCACGGCGGCATCCACGGCGGCCGCGAGGACTTCGCCGGAGGGCCGGAGCCGGCCGATGCCCTCGAGGTCCTGCACGCTGGAATCATAGATGCGGAAGCCGGCCAGCCAGATCGAGCCGTCGCCCGGATGCGTGCGCGCGTGAAGAAGCGGGAGGCCGGTTTCGATCCCCAGCGGGATCACGGCGCCTTCCTTGGCTGGCCATGTCCCCGCGGGGCGCACCAGGAACAAGCGCCCGGTGCCGTAGGACAGATCCAGCACCCCGCCCTCCCACGATTTAAAGGCGCTGCCCCGTACCCACATCGGCGAAGCCGACGAGGTATCCTGATCGTGGGGGATCCAGACCGCGGGCGGGGCGAGATCCCGCGCATTCTGGAGGCCGAAGCCGAAGCTCGAGCCCGGGGTGACGGGAAAGCTCCCCGACGAAGGGACCCAGTGTCCCTGCTGCTCCGACATCACGAGATGCCCCGAGACGGGATCGCGCGCGAAAAACGGTTCGCGGGCATGGGAACCGATGATTTCCAGGTCCTTTCCGTCCGCGGAGATCATCATGATCGCGCCGCTGTGGGGATTCCGGGAAGCGAGATTGGTCAGGGATTTCCCGTCGGTGACGATGCCCCCGGTGGAGCACCAGGTCCGCCCGGCCTCATCGACTTCCATATCCAGAGGATAACCCCGGGTGCTCCCGGTGTGGTGGACCAAGCTGCTATGATTCTCGTAAAAATCCGTCTCCCCGTCCGAATTGGTATCGCGCAGGCGGACGATCCCGTTGCGGGTGAAAACCTGCACCGTGCCGCCGACCTGCTCGATCGACAGCGGCTCGCACAGGCCGGCCGCGATGCGGGTCCATCGCACGCGACTGCCGGAGAGATCGAGCCGCCAAACATCGCCCTCGAAGGTAACCACCGCCGCCCTATCCGGAGATAGGAAGACGAGATCGGCCGGCCGCACCCGCCGCTTGGCAGGATTGTTCTCCGGCAGGCCGATGCGGTCCAGGGACCACCCTGCCCCGGCCCTGGCGGCCTCTTGGATGCGCGCCTCCGTGCTCTGTTTCCAGCGGGCGGGACTGGCGGAGGGCATCGCGGGCGTCTTCGCTGCCGGAGCCTCCTTCTTCTGGCCGTAGCTCAGGGTGGCCCGGCGTTCCTGCTTCGAAGCGGCGAGCCGCGCGAAGAGCTTGCCTTCCCGCAGTTCCAGCTTCAGGCCGGCGTGGTTTGAGGCCACCTGGAGCTTCTCGGAGGAGGCCTCCCGGCCATTTTCGACCGTAAAATCCCCCGCCGCGATCAGGAACAGCAACTCCTCGCCACCGGCCACGGAAAAGTGCCTGCGGAGGGATCCCCGGTCCGCCTCGTACCATTCCCCGATCTTCGTGCCCTTGCTTTCGTAAAAGAGCACCCCGGATTTCGCCGCGACTCGGTAGCCAAGGAAACGCCGTCCGCTTTCCTCCAAGCCGCCGCGCCCCGGATCGCTCCCGTAAACCGGCCGCGGGTCCTTGAGCAGATCCTCCGGCGAGGCTCCCACGCCCGGCAGCGGCGGAGACAGCGCGAGGCCGCCGGCCGCCGCGTCGGGCAGCTTCGCGCCGCCTTTCCGGGTGGGTTTGTCCCAGGAAGCTTGGGACATCATCACCAGCGATACCGGCGGCTTGCCCTTCTCCGCGTGCAGCCAGAGGGCCGGACGCAGCAGGTCCTGATCAAAAATCACCCATTCCTCCTCCGCCGCCTGAACGAGCAATCCGCGCGCGAT
Organism: uncultured Luteolibacter sp.; assembly: GCA_966211015.1. GTDB lineage: Bacteria > Verrucomicrobiota > Verrucomicrobiia > Verrucomicrobiales > Akkermansiaceae > Haloferula. Next base: position 9,130 of record CBIHMP010000097.1, on the reverse strand, counting down.
CGCCCCGGCCTCGCCGGTATCCGCCGGGCTGGCGTGCACCGGCATCCCCGGATCGAAGAATGGAGCAGCCCCGGGCGACGAGAGGATCCCGCCGGAGAGGGCGAGAAACAGGCACAACCGCGGGGGGTTCATGGAGGTAAGCATGGCCATTTGGCAGAAGATTCGCAAGCGCGTCAGGAAATTTGCATGCAAAATACCCGGCTTCGCCAAGCTTCTTCCGCGGAATCGTCCCACGGCCAAGCTTGACGGGAGCCCGCCGGGCGGGGCCTAGAGAGCGGTCATGCGTCTCATTCCCGCCTGTCTCTTGCTCTTCGCCGTCCCAGCACATGCCGAAGGGCTCCGGCTGAACGAGATCCAGGCGATCGGCAGCCACAATTCCTATCATGTGGCCCCGCCGAAGGAATTGCTCGAGATCATCGTGAAGACCAACAAGGCCGCAGATGCCTGGAACTACACCCATCCGCCCTTGGCCGCCCAACTGGACATGGGCCTGCGGCAATTCGAGCTCGATATCTTTGCCGATCCCGACGGGGGGTTGTTTGCGGAGCCGCTCGGCTTGAAACTGGCGGAGCTCGCGGGGGCGAAGAACATCCCGCACGATGCCGCGGCGCTGGAGAAGCCCGGCTTCAAGGTGCTGCACGTGCCGGACCTCGACTTCGGCACCACCGCTCCGCTCCTGACCCAAGCGCTGCGCGAGATGATCGCTTGGTCGGACGCCCACCCCCGCCATTTGCCGGTGATGATCCTCCTGGAGTGCAAGGATCAGCCTCATCCCCCTCTCCCGACCAAGCCGGAACCTCTGACCCGCGCGCGGCTGATGGACTTGGAAAAAGAAATCCTCTCGGTGCTTCCCCGGGACCGGCTCTTGAAGCCCGACGACGTGCGCGGCAAGGAAGCAACCCTGCGGGAAGCGGTGACGAAGCACGGTTGGCCGGCGGTGGACTCTCTCCGCGGCAAATTCATCCTCTGTCTCGATAATACCGACGCCATCCGCGACCGCTATCTGGAGGGCAATCCGTCGCTCGAAGGCCGCCTCATTTTCGCCAGTGTACCGGACGCCGGCCATCCCGCCGCGGGTTGGTTCAAATGCAATGACCCGGTCCGGGAACGGGAGAAGATCCGGGAGCTGGTGAAGGCCGGATTCCTCGTCCGCACCCGCACGGATACCCAAAAGCCCGACGCCGCAATGAAGGCCGCCGCCTTCGGAAGCGGAGCGCAATGGCTCAGCACCGACCACTTCCGTCCCGGCGAGGCACAGCGGGTTTCATTCGGAAATGGGAAGACCGCACGGGTAAATCCGCTCGTGCGGGCGGAAAAGGCGGAGTTGGAACCGTAACCGCCATCGCCGCGTCCGGCGATGCTGCTCAATTTCCCTTCCAAGCGGTTCGCGTCTCCCATTGGGAGCGCCAGCTCTCGGCCTCGCCCTTGAAGGTCGGGTCGCCAATCTGATCGAGCGCCCAGCGCGAAGCCTCGGGGTTGTTGTGGGCATTCAGCGCTTGCTGCGAGTATTCCGCATAGGCGCGGTCGCGCCACACACCCGCAGGGAGGCCCGCCAGCCATTCGCGCGACTCCTCCATGTTCGTGCTCAGGTAATGGTCCACGCTGCGGTGAAAAAGCTCCGTCGTTTCCTTGCGCACCGGCAGCTCGGTCGCCCAGTCCGCCACCTTCTTCGCGGCACCGCTACGAGCGATGTGCTGGAGCCGGCTGGCGGCCTCGCGTTGTTCCAGCTTCTCCCATGCGCCCTGATCCGCCAGCAGCGTCAGCAGGCCGAGCGTACTTTCCGGAGATTGGGAGACGCCCACAGCCGCCCAGACGACCTCGTCCCGGAGTGCCTCCGGCAAGGCGGCAACCTGCGCTTCGATCTCCGCGGGCGTTTGGGACGAGAGCAGCCGGCCCCATTGGATGGCGCGGACCTTGGCCATGCGTTGGTCCTGCTGGCCCAGGCTGAGGATCTCTTCCTTGAGCGCTTCCGGCGTCGTTTGCATGTCACCGCGTTCGGAGAAGCTAAGCAGAACTTCCGCGCTCACCACCTCCTCGGGAAGGCGCGCAAGCAAGGCGAACAACTTCTCCGCCGTCTCCGAACCGGCCCGGAGTTCCGAGCGGCAGGCATGAATCGCCCCCTCGCGGTCGCGCCAGGAAAGCTCGCCGAGCTTTGACGCGAGGAAGAGCGGATCTTTCGCCCCTACCGCCCGGATCCACACGTGCCGCAGCATGCCCGTGGCCACGCCGAACTGCCGGCCGCGGATCATATCCCAGCCTTGGGCGGGATCCTTGGCGAGCGCATCCGACAAGGCACTCAGCAGCGGGCCGGTGGGATCGTAGTAGCCTGCACCGTCCGCATCCCACGCCTCGCCCAAGGCGGCTTCGATGGCCGCGGTGAGATCGATTTCCGCCCATTGCTTCAATAGCTCGCGCTGGACATGGATGCGCTCGGCGGTCGAGAGCTTTGCGGTGCGCACGGCCTTCCAAGCGCGCGCGAATTCCCCGCCGCGCCACGAGAGGCTTGGCTTGAAGGCGCCGCTCCTTTGTCGCGTATCATTCGTTCCGCGTGCCGCCGGTGCCGACATCGTATTGGAAGTTTGATCCGACTCCGCTACAGCGGTCTTCCCGGCTTCGCCTGGCCGCGCGAGCAGGAAACCGATCCCCGCCACCGCGAGATGGCTGGTCACAAGAATAAGGCGGCTATTCCTCTTCATTCGCTTTCGGCGGATAGAGTTGTTCGTTCAGCTTGCGGGCCTCGGCCGGATTCTGCTCCCGCGTCGCCCAGATCAGCGAGTTCATCGCGGTGTCCTTGTCGATACCGGGCGGCATCTCCTTCACCCACTCGACGTAGTCGTCGCCATAGCGCATCAGGAAGCCGCGGGCCTTCCAGTTCCAGCCCTTCGTCCGCAAATCCTTCTCCGATGCGGTCACCGGTTCCGGCAGCGCGGAGAAGAAGTCGAGATAGTCATCGGGATCGATGTTCACCATGCTCAACCAGGTGGAGTGAAACAAGGCCTCGCGGCGCCTGTCCTCCGGGAGCGCGTCGAGCAGCGGTAGCGCCTTCTTCGCGTTCTCTTCCACCAAGTTGCGGTAAAGTGAAACCACCAGCGCTTCCTCTCCTTCGGGCGGCACGGCGGGCATGGCCGTGCGAACGGCTGCCAGCACTTCATCCAGCGAGGCGACGCCGTGCCGGAAATCATAACGCCAGTCGCGGCCTTCGTGCAGAGTCCGGTTGAGGTCCTGGTAAACCAGATCGTTCAAAATCGCCTGCCGGTCCTTGCCTTCCTGGCCACCGGCTTGTTCGGCCGCCTCCACACGGGCGTCGTAAGATAGCCCCGTGTCGCGGGAGGCGAGCAGATTCCGGTCCCTGCGCAGGAGATCCGCCAAGTTCGGGTCGAGGCCTTCCTGATCCAACAGCCACCGCGCGGCCTTCTCGCTGCTGCGGGCAAACCCGCGCAAAAGATCCTCCCGCACCTCCTGGTGGCGGTGACTCAGGGCGAAGTCGAACAATGCCTGCCCTTCGTCGAAGCGGGTCGCCGCGCCCACCTGCAGATAATACGACTCCATCTTGCCGGACGGATTGCTCACGGCAAACCGGCGCTGGCTCGAGAACATGGGATCGTCCTGCAACGCGGCTTCAAGCCGTGTGATCAAGCCGAATCCTCCCCCGGCCTTCATCTCCTCCAAGGCGACCTCTCCGAAGGGCTCGCGGGTATAGGGGGTCTTCCACAGCCATGGCGCGGACTTCATGATGCCCTGCTCGGCGGCCATGTCCCTGATCGCGGTAGAAGAAAGCAGGGAAACAAGATTCATTCCCCCGGCCCCTGCATCGGTCCACAGGTAATCCATGACCGTGCCGGGATCTCCCGATTGGCGCATCCAGTGCAGCACGCGCACGGCCACCTCCGCCAACCGGCGCTCGCTTTCCTCGCCGTCATGCTTGTCGCTCCCCGCCGCGGCGGCGAAGCCTTCGATTGCCTTCACCGCCGCCGCCTTCGGATCTGCCGCCACCGGTAGCGTTGACTTCAGCGACTCATAGATCGAAATCGCCTGACTCTCCTTCTTCCGCTGCATGAAGTCCGCCAGCAAGATCTCGCCATCGCCAGCCGGTGGGGAGGCGCTGCGGTCCCAAGCCTTCGCCGCCGTGCGGGGCCCGTCCGAATCGCGTTCGCTGCCGGTGCCGCCCCGCGCAATCCCATAGACCAGCCCGAGCACTGCCAAATGGCTTCCGACGAGGACGAGATAGCGCGGCTTCATGGGAGGGAACGCATCAATATGACAACAGATGCATTCCAACAGATCATGCGACCGATTGGCAATCTGCTATTTCGTCCTCCTGCAGCATCAGCCGCCGCCGTCGCAGCCAGATGCACGGCGCGAAAAGGGGCTCCGTCGCCGCCCGGGATCGAAGCTCACTCCTCCGCCCGCGAGAGCGGTGCCAAGCCACGCTGAATGAGCTGCTCGTCCACCGCCGTGGAGACCGCCTCGTCGAGGTGCACGGTGAACTTCTCGTCGGCGAATTCGATCGCATGCATGCCATCCGAACCGCCTTTGTCGAAAGCCTCGATCAGCGACTTCATGTCCTTGATCTCCTGTCCGTTCACCTTGGTGACGATGAGGTTCCGCAGCGGCTCGTAGCCAACTGTCGCCGGCGTGGCGATGACCCCGGCGAGAAAGACGATCCGGTGGGCCCTCGCCTCGTATTTCTGCGGGTTCTCGTACACATCCAGCAGGTTGAGCGGAGCGCGCGATTGCCATTCTTCGCCGAAGGCTTCGAGCAGGGGCCGGGTGAGCTCCTGGAAGACCAGGCCGCCCTTCACCAGGTAGGTGGGTGCCTTGCCGAAGGTATAGGCGGGCACGAGCTGATCCTTCTCGTCCCGGCGATCGAGCACGGCCTCCACCTTCAGCGGCTGCCCGTCGCGGATCACGTCCATCGCGATCTTGTCACCGCTGCTTTTCGCGCCGCGGACCAGATGGCTCCAGTAGAGCCGGCCGTAGTGGCTGTCCTCGAAATAGCCCAGGCGGTCGATCTCGTGGCCGTCGATATTGACGATCACGTCCCCCTTCTTCAGGCCCGCTTTCTCCGCGGCGCTGCCCACGCGCACCGTGGAAACGTAGAGGCCGCCCTTCTCCTCGGGCAGCTTCAGCCAGGCACGGAAATTGATGTCCTCCGTGCGGCTCGTCGAAATGCCCAGAGCGGGGAAACCCGCGTAGTCCCCGTCCGAAGCCTCGCGCACGAAACGCTCCACCAGATCGGTGGAAATCACGTCGCTGAGCTGATCCTTCGCATCGTAGCTGGTCAGGATCCCGGCCAATTTGCCATCCCGCAGCACCGGCAGGGAAAAGCTGTTCGCCGCGCTCTGCATGGAGGCCTTCACCTCGTAGGTGAGGAAGAACTGCCCGGGCAGGAAATTCGACACCACGTCGATGCCCTGGATCCCGCCGGTGGTCACCAACGGCGTGCCGTTTTCCTCCACCTGGACGATGTCGAGGGTATCTCCCGGTTTCGGCCGGGCCGCGATTTCAAGCGGTTCCGTTCCTTCGAAGAATTTGAGATCCGCTTCGGACTCCACACCCAGCAAGGCGAGGTTCGCCTCGTAGTCCACGGCGATCACCTTGCCCGTGGCGAGACGCTTGCCGTCGGGAGATTCCAGCTCGATGTATGTCGCGTCCACGGCCATTTCCGCCGTCGTCAGCACCTGATTCCCGGCAACGATGGCCCCCAAGGACCGGCGCTTCCCGGGGGAAAGCTTTTCCCAAGGCTGCGCCTGGTTCCAGCTCTGCTGGGTGGCGCTGATCCGCACCACGGACTTCAGGAGATCCTTCGGCCCCGGTACGGGCCCGTCTGGAACCACCACCACCTTCGGCGGCTCGTCCGCGCCCTGGTGACGCTCGCAACCGGCTGCGAGCACGAGGGGAAGGAGCAGGAAATAACGCAGGGATGAGGCGGACATCAGTCGTTGAGATTGGAAAGGCGTTCGATGGCGTAGGTCTTCTTCACCCGCTCGTTGGCGGCGGCGACGGCGTTGCCGGGGATGATCACCGGCCGGGGCGCTCCGAAGAGCTCGATCACGTGGAACTCCGGCGGCGAGGCCGCGTTCAGCAGCTCGTTCGCATGCTTCAGGCTCTTCACGGTCACGCCATTGATCTTGTCCACGGCGCGCCCGGCGAAATCGCCCACCTGGCTGTTGATCGGGTCGCTCTCCACCCGGGTGAGCAGCACGATGTCCTGCCGCTCGGTGAAGATGCCCTTGGGCAGATAGTCGGAGTAGAGGCGCCGCACGTTCACGTCGTCGAATTTCACCGAGGCGAAGAGATTGGTGTCGAGCGGCTGGAACACCAGGCCCGCGAAGACGATGTAGCGGGGCTTTTTCTCATACTGGATGGCATACATGCGCGCGGCCGGGAGCGGCTTGAGCGTGACCTCCTGATCGTTCCAGGTGCCTTGGCTCAGCCAGCGGAGCTTCACCTTGTCCCCGGCGAACTTTCGCTCGACCACCTCGTTCAGATCCACCTTCTCGCCCCCGAGCAGGATCTGGCCGGCGCTGTCGATCTCGTGGCCGTCGATGGTCAGCAGCACGTCGCCCGGCTTCAGGATGCCCTCGCAGGCACCGGTGGGGGAAACGTCGGTCACCAGCACGCCCAGCCCGTTGTCCGGCAGCTTCAGCGCCTTCCGCATCGCGGGGTTGTGAAGCGGAAAGGTGGACACCGCCAGATCCACATAATGATCGTAGCTTCCGTCCTCCACATCCTTCAGGAAGCGGCGGACCACCGGCGTGGGAATGATGTAGCCGGTATTGTCCGCCTGCCGCAGCCCTTGGAAGGCCACGCCGACCACCTTGCCCTCCTGCAGGACGGGACCGCCGGAGTTGCCGGGGTTGATCGCGGCGTCGATCTGCACGATCAGATGCTGGTCCGCCCGGGAGTGGGAGTAAGCGGAGAAATCGATGCGGGAGACCACCCCGCGGGTCACGGAGAGCCGCTCGCCGCCGATCGGGTAGCCGATCACGCGCACCTGGCTTTCGAGCTCCGGCACATCACCCAGCGAAAGCACCGGGAATTTCTCGAAGTCCGTGAAATCCTCCACCTCCAGCATCGCCAGATCGCAATCGTGCGCGATGAACTTCACCCTGGCGGGATATTTCCGAGGGCTACCGTGGACCGTGATCAGCAGGCGGCGCTCGTTTGAAACCACGTGGGCGTTCGTCAGGAACTTGTTTTTCCCGATCAGGAAGCCGGTGCCGATCCCGCCGCCGAAACGGCCGCTATTCCACGGCGTGCCGTAATCCGGAACCTGTACCGCCGCCTCGATCCGCACCACGGAGCGGTAGATATCCGAAGGCGCTCCGGCCGGGGTCTCCGGGATCGGCGGGGTTTTGGTCTGCGCCAGCGCGGGGCCGGCTATGAAAAGTGCAACTAAGGCGAGAGATCGCGCGAGCATTTCCGCGAGGCTAAGGAGGAATGGCCTCCGTGCAAGGGGAATGGCGAGTTCCCATCCTTCCCGTAGGCGCGTTCGTGAGAACGCGACGGAAGGGCCCGTTTCATTCCCGGAGAACGAAGTCACCCGCAGGCCACTCTCGCGGTGTCACCACCGCGCCTACGCGAAAAGCGAGGAAGGAGGCTGCCGAGCCCCTTACTTGCTCACGTTGAAGCGGAACTCGATCACGTCCCCGTCCTTCACCACGTATTCCTTGCCTTCGATCCGCAGCTTGCCCGCCTCCTTCGCGGCGTGCTTTGACCCGAGAGTCACGAGATCGTCGTAATGCACCACTTCCGCCGCGATGAAGCCGCGCTCGAAATCCGTGTGGATCACGCCCGCCGCGGCGGGAGCCTTGTCGCCTTCATGGATCGTCCACGCTCGGGTTTCCTGAACCCCGGTGGTGAGATAGGTGCGCAGGCCGAGCAGATGATACACCGCCCGGATCAGCGCCGAGACGCCTGAGTCGGAAATTCCCATCTCGCCCAGCATTTCAGCCGCTTCCTCCGGAGTAAGATCGACCAGCTCCTCCTCGATCTTGGCGGAAATGACGACGGCTTCCGCTCCGTGGGCTTCCGCCGCGAACTTGCGGACCTTGGCGACCCACGGGTGCGAGTCCGGATCGGCCATCGCTCCGGCGAGTTCGTCCTCGGCCACGTTGCAGGCGAAGATCGTGCGCTTGTCGGAGAGCAGGAAGAAATCCTTGATCAATTCACGCTCCGCGTCGGAGAGGGAAAGCGTGAGCGCCGGTTTGCCGTCGTTGAGGTGCGGCATCAGCTTGTCGATCAGCTCGACCTCGGCCTTGGACTCCTTGTCGCCGCTCTTGGCCTTCTTCTCGCGCGAAACACGGCGCTTCTCCATCGCGGCGATATCGGCGAGAATCAGCTCGGCATTGATGATCTCGATGTCGCGGATGGGATCGACGGTGCCGAGTTCGTGGATGATGTCGTCGTTCTCGAAACAGCGGACGACCTGCACGATCGCGTCCGTCTCGCGGATGTTGGCGAGGAACTGGTTGCCCAGGCCGGCCCCTTCGGAGGCACCCTTCACCAGACCGGCGATGTCCACGAACTCGATCGCGGTCGGCACCAGCTTTTGCGATCCCGAGATCTTGGAAAGCACGGCGAGCCTGGAATCGGGGACGACCACGATGCCCACATTGGGGTCGATGGTGCAGAAGGGATAATTGGCCGCCTCCGCCTTGCGGGAACGGGTGACGGCATTGAAGAGGGTGGACTTACCGACATTCGGGAGTCCGACGATTCCGGCTTTCAGCATGGCGCGGGGAGGGTTAGGGCATGCCCGCCGCCCCGCCAAGACCCGAATACGGAACTTGTACCGCCCGGAAACGAAAAGCCCGGGCGGTTTGAACCGGCCCGGACTTTTCAGGACACGCGGCGGGATTATTCCCGCCTACCGAGGAAAGCTGGTGCGACCCGGCGGAATGCCGGTCAGGGGGGCCGAGGGCAGGCAGCGGCTTGCTGCCCAAGCCGGATGCCGCCTCCGTACAGAGGGGCGCCGGCGTTACATGCGGGCATGGTACCGCGGCGACGGGATCAACAGGGAGGAGGATCGGGGGGCATCGACACCGGCGGCGGCGATGAAAAGAGGGGGAGGGTTGGTTGTTTGCCGCAGAGACTAGGCCCGCGCGGGAATGCGGATCATTCCACC
>CBIHMP010000096.1:0-12388 GCA_966211015.1 uncultured Luteolibacter sp. | reverse complement strand
CCGTCACCCCGCTTCAAGTGGCGTCCGCCTATTGCGTCGTCGCCGGCGATGGGAAGCTCCGCAAGCCGCACATCGTGAAATCCGTGATCGCGAACGACGGAACGGTCGTCGAGAGCTATCCTCCGGAAGTGATTTCCACGGTGCTGCGCCCCGAGGTGGCGAAATCAATGCGAAAGGCGCTGGAGAAGGTCGTAGGACCCGGCGGTACGGCGAAGCTCGCGGCGGTGCCCGGCTACAAGGTCGGTGGAAAGACCGGGACGGCGAGACGGGCCGGGGGCGGGGATTACCAGAAGGGGCATGTCACCGTGTCCTTCGCGGGGATGATGCCGGCGGAGGATCCCGCTTTTGTCTGCGTGGTCGTGATCGACGACCCCAGCACCACCAAAGTCAACCGCTACGGCGGCACCATTGCCGCGCCGGTCTTCGCGAAGATCGGCACCCGCGTGGCCGCCCATATGAATCTCACGCCCACCGAACCGGTGGATACCCAAGAAGCCAAGCTCGCCGGAACCCAAGACCCGTGATTTTACGCGATCTCATCGCCTCCCTTGATCGCCCGCTCTCCGCGGGACCTCTCGACGTCGAAATCAACGCCGTCACCGCCGACTCGCGCCTCGCGGGTCCCGGTGTCGCGTTCATCGCCATTCGCGGGGAAAGCCGGGACGGCCGCCAATTCATTCCCGCGGCGCTGGAGGCCGGGGCCGCGGCGATCGTCGCGGACACGGCGGCGGAAAGCGGGCACCCCGAGGAGGTCCCGTACATCCAGGTAAGCGACACCCGCCATGCCCTGGCGGCGATGGCCGCGCTGCTGGCGGGACATCCTTCGAAGCATCTGAAGCTCGCCGGAGTGACCGGTACCAACGGCAAGACCACGACCGCCTTCCTGCTCCATCATCTGATGAAGCGGGTGTGGCACCGCGCGGGTCTGCTTGGCACCGTGCTGGTGGACGACGGCGAGGAGGTGAAGCCGGCCACTCACACCACTCCCGGACCGGTGGAACTGAACCATCTGCTCGCGCGGATGGCCGATCACGGCTGCCGGGGAGCGGCGATGGAAGTCTCCTCCCACGGGATCCATCAAAAGCGGGTCGAGGGACTCGCTTTCGATGCCGCCATCTTCACCAATCTCACCCAGGATCACCTGGACTACCACGGCACCTTGGACGCCTATGCGGCGGCGAAGTTTTCCTGGTTTGAAGCGCTTGCTGCCGATCGCCTCGGCAAGAAAACGGTGGCGATCGTCAATTTCGACGACTCCTACGGGGAAAAGCTGGTCGCCCTGCTGGGCGATCGCCTGCCGCTGATCCGCTACGGCTTCAACGTCCACTGCGATTTTCGCGCGAACAATTTCCGGCAAAGCGCGCGGGGCATGGAGTATGAACTGACCGCGAAGGGGAAATCCTACCTCGTGCGAGCGCCGCTGATCGGACGTTTCAACGTTTACAATTCGCTTGCCGCGCTGGCGGCCGCGAGCGCCGTGAAGATTCCACTGCGGGATGCCGTGGCAGCCTTGGCCGATGCCCCGCAGGTGCCGGGCCGGATGGAACATTGCGGGACGAGGGACGGAGTCAGCGTCTTCGTGGACTATGCCCATACGCCCGACGCGCTCGAAAACGCCTGCCGGACGCTGAAGGAACTCAACCCGGCACGACTGATCACGGTTTTCGGCTGCGGCGGGGACCGGGATCGCGGCAAGCGGCCTTTGATGGGCAAGGCGGCTGCGGAGTACAGCGACGCGTGCATTTTGACCTCCGACAATCCGCGCAGCGAGGATCCCGAGGCGATTTTGAAGGAAATTGAAGCCGGGATGGGTGGTGCCCGTTACAGGGTCGTGGCCGATCGGGCCGAAGCCATCCGCATCGCCATCCACGCCGCCGGCCAAGGTGATATCGTGCTGATCGCCGGGAAGGGTCACGAGCCCTATCAACAATTCGCAGACCGGACCATCGACTTCGACGACCGCCGCGAAGCGCGCCGCGCCCTCGCCGAGCGTCCGGAAGAACCTCATCGCAAGAGATGACGCCCATCGACGCAAGCACCCTGGCCCGGCATGCCGGAGGCGAAATCGCCGCCGGACGGGGAGACGTGCTTGCGAATGCGGTGTCCACGGACACGCGGACCATTCCCGCGGGATCCGCCTTCTTCGCGTTGCGCGGCGAGCGCTTCGATGCGAACGACTTCGCCGCCCAGGCGCTGGCGGCGGGCGCTTCCATCGTGGTGGTCGAGCGCTGGGAAGGAGCGGCTCCGGAGAATGGAGCGGTGATCCGCGTGCCGGACGGCTTGGCGGCCCTCCAGCGTTTCGCTGCATGGTATCGCCGCCAGCGGGAGATCCCGGTGGTGGGCATCACCGGCTCGAATGGGAAAACCAGCACGAAGGATTTCACCTCTGCAGTACTCGGCCGCGCCTACCAGGTCTGCGCGACGCGGGGGAATCTGAACAACCACATCGGCGTGCCCTTGAGCGTGCTTGCGCTGGAGGAAGACCACGAAGCCGCGGTGTTCGAGATGGGAATGAATCATCCGGGGGAAATCGCGCCGCTCTGCGAGATCGCGCGGCCGAATCTCGGGATCATCACGAACATCGGTACCGCCCACATCGAATACATGGGCAGCCGGGATTCGATCGCGGAGGAGAAAGGCGCGCTCGCCCGCTGCCTGCCGGAGAACGGCGCGCTTTTCGTTCCCGCCGGCTGTGATTTCCACGACTACTTCAAGCGTCGTACCCGGGCACGCGTGATTGCGGTGGGTAACGGCCGCGGCCTCATCCGCGCCGAAGGGCTGCGCCAGGAGGACGGCCGCTCGCTTTTCACGCTGGTGATCGAGGGGAAGCCGGCGGCGGAGGTGCAACTCCCCGTGACGGGCCGCCACATGGTGACCAATGCCCTGCTCGCTGCGGGCACCGGCTGGTTCCTCGGAATGAAGCCGGAGGAAATCGCAGCGGGGCTTTCGGAGACGGTGCTGACCAGCGGCCGCCTGCGGCGCTTCACCTCGGGCGGCGTCGTCATTTTCGACGATACCTACAACGCGAACCCCGAGTCGATGGCGGCGGCGATCGACACCCTCGCGGAAACGCCGGTGCGCGAGGCCACGGGCCGTCGCTTCGCGGTGCTCGGCCGGATGGGTGAACTCGGACCGCATGCCCCGGAGGCGCACTTGCGCATCGGCCGCCTCGCCGCGGACCGCGGCCTGGTGGTGGTGGCAGTGGGCGAGGGCGCCCAGGGCATCGCCGATGGCGCGGGGAGAGGAGAACATTTTCCCGACGGCGCCGCGGCTGCGGCCTGGCTGGCCGGCCAGGCGAAGCCCGGTGACGTGGTCCTTTTCAAAGCGAGCCGCAGCGCCTCGATCGAACGGGTGATGAACCAGGCATTTCCCTCCCAAGACTGACTCATGCTGTACTGGATCTATGAATGGTGGAAAGCGGCGTTCGATGCCGAGAAGGCGGCGGGCGTCCAGGATTGGGCGCACACGTTCTCGTTCATCAATTTGCTCGGCTACATCACCTTCCGCGCGGCGTTGGGATGCCTGCTCGCTTTCGTGGTCAGCGTGATCGCTGGCCCGCGCGTCATCCGCCACCTCATCTCGCTGAAGGTCGGGCAACCGATCCGGACCGCCGCGGAAGTGCACAAGCTGGCGGAACTCCACGGCGGAAAGGTGGGCACGCCGACCATGGGCGGGGTGCTGATCCTGGGATCGGTGCTCGTTTCCGTGTTCATCTGCGCGCGGCCCTTTAATCCCTTCGTGGCCGTCTGCGCCTGTACCATGGCGGCGCTCGGGCTCCTGGGTTTCTGTGACGACTACAAAAAGGTGAAGCAGAAGAAGTCGGACGGGGTGAGCGCCCGCACGAAGCTCTTCTGGCAACTCGTCGTGGCCCTGGTGGCCGCGTGCTTCATTTACTTCAAGAAGGAGATTTCCGGCTTCGGGGCGACGGCCGAGGAAGTCCAGGCAGGCGCGGCAGGTTTCCGGCTGGGCGAGGAGCCCATCGGTATCGGGCAGGTTTGCTTCCCTCTATTCAAGTCCGGCCTGCCGGATCTGGGGTTCCTCATCATTCCCTTCTTCGTGGCGGTAATCATCGGCTGTTCCAATGCGGTGAACCTCACCGACGGCCTCGACGGCCTCGCCACCGGTTGCACGATCACCGTCGCGCTTGCCTACGGCATCCTTGCTTACCTCGCGGGTCACTTTTACATGGCGACCGACTACCTGGTGATCCCGTACAACCGCTACGTGGGGGAGCTTGCGGTGCTGCTGCTTTCCCTGGCTGGCGCGGGCTTCGGCTTCCTGTGGTTCAATTGCCACCCGGCGAAGGTCTTCATGGGGGACACCGGGTCGCTGGCCATCGGCGGTGCCCTCGGTACGGCGGCGATCTGCGTGAAGCAGGAGCTGCTACTGGTGATTATCGGCGGGGTCTTCGTGATGGAGGCGATGTCGGTGATGCTCCAGGTGGGCAGCTTCAAGCTCCGCAAGAAGCGGATCTTCGCGATGGCACCGATCCACCACCACTTCGAGCTACGCGGCTGGCATGAAAGCCAGGTGATCATCCGTTTTTGGATCCTGTCCATCATGCTCGCCCTTTTCGGCCTGGCCCTTTTGAAGATCGTCTGATGACTCTCACTGGAAAGAACGTCGTGATCCTGGGTGCGGGCCGCAGCGGCCGCGCGGCGGCGGCTCTTGCCTTGCGCGAGGGCGCGGAGGTGCACGTGCACGATGCGGCGGGCGAGATCGAGGGTATGCCGCCTGCGGTCCACCTGCATCCGGGTGCCTCGGCCGGAAAGGGAGGGGAAGTCAGTAGCGATCTGCTCGTGGTGAGCCCCGGAATCGACACCTTCGGCCCGATGGTGGCGGCTTATGCGGCGGGCACGGGCGAAATGATCGGCGAGACCGAGTTCGCCTCGCGCTACTATAAAGGCCGTATCGTGGGCATCACCGGCACGAACGGGAAGACCACCACTACCGAACTTGTGGAGCGCATCCTCCGGGCAGGCGGCTACGACGCCGCACCCTGCGGGAACTACGGCACGCCGCTCAGCGAAATCGTGATGCGCGATCCCGTGCCGACGGCCGTGGCCCTGGAACTCAGTTCATTCCAGCTCGAGACCATCCGCAGCTTCCGGCCGGACGTTTCCGTGTGGCTGAATTTCGCGCCCGACCACATGGACCGTTACCCGACGGTGCAGGCCTACTTCGATGCGAAGTTCCGCATTTTCGAGAATCAGACGGAGGAGGATACCGCCGTCGTACGGACGGGTGAACAGCTCGCCGGGATACGACCGAAGGTGGTCACCTTCTCGACCGAGGATCCCTCTGCCGATTGGTTCTCCGACGGGCGCCGGATCCTGCGGAGGGGCGAGGCGGTGCTGGATCTGGAGGCGGATACCCGCATGCGCGGCCTGCACAATGCGGAGAACGCGATGGCGGCGATCGCGGCGTGCGAGGCGCTGGGCATCTCCATCCCGGATGCCGCCAGAGCTCTCCACGGCTACGCGCCGCCGCTCCACCGCTGCGAACTTGTCCGCACCCTCGACGGCGTCGAGTATCTCAACGACTCGAAGGCAACGAACCTGCACGCGCTGGAAAGCGCGCTCCGGTCCCAGACGCGACCGGTGGTGTTGATCGCGGGCGGAAAAGAAAAGGGCCTCGACTATGCCGCCATCGCGCCGCTGTTGGCCACAAAGGCCGTCGCGGCCGTGACGTATGGCCAGATCGCCGCTCCGCTGGCGGGAGTCTTCGCGAATGCGGTGCCGGTCGAGCGGACCGAGACGCTCGCGGATGCAGTCGTCATCGCACGCCGCTTGGCTCCGCGCGGCAGCACCATCCTCCTTTCCCCGGGTACCTCCTCTTTTGATCAATTCTCCGGCTATGAACAGCGCGGGGATGTCTTTCGTGAAATCGTTCTAAACCTTCGCTGATACCCAATCCATGAAGTTGTCCAGTTTGTCCGTGAAACGCCGTCCGGTAAAGAAGGGTGCCCTACGCACGCTCTTCGCGAACATCCCGCGCAAGAAGGTAAGGGCCGCCACCGCCGCCGCGCCGATGCCGGAAGCCGATGGAGATGTGCCGAATCTGGGCATCGCCCGGGCGCTGGTGGTCATCCTGATCATCCACGTGGTGGCGATTGCCGGGATCTTCGCGCATAGCCATTGGTTCGAGGGTCCGGAGCAGAAGGCGGCGATCGCGGCGAAGCAGGATGCCGTGATCCCCGTGAGGCCGTTGCCCGATGCCGGAGCCTCGCTGCCCCAGGTGAAGCAGGGGGACGAGACCTACATCACCACCGCCGGCGACACGTATGCGAATATCGCGTCGCGCAAAGGCGTGACAGAGGAGGAGCTGCGAGCTGCGAACCAGAATATCGAACTCCGCGCCGGGCGCGTCCTGAGCATCCCGCCGCGCACGATCATGGCCTTGGAGCCCGCGGAGCTGGCGCGCTTGCGGGAGGGTTCTCCGGTGTTGGAGGTGCCGGTGGATGAACTCCGCTCCGCACCGATGGAAGAAACGGCGGCCGCCACTCCGGTGCTGGCCCGCCCCAAGGTGCGGCCGGCAGGTGCTCCCGCGGCAGACGAGGACACTTCATCCGTTCCCGTGGCCCAGGCGGT
The DNA here is from genome assembly GCA_966211015.1 of uncultured Luteolibacter sp. GTDB lineage: Bacteria > Verrucomicrobiota > Verrucomicrobiia > Verrucomicrobiales > Akkermansiaceae > Haloferula. The sequence continues at coordinate 5,798 of CBIHMP010000096.1, read as the reverse complement.
GCCGGAGACTCCCGCCACCACCAGAAAATACATCGTGAAATCCGGCGACACCTTCTGGCGCATCGCCCAATCTCACAAGACCACGCCCGCCGCCATCATGAAGGCGAACCGCATCAAAGACCCCAAGAAGCTCAAGGTGGGGATGCAGCTCCTTGTTCCCTGAACCGCCACTTGTCTTCCCCATGTCACGCAGCGCCTCCATCGTTCTCTGCACCGCCGTCGCCGCCCTGGTGGTGCTCGGCCTGGTCATGCTGGCCAGTACCAGCGCCTGGGTGAAGAACGTGGAGGAGCCTTATCACTTCCTCACGCGCCAGGCATGGATGGCCGCGGCCGGGCTCGTCGGCGCCTTCATCCTCTCGAAGGTGAATCCCATCTGGTTCCGGAAGATCTGGCCTTGGGCGCTGGCGATCGTCTGCGTGTTGCTCGTGCTCTGCTTCGTGCCCGGGATCAAGCGGCCCGAGCTGGGGTCGAACCGCTGGATCTACGCGCCGGTGCTCGGCCGCTTCCAGCCCTCCGAGCTTGCGAAAGTGGTCGGCGTCGTGGCGATGGCCGGTTGGTTCGCGCGCTGGCAGACGGAGACGCATACCCTCTGGCGCGGCTTCATCCTGCCGGGAATGATCATCGGAGTTCCGGTGGGCTTGATTGCGATCGAAACGGACGTGGGCTCCGCGCTGGCGCTTTCGGTCACGGCAGCGGCGATCTTTTTCTGCGTGGGCACGCGGCTCTTGTATCTGGTGCCGAGCGCGCTGGTGGGACTGGCCGGTGCGGCGTGGTTCGTCCGCTCGAACGAGAACCGCTGGTCGCGGATCGAGGCATGGATGGATCTCGAGGACCCGCGTCATCAGCTCCACAAGGGGATGCAGCAATGGCGGGCGCTGCTGGCTTTCGGCAACGGTGGCCCGGAAGGAGTGGGGCTCGGCAATGGCTCGGAAAAATTCGGCACGTTGACCTATGCCCATACGGACTTCATCTTTCCGGTGGTCGGCGAGGAACTCGGCCTTCCCTTCACGCTCGGTGCGGTCCTTTGCTACGTGCTGATCGCGGTCAGCGGGCTCTCGATCGCGGCGCAGGCGTCGAATATGTTCGACCGCTGCGTGGCGCTCGGCCTCACCTGCGTGATCGTGGTCCCGGCGATGGTGAATATCGCGGTGGTGACGGCCGTGTTTCCGAACGACGGGCTGCCGCTGCCTTTCGTCAGCTACGGCGGGACCAGCTTGCTGATCTCGCTGGGGGCGGTGGGAATGCTGTGCGGCATTCACCGGCGCTCGCATGCCGCGGATCTGCGGCCGCTGCCGGTGGTCGGCATGAGATCCTATGCGGTGAAGCTGTAGGCAGGTGCGCTAGACCGGCTTCGCAAGCCTCCGCAGGATCAGGGGATGCAGGACATTCGCCAGCAGGATGGTGAGCATTCCTGCATAGAAAAGCGGGTGGAGCTCCCTGTGCTCCCCGAAAAGCAGCGCGGCGGCGAGGATGCCGTAGAGCGGTTCCAGATTGAAAGCCATGCTCATGGTGTAGGCGCTCAAGCGGCGCAGCAGGTGGATGTGAAAGGCGTGCGCGCAGATCGTGCAGACCCAGGCCAGCAAGAGGAGCCACAACCAATCGAGCCCCTTCCATGCGAGCAGCGGGGTGCCGCCGCCGATCAGGGGAAAGAGGAGCAGGGCAACCGCGCACGCGCCCGCCATTTCCCATGCTACCATCACCAGCGGATCCCCGCCCGCGGTCACCAGGCGCCGGTTCAGCACCGGAAAGATGGCGGCGAGGAAGGCGCTCATCAGCGCCACGCCGAGGCCCGGCAGGTAGCCCCGTTCAAAGCCCGCGACCAAGGCGATGCCGACCACCACCAGTAGCCCGAGAAGCACCTCGAAAGGCCGCACCCGGCGCCGCTCGAAGAAAGGTTCCGTGAACGCCGTGAAGAGCGAAATGGTGGCCAGCCCCGCCAGGCAGATCGAGACGTTCGCCAGCTTGATCGCGCCGAAGAAACAGATCCAGTGGAGGCCGACGAGAATCCCCACGCCGAAGAAGGCGCGCACCAGTTTCCAGCCCGGCCACGGCGATTTCCGTCGCACCGCCATCAGCCAGGCCATCGCCCCGAGCGAAGCGAAGATCGTCCGCCAGATCACCAGACCCGCAGCGGGCAGGGAAATGAGTTCGCCGAGGATCGCCGTCGTCGCCAACAGGAAAACCAGCAGGTGGAGTTGGAGGTAGAGACGCACGGGCGCAAGAAGGTTCCGGGCCCGCGGTGCGGGCCGGAGCGGAGTCCCGCGGGGGATTGAACGCCGCGGCAGGCACGGCTCTATCGGAAAGGAGCGGCGGCGGGCCGCTGCAGCCCCCTCCTTCGGAATCAGACCTCGCCGGCGATGAGGTCCTCGGGTGTCTGGCGCTTCCGTACGAGGCGTGCCGTAGTTCCATCCACCAGGATCTCGGCCGGGAGCGGGCGCGAATTATAGTTCGACGCCATGACGAAGCCGTAGGCACCGGCACTCATCAGCGCGACGATCTCGCCCGGTTGGAAATCGGGCAACTCGCGGTCCTGGCAGAAGAAATCACCGCTTTCGCAAATCGGGCCGACGACGTCCACCATGCGGCGCGCGGTGCCGGGCTGCTTCACCGGCGCGATTTCGTGGTGGCCTTCATACAGGGCGGGACGGATCAGGTCGTTCATGCCGGCGTCCACCACCTTGAAGGTTTTCGCGGTGCCATGCTTTTCGTAGAGGCAGCGGGTAAGCAGCACGCCGGCATTGCCGACGATGTAGCGGCCGGGCTCCAGGAGGATCTTCAGCCCGAGGTGTTCGAGACGGGGGACCAGCGCCTCACCGTACTCCGCGATGGTCAAGGGGCGCTCGCCTTCCGGCTTCGCTTCCCACCACGCGGCATCGCCGGATTCCAGCGAGTCCTGATAGACGATGCCGATGCCGCCGCCGATGGACCAGAACTCGATGCCGTGCGTGGTCTTCAAGTGGATGGCCAGGGGAGCCACCTTCTCCACGGCCTCGATGAAGGGCTTGATCGAGGTGAGCTGGGAGCCGATGTGCATTTGCAAGCCGCGCAATTTCACGTGGGCCAACTCTCTCGTGGCGCGGGCGTAGAGGTCGGGGATCAGGTCGAAGTCCACGCCGAACTTGTTCTCGGACTTGCCGGTCGAGATGTACTTGTGGGTCTTCGCGTCCACGTTCGGATTCACGCGCACCGCGGCAGGCGCGATCACACCGAGATCGCCGGCCACCTCGTTGAGGTAGCGCAGCTCTTCCTCGCTCTCCACGTTGAAGGAGTAGATGCCTTGCTTGAGGGCGTATTCTATCTCGGCGCGGGTCTTGCCAACTCCGGCGAAGGTGCACTTGGCGGGGTTGCCGCCGGCCTTGATCACGCGGAAGAGCTCGCCGCCGGAGACGATGTCGAAGCCCGCGTCCTCTTCCGCGAGCAGGCGCAGCACGGAAAGGTTGGAATTCGCCTTCACGGCGTAAGCGACCTCGTGGTCGATCGAGCCCAGCGCCTGGTCCAGCCGCCGGTAGTGATCGCGGATGGTATTCGCGGAATAAACGTAGAGCGGCGTGCCGTGTTCCGCGGCGAGGGTCTGTAGATCGACGTCCTCGCAGTGCAGCGAGCCATGGCGGTAGGCAAATCCATGCATGCGGCGGCTTTAGACGGTCCCCGGGCCATGAGCAAGGGCGGGCTCCGTTTCCGGGCTTGGAAATCCGGCAAGGAGACGTACCTGTGGGACTATGAAAAGGGTCTTAGCCATGCTTCTCGCAGGGTGCCTGTGCCCGGGTCTGGTATCGGCCTTGCCGAATTCCATCGTCGGGCCCCTGCTCAATGAAGAGAGCCCGCTCAATGGCCAGGATCTCACGCAGACGCTGCTTTCCGGCGATTTGTGGGATGGAACCGAGCCTCTGCCGGGCAAGTGGAACGAGGAGGGCCAGATTGCTTCCGCCACGATCTCCCATCTGCGCGCGCGCCCGAAGCTTTTCGGCCAGGACGTGATCCTGCTCCGCTCCATCCGGCGGGAGGGCAAACTGGAATCGCTGGAGGCGACCTTCGTGGATGCGGGATCCTATTTCGGCTATTTCGACGAGGAAATGCCGGATGGTCTCAGCCGCCGGGAGATGCGGAAGGAGATCGCGGCCCGGCTCTCGGAAAAGCAGGTGGAATTCACCAAGCTCTACACCGACGCACATGCCAATTTGAGAAGCGCGATAGCGGCGGCGTGCGGCGGTACCGAACCTGAGGAAGCGAAGATCGGAAAGACCCGGGGACTACGGACACCGGTGGAAGAATGGCGAAAGGATGGCCGCAGGGTGCGCCTGCTCGCAGGGGAGAACCGCCTGCTGCGGGTGCGCATCTCCGCCGCCGATCTTCCCGCGGAGGAGTGGATGGACCCGGTGGTTTCAGCCCTGCCGCCGCGGGGAAAATTAGAGAAGCTGGCTGCGGGAGTCGCCCGTGAAGCCGACGGAACGGTGCACCTCCCGGGGCTGCGGCCCATTCCCCAGGGCTACCGGCCCTATTGCGGGCTCAACACGCTGGCGATGGCAGCCCGGCATTTCGGCCTCCACCTCGACGAGGACTGGCTGGCGGTTGCCAGCGGCTTCAAGAACACCGGCCGGGCCGATGGCGCGAACATGGTGAAGCTTTACCACTCCGTCGCCGCGGAGGCGGGCTTCGGGCTGGATCGCTCCACGAAATTCGACCCGGCGGCGGCTACCAGAGCGCTGGGCAAGGGGTTCCCGGTGATCGTCTGGCGCCGCTATTCCCCGGAGCGCAATGCCTTGCACAGCCGGTTCATGAAGGAGCATTTAAGGGATCCTTCGGCCACCCTGCCCGATCCGGCATCGGCCGGAGAGCGGGCTTCGTGGCCAGGGGAGGAGGCGCCGCTTCATGCGTCGGTTATCGTCGGCTACAATGCCGGGCGGAAGGAATTCCTCTTCCTCGAGAGCTGGACCGGCCGGGACACGCCGCGGCGGATGCGGGTGGAGGAATTGGTCGCGACGACGGATTTGTCCTTCGTCTTCCGGCCCTGAGGCGGCAACCGGGAGGATCGGTGCGGGGATTTCGGCAGTCCGCCCGGCGGATCGGGGGAAGTGACCCGCCGGGCGGCTGCAACACACATTTAACACACACACACCTGTTCCTAGGAACGTCGGGAGCAAATAGGCCCGGGTGCCCGACCACAAGGGGAATCTGATACGTGATCGCGTGGGAGTAGTTATCCTTCCCGTTTTCGGACCTCGAGGGATCCCTGCGCTGGGGGGTGTTCAAGCATCTGATTGTCAATCATAGGGGAATTTTGGTAAGGATGAGGGTGGTGCTCGGTAGGAGCTATTCGATGTCGGAAATCGTTAATAATTCGTGGCTTCTTCTCATGTTATTCGCAAAAACGGCCTCTGATTGCCTCCATGGAGCGAGTGTCCCGGTGGTATGGAGGCGGACGGAATTTCGGCCCGGCCCGCGGGGGTTCCGGGCAGCCTGTGGAACCCAGTGAAATCCCTCTAACGCCCGGTTTTGGAGATTGCCTGATAATCAAGAAATGTTGCATGCTTTGACGTGGCCGTGCGGCACTTAGCCGGGGTCCCGGGAGTCCGGATTATGGAACGAAAGAGCGGGAAAACGTCGTTGGTGATCGCGTGCGGCGGAACGGGAGGGCACCTCTTCCCGGGTCTGGCAGTGGCCGAAGAGTGGACGGCACGCGGCGGCGAGGTCCTGTTGCTGGTCTCGGAGAAGAAAATTGATCAGGAAGCCCGCCGGAAATACACGGGCTACCGGTTTGAAACGATTCCCGCGATCGGCAAGCCGGCCACGTTTTCACC
>CBIHMP010000095.1:0-12407 GCA_966211015.1 uncultured Luteolibacter sp. | reverse complement strand
GGTCCTTGGTGCCGCCCTGGCGTTCCATGCCGACGACCACCAAGCCCTTCTTGTCGTAGCGGTTGGCGAGCTTCGCCATGTCGGGCAGGCTGGCGATGCAGGGAGCGCAATTCACGCCCCACTCTTCGATCACCACGACCTTGCCCTCGAGAGCCGCCTTGTCGAAGGCTGCCCCGTTGACCACGTCGGTCCATCTGACCTGGCTGAGGGAAGCGTCCGGCACGGATGTTTCCTTATCGTCCGCCAAGGCGGGTAGGGCGAGCGCCGCGAGCGCCACGAAAATGGAGGAGAATGCTTTCATGATATTTTTCGGAGGGAACCGGACGATAACGATGCTCCCGGCCTGTCTTGTTCATTTTTCTGCGCGGAATTCCAGGCGGACGCTCCCCGGGTTCTCCATTGCCAAGGCGATTCCGGCGGGTCATGTTCCACGCCCGTTCCGAGTCCATGATCCGCTTTGTCGCCTGCACCGCTATCGCCTGTCTCGCAGCTTCCTGCGTGCCGCCGAAGGCCATTCTGGTCGAGGCGGCCCCGGTGGAGAAACCGAAGGGCGAGAAGCCTGCGGTTGCGACCATGCAGGAGGCTCCGGCACCTCCCCAGGTGGCGGTAAGGAGCGGCATGCGCGTGCCGGATCCTGCAGGAAGCTTGCCGGATCAGAAGGATTTCGCGCCCACCGCGCAGGCACCAAGCCGATCCGGGGGGGTGATTGCTTCCCCTCCGTCGGGTTCCACGCCGGACAAACGGGTCAACGAATGATCACCCGGATGCCCGGGAAGGGCCGCACGCACGACCGCGACAGCCAAGGCGAGGGGCGGCAGTAGCGCGCGGGGAATCCCCAGCCCCAAACCGGGTATGCGTCTTCCCACCGTGAACGGCTGCGGCGATTGCCGCCGCGCAAGGCCCGACCGCGCCGTTCTTCCCGCGTCACCCATTGAGGCACGAAGGGCTCCTTGGCCTGCCTTCCGGCCGCGGGCGGGTCGATCATCGCGATCTCGCCCTTCGAGTCGTACCAGACGGTGCCTTGGGGCTCCTCCTCCGCGTGGAGGAAACCCGCCAGCAGCAGCAGACAGCATCCCGCCTTCATGGCACCAATCTGCCCCGTTCCCTCCGCGAATGCAAGGTGCCCGGCGAAAGCCGGACTTGGCAAGAGTTCCGCCGCGTCCTACCCCGGTGCTCCGCATGCAGCGCCCGCCGAAGAAATTCCACCCTCATCCCTTTGCCTATCATGAGCAAATCGAGCTCCGGATCGATTCCCTCAGCAATCTGGGCGTCGGCATCGGCCGCGTGGACGGCTGGGTGGTTTTCGTACCCTTCTGCCTGCCCGGAGAACGGGTGAAGGCGCGGGTGTACCGGAACGACAAGAATTGCTCGCAAGCCGACCTCATGGAGGTGCTCGAAGCGGCTCCGGAGCGGACCAAGCCCGGCTGCCCGCTCTTCGGGGCCTGCGGCGGCTGCCAGTACCAGCACCTTTCCTACGAAGCCCAGTTGGCGTGGAAGACCCGGCAGGTGGGGGAGCTTCTCCAGCACATGGCGGGCATCGAGTTTCCCGTCGAGCCCTGCATCCCCTCGCCGCAGGTGTGGAATTACCGCTCGAAGATCACGCCGCACTTCGAACGCCCGCGGGATGGTGTGATCGAGGGGATCGGCTTTCTCCCGGTCGGCCGGCGCAGCGGCATCATCGATGTCCCGCAGTGCCCGATCGCCATGGCGGAGATCAATGCCGCGCTGCCGCGCGAGAGGGACTCGATCCGCCACCGCGCGAAGACCTTCAAGAAAGGAGCCACGCTCCTGTTGCGCGCCACCGAAGGCAGGGTCGAGACGAACCCGAATGCCGTCGTGACCGAGCATATCGGCGATCTTTCCTTCGATTTCCTGGCCGGGGATTTCTTCCAAAACAATCCTTTCATCCTTCCCGCCTTCACCGGCCACGCGGCGGCGGAGGCCAGCGCGGGCGGCACCCGCTATCTGGTGGATGCCTATTGCGGCTCCGGCCTCTTTGCCCTCACGCTGGCGAAATATTTCGAGCAGGTTGCCGGCGTGGAGGTGAACGAATCCGCCGCCGACTGGGCGCGGCGGAATGCCGAGTCGAACGGGATCACGAACGCGAGCTTCATGGCCGCCTCGGCCGAGGCGATCTTCGCGGACATCGCATTCCCCGCCGCGGAAACGGCCGTCCTGATCGACCCGCCGCGGAAGGGCTGCTCGCCGGAGTTCCTCGCGCAGCTCATCGCCTTCGCGCCCGCGCGGGTGGTGTACGTTTCCTGTGATCCCGCCACGCAGGTCCGCGATCTCGCGATCCTGAAGGAAGGCGGCTTCAAGCTGGAGAAAGTGCAGCCTTTCGACCTCTTCCCCCACACGCGCCACCTGGAGTGCGTGATGACGCTGGGGCGGTGATCCGCCTGCCCTTAGGGCGATCCCGGCTCCCTCAGGGGTTGAAGATCTTCACGCGACGGAAGGGACGGTCGCGGCGGAGACGCCGGCTGAACAGCGAACGAAGAGCGAAGGAGAAACCGGGAATCATGGGTGCGGGTCTTAGCGCGCGCCGTGCCATGGCTCCGAGCCCGTGTTTTCAAGACCCCCGCCCGCGCCCGGAATGCAAGCTGCACCGGTGGAAGGTGCACGCTGCGCGGCGTCTGGCGAAGGCTGCGAGGGAGGGCGACCCCGCGGGTGGAGGCCATCGCGCCGAACGAGGCGGCGTCCCGGTCTCAAAGGTAAGTGACCTGCCCGAACTCTCCCTACAATCGCCGTGGCCTTTGTCATCGCGGGGCGGAAGGAATTTGGCTAGGTTTAGCCTTAGATGAAACCACAGGAGCCAGCACTTCCGGTTGTACGATGTGCCGACGAATATTTCAGCACCTTCGGCAATCCCTTCGAGGGCACGAAGATGCTGAAGGGACTGGGGCTGGCGATCGTGTTCATGCTTGCGGGGAATGGATTGATCGCCCTGATGGAGTCGGCGGGCTTGATGGGTTGGGCAGCGGTCTTGATCATGACCGGGGGTGCGGTCGCCGTGGGGATCTACTATTTCAAACGCCACCCGAGGCGCGGCGTAGGATCGGGCGGGCCCCCGGAGCCGGAAATTTCCCGGGCGAAATATGTCAGTACCTTGGCCTGCCCCCACTGTGGGAAGCCGGTCGGCTCTACCTATTCGAAGCAATTGATCCTCCACCTGCGCTGCGTTCATTGCGGCGGAGCGGCGAAGACCGACTGCTCTTTGATGAACGGCGGCATTGTGTCCCGAGTGTGAGTGGGCGAGAGACCCTCTCCCGTGCCACCGCTGCAAGCGCATCTGGCAAATGCGCGCTGCGGAGTGGGCCCAAGGCCACAGGGGGAGAGGCCATCGGGGCGTGCCGGGGTGGTCCCGGGATCGTCTCTTGACCCCCGGGTGCCGGAGTGCTTCTTTCCGCCCGCCCGGACGAGACGCGCCGTACCCGGTTAAGGAAAAGACGACGCACCTGAATTTCACATGGTGCTCCTATGAATCCTTGGTTCCTGCTCGTCCTCGCCGGTTCTCTAGAAGTTTGCTGGGCCCTCGGCCTGAAATCCACCCACGGCTTCACGAGGCCTTGGCCCTCGCTCTGGGTTGGCGGAGCTCTTGTGGCCAGTCTCATCCTCCTCGCCACCGCGGTGAAGGACCTGCCGATCGGCACGGCCTACGCCGTGTGGGTGGGTATCGGGGCCGCGGGTGCCGCCGTCGCTTCCGTGGCTTTCATGGGCGAGACAATGACTCCCGCGCGCGCGATCTTCCTCGGCCTGCTGATCGTTTCGATTGTCGGCCTGAAGTTCACCTCGGCCCATTAGGGCCGCGCGTACCGGCCGGGAGGCCGGCGCATTTCCACGTGGTGCGTTTCTAGTGTTTCCCGCGGCGGACTTTTTTCACGAATTTCTCCATGGCCTCCCGCTGGCGCTCGATCTCCGCCACGAGCTTTAGCTGGGTCCGGCACCGGTCGAGATTGTGGCCTTCGCGGTGGGTCTTGAAATAGACGTCGCCTTCCAGGAAGTCGGTCAGGAAACGGATGCCCGTCTCCATCGTGATGAGCTTGCCGGAGAAGGCGAGATGATCGGCTTCCGCGTCGTTGATGAAATCGGAGCTCGCGTCGAGATAGCCGTCCACCAGCGCCTCGAACATCGGGATTTGCATGACTACCTTCGAGAGATCCGGCTCGTCTTCCGCCGCGGGGCTGGTGGCCGTGCGGACGAGATCGCCGAAGTCGTAGAGCGAGGCCCCGGGCATCACCGTATCGAGATCGATTACGCAGACCGCTTCGTCGGAATCCGCATCGATCATCACGTTGTTGATCTTCGTGTCGTTGTGAGTGATGCGGGTGGGGATCGCGTGGCTGGCCAGCAGCTCCAGGATCACATCCACATCCTTCTCCCGCGCGCGCACGAAATCCAGCTCCGCGCCCACGGCACCGGCGCGCCCGTGCGGATCGGCATCGGCGATCTGCATCAGGCGCTCGAAGCGCTTCCGCGTGTGGTGGAAATCCGGGATCGTCTCCTCGATCTCGCTGGCGGGCAGATCGCTCACCAGATCCTGAAAGGAGCCGAAGGCCCGCGCCGCTTGATAAGCTTGGCGGGTGTTTTCGACGATGTCGTAGGTCACGCAGCCTTCGATGGAGTTGTAGCAGCGCCACACGCCCCCGTTCGGGCCGATCACCCAGGACTTGCCGCCGCGGCCGGGGTAGAGGTTCAGGGTCTGCCCGCCCAAGTCCCGCTTCACCCGCAGGACCTTCCAGTTGATATGCCGGGTGACGCACTCCACGTTCCGCATCACCGCCACCGGGTCCTTGAAGACCTTTTCGTTGATCCGCTGGAGGATGTAGCGCTGGCGGCTGCCGCTGGCGGTTTCAAAGGTCGCCCGGTAGGTGGAATTGATGTGTCCGCTCTCGATTTCCTCGCCGTGGACGAAGTCTCCTTCGATCGCGAATTGGTTGGCAATGTAGGCAATGGACGCTTGGAGGGCGGCATCCACTTGGCGGACGGGCGAAGTGCTTGGAACCATTAGTCAGGTTTTCCGGCGGAAAGGGATTCTAGGTAGCAAGCAGGGCGCGGGAAGACAAACTTGAAATCCGTCCGGGAGGCCGTCTCACTTCCCCCCGCGGTGACTCCGGCCATTCCTTTCAGCTACCCCGGTATCGGGGCCGATGTGCGCCGCTTGGGGGGGCTGCTGAAGCTCGGCCTGCAGGCGGCGGGCTGGAACGCCCCGGCAGCCCCGGCAGTCCTGAACCTCGCCTGCGGCCGTGCCGACGAGACCGGCGTCCTGCTGACCACCGTAGCCCCGCTGGCGAGTGACTTGTTTTATCTCGCGATCGATCTGCGGCCCGTGGAGGCGGCGGAGGGGAAAGCGCGCTGGGTTCCCGCCGCTCCCCCCGGCTGGCAGCTCGATTTCCGCGCCGGGGATGCCTCCCGCACGGACCGGATGAGGCAGCTCCCGGCCTTCCACCTGGTGTTCATCCGGCACCAGAACTACTGGCACGATCCGGACACCTGGCTGGTGCTCTTCCGCAATGCCTTGGGCTGCCTGGCACCGGGCGGGCTGCTGGTCATCACCTCCTACTTCGACCGCGAGCATGAACTGGCGATGGCCTGCCTGCTCCAATCCGGCGCGGTCAAGCTGGCGGATCTCCACCACCCCCACGCCCGGCCCCTGACCGACGCGCCGAACAAGGCGGTGGACCGGCGGCTGGCGGTTTTTTCGAATAAGATCTAGCTGCGGCTCGTTTCTCTCCGAGGCAACCGCTCTTTGATGGCGGGACGAAGAGGTTTGCCTCGGCCGGCACACGAACCTAGAACGAGATAATGCGGAACTTATTGCTGACGCTGGTGCTGGTCCCCTCGCTGTTAGCGCAGGAGCAGCGGGCTCCAGTGGGCGGAGGAGAAGCTGCGGGGCTCGTGCAGGTGGAGGTGGAGTGGATCGAGCTGCCTCACGAGCATTTCACGGAGCTGATCGCGGAGGGAGGGGCGAAGCGGGGCGAGGAATTCCGCGCCAGGGTAGGGAAGTTGATGCGGGAGAACCTCGCGAAATCGCTGGAGGTTCAGATCGTGACCGGTGCCAGCGGAGAAAAGCTCTCTTCCGGGTCATGCAAAGAGCTGATTTTTCCCACCGAGTATCAGCAAAGGGTGATGATCGACCCTCCTCCACCCATGGAGATCCCGGTGCCGGAGCTGCGCGATGATTACCACCGGATCTTCACCCCGACGGCGTTCGAAACGCGCGAGATCGGCAGTCTTTTGGAGATTGAACCGATGGTTTCCCGGGATTCGAACCACATTCAAATGGTCATCGAACCTCAGTTGACCTGGCACACGGGAAACACCGTGTGGCTGGAGCACAAGAATGGAGCTGGCAACGTCTCGAAAATTCAGATGCCAGAGATCTACAGTCTGAAGTTCCACACCGCCCTGAGGTTGAAGCCCGGCTCATGTATTCTCGCGGCGGCCCTCAGCCCGAAAGACGCGGAGGGAACCGCGGACATGTCGCGGAAAGTCCTAGTCTTCGTGAAAGCGGACCTGGTTTCCCCACCCTAAATCAGATTCCTCCCGACTGCTTCTCTCGCCCAACTTCTCAAATGAAGATCCTCCCATTTCTATTCCTCGCCGTCTGCCCTCTGCTCCATGCCCAGCAACCCGAGGTGCCACCGCCTTTTGAAGAGGGGCCCATGGAAGAGGCCGAAGATGTGGCGGATCCCTTCGATCCCGATCTGAACGCGCCGAAGCTGGTTCAGGTGCAGGTGGAATACATCGAGCTGGCCCACGAGAAGCTGACGGACCTGATGTTCATGGCCAAGCCGGCCACCGCGGATGCCACCGGTCTGCGGCAGAAGCTCCAGGAGCTCGTGAAGAAGGGTGAGGCGAGGTTGCTGGAGACCCAACTCGTGACTGGCCGCAGCGGCGAGCGAGCCGCTATCGAGTCGGTCGATGAGCACATCTATCCCTCTGAGGCGGAGCCGCCGGAGATCCCGAATCATATCACCATAGCGGAGAAAAATCCGGAAGTCGCAGCGGAGCTTCTCAAAGCCATGGCAGCGTTGATGACCCCTGCGACGCCGACTTCCTTTGAAACAAGAAATGTCGGTTCGGCCCTCGAATCCGAGCCGACGACAGGAGATAGCGGTAGGATCATCGACCTGCGCTTTGCTCCAGAATTGTCGTGGAAGACCGGCAGGACCGTCTGGCAAGAGCGGAAGGATCCTTTGGGAAACGTGTCGAAGATCGAGGTGCCGCAGATTTACTCGATCCAAGTGACCACGGCACTGACCCTGAACGACGGCGAGTATGTCCTGGCCGGGATCGCGACGCCGAAGGACCAGAACGGCGACAGCGATTTCAGCCGCAAGATCATGGTCTTCGTGAAGGCCGATACCCTCTCGGTGCGATGAAAGCGCTCCTCCTGCTCTTGGCCGCAGGGCTTCCCGTCGCGGCGGAGATCACCGCGGTGGTGCATCCGGAACAGAGCTTTCCCGCGGAGTCCACGGTGGTTTGGACCCCGATATTCCAAGCAACCTGGGACAAACTCGGCAAATACCACGGCGGGAAAACCGAGCGGGTGGAACCGCCGAACGAACTGATCTCGCGGCTGGACTCTTTCCGGTTGGACACTCCGACGGTGATGCCGGATTCCGGCTGGCAAACCTGGGCCGGGCCGGCGACGGAGGAGTTCCTGGAGCGGGTGAACCGCGAGGCCGGGGAACTGCTCGGGAATGGCGAAGCACCTTTCCACCTGACGGATCCGAGTCCGATCAAGACGGCAGCCTTCGGGCTCCTGGACCGGGAGGTGTCTTTCGCGGAGGCTTTTTTCCGCTCGACGAAGCTGCCGCTACGTTTTGTTGCCGGGGGCGAGGCGCGGGAGGTCCGCTTTTTCGGCGTGAAAGGTGAAAAGAGCGCGGATTTCACCGGTACCGTGAAGGTGCTCGCCTACCGGCCCAGTGAGAAAAGCCACGCGCTCCAACTCTCTTGCCGCGGGACGGACGAAACCATCGTGCTGTTCCGACCTCCAGCCGCCCAGGATTTCGCCACGGCCTGCCTGTGGCTGCGGGAGTGGCGCAAGGAATGGCGCGAACGGCCGGAAACCGCTCTGGAATACAACGATGTCCGCCTGCACCGGCTGGACGTCGTGAAGGTTCCTTATCTGAAGCTGGAGACGGTGAAGGATTTCGCGGGGGAGCTAGGTTCCATGCGTTTCTACAAGGGGGAGGAGGTGCCGCGCCGGATCGTCCGGGCGGAGCAGAAGGTGGAATTCGAACTGCACGAGCGCGGTGCAAGGGTACGCGCGGAGGTGAGCATCGAGGATGCCTTCGGGGACGAGCCGGAGCCGCCGCCGGTTTATCCGCGGATCTTTTCCTATGATAGACCCTTCTTCGTGTTCCTCTGGCGGGAACGCGCGGAGTGGCCGTACTTCGGCGCCTGGGTCGGAAATGCGGATGCGATGCAGGCGTGGGAGTGAGTGCCCGTGCCGATCCGCAGGCGCGTTCGTGAGAACGCCTCACCGGCAAGGTGACCGGTGCCGAAGAGGTCCGTGCTGATCCGTAGGCGCGTTCGTGAGAACGCGGGCCCGTGGTGATCCCTTCAAGGGATAGCGGCCGGCAGGGACCGTTCCCGCGGTGTCACCACCGCGCCTACGATTTTTGGGCGGGCCGCGCCGTTCACTGCTGCACCAGCGCGAACTTCAATTCCGCCTCGGAGGCCACTTCTCCGCCGACGAGGCAGCGGCAGCGGGTCTGGCCGATGCTGCCGCGAATCTTTAGGACTTCGGCCTCGATGTGGAGGGTATCGCCGGGGAGCACGGGGCGGCGCCATTTCACGGAATCCGCGCTCATGAAGTAGCCGATCTTCCCGGCGTTCTCGGGCTTGCGCAGCATCAGTACGCTCGAGACCTGTGCCATGGCTTCGAGCTGCAGCACGCCCGGCATGATCGGATGGCCGGGGAAGTGACCGATGAAGTAGGGCTCGTTGATGGTGACGTTTTTCACGCCGGTGCACTTGGAATCGCCGATCATGTCGATGATCCGGTCCACCATCAGGAAAGGATAGCGGTGCGGGAGGATCTTCAGGACGTCGTTGATATCCAGCACGGTCTCGCCGGTCGGGAGGGCGAAGGGCGCGGCCAGGGACCGGACGCGGGCGTATTCGCGCTTGAGCGTGGCGGCGAGCTTGGAGTTCGGGCCGTGGCCGGGCTTCACGGCGATCACGTGGCCGAGGATGCGCTTGCCGCTCAGGATCAGGTCGCCGATGACGTCCAGCGCCTTGTGGCGTGCGAATTCATTGGTGAAGCGCAGGGGTTCCTTGGTCATCACCTGCTCGCCGCGGATCACGATGGCGCTTTCCAGCGAGCCGCCTTTGATCAGGCCCTTGTCGAGCAGGGGCTTCACGTCCTCGTAGTAAACGAAGGTGCGCGCCGGGGCGATCTCCTGCTCGTACGCCGCGGGAGTGATCTCCGCGGAGAAGTACTGCGTGAAGCGGCCCTCCGGGCCCACATTGGTGACGGAGACGCGGAAGGTCTTGCTAGGAACGATGGTGATCAGGGTGCCGTCGCCGCTTTCCTGGTGGATCGGCTCGCGGATTTCCCAGACCTTGCGCAGGGCGTCCTGCTTGGCGATACCGGCCTTTTTGATCAGCTCGACGAAAGGGCGCGCGGAGCCATCGCCGATGGGAGGCTCGTTCGCGTCCATCTCGATGATCGCGTTGTCGATACCCATGCCGGTGAGGGCGGAGAGCACGTGCTCCACCGTATGCACCTTCACCGAGCCTTCCGCGAGGGTGGTGGCGCGCTCGACCGTCTGGACCTTGTCGGCATCGGCATCGATGAAAGGCTGGTCCGGCAGATCGACGCGGCGGAATTTGAAGCCGTGGTCCACGGGGGCGGGCTTCAGGGTCAGGGTGACCTTGGCCCCGGTGTGAAGGGAGGTGCCTTCGAGGGTGGCGGCGGAGGCGAGGGTGTGCTGCGCGTCGGCGGACATGGGGCGGAAGTAGCGGGTAGCAAGCCGCGGGTGGCAAGGTCAAACAATGGATTAAACCTTTGTTTGCAGGGTGTTTTCCCTCGCCTCGGGTGCCTCTCCGGCCGCTATTTCGTCCCGTGCGGGCGGAGTGCGATTTCCAAGTGATCGACGAGTCGGAGGACTGGATCGTGGTGGAGAAACCGGCACCGCTGGCCGTGCATCCGGCGAACGGGAAAGTGGAACCCACGCTGCTGGGCGGGCTCGAGGAATTGCTCCTTTATGAGCGGACGAACGGCGCGCGCCTCTCCATCCTCACCCGGCTGGACCGGGAGACGAGCGGGGTGGTGCTGGTGGCGAAGAACGCCGCGGCGGCGCGTCACTTCTCCCTCCAGTTCCAGGCGCGGAAGGTGGAGAAGGAGTATCTGGCCATCGTCCACGGCTGGCCGGAGTGGGATGAACGACGGGTAGAGGCTTCCATTACCCGAGGCGGCGGGGCGATCTGGCTGCGGCAGGTGGTGGACCCGGGCGGACGGGAATGCGTGACGACATTCCGGGTCGAGCGGCGGTTTTCCCATGCGCTGGGAAAGTTCGCGCTCTTGCGCTGTGCGCCGGAGACCGGGCGGATGCACCAGATCCGGGTACATTTGGAGCACGCGGGACATCCTTTGGTCGGGGACAAGATCTACGGGACCGACGGGACGCCGTATCTGGAGCAATTTTCCGGCGCGCTTTCGGGGGAGTCGGTGGCGCGGCTGATCTTGCCCCGGCATGCGCTGCACGCGTGCCTGCTGGCGGTGGAATGGGCGGGGCACCGGGTGGAATGGCGGTCGGAGCTGCCGGGGGACCTGAAGAGCTTTGCCGGAGGATAGCAGTATCCGGCCCGGGCGGTGATTTCGCGCTCAATCCGCAATGGCCAATTTCCGATCCCCGATTCATCGTCCTGCATGACCGGTTTGCAGGAGATCGTGGCGTTTCTGGACGCGGAGCTGAGGATCGCGGAGATCCCGGATTACCCCGGCGCGGTGAACGGTCTTCAATTGGAGAACGGCGGAACCGTCACGAAGGTGGCCGCCGCGGTGGATGCCTCCCTGGCGGTGGTCGAGGAGGCGGTGGCCGGGGGCGCGGACCTGCTGATCGTCCATCACGGGATGTTCTGGCAGGGCGTGCAGCCGCTGACGCGGGCTTTCTACCGGAAAATCAAGACGGCGATGGACGGGGGATTGGCCATCTACTCGGCCCATCTACCCTTGGATCTCCATCCGGAACTCGGCAACAACGCCTTGCTCGCAAAGGCAGCGGGCATCCGGCCGGAGGGTGCCTTCATGGAATGGAAGGGGATCCGGCTCGGCTTGACCGCCGAGGCGGAAATCCAGCGGGCCGATCTGATCGCGCGGGTGGCGGCGGCGGTGGGCGGACCGGTCCATCTCTGCCCCGGCGGGCCGGAAGTTGTTAGAAAGATAGGGATCATCACCGGAGGAGCGGGCTCGGAAGTTGCGGGCTGCGCTGCCGCGGGCATAGATACGTTTATCACGGGAGAGGGTCCCCACTGGAGCTATCCCCTGGCGGAGGAACTGGGGCTGAACGTGTTATATGCCGGGCATTACGCCACGGAGACTTTCGGGGTGAAGGCCGCGGCCGGCCGTCTGGCCCGGGATTTCGGCCTTGCCACCGCCTTCATCGACCGGCCGACCGGTCTGTGATGCCATGAAGCGCCTTACCGCCTCGTATTTCGAGCGACATCCCGTGGAGTGCGCGCGGGACCTGATCGGCTGTGTTTTCGAATGGCGCGGCTGCGCGGGAAGGATCGTGGAGACGGAGGCCTACACGGCGGAGGGGGACCCGGCCTGCCATACGTTTTTCAGGCCGGGTGCCCGGCGCTTCGTCCAATCCCACGAAGCCGGGACGGCCTACGTGTACCTGAACTACGGGGTGCACTGGCTTTTCAACGTGCTCGTGAAGGGCCCTGACATGGCGGGCTTCGTGCTCTTCCGGGCTTTGGAACCCACATCCGGGATCGGGGAGATGGCGGAAAGGCGGGGCGTCGCGGACCTCCGCCACCTCTGTTCCGGGCCCGGAAAGCTTACCAAAGCCTTGGGTATCGGGGGCACGGTTCACGGCACGACCTTCCTGGAGGGGCCGGAAACGGGGATCTTCGCCGGGATGAATGCCGGGGTACTGGAGGGGGAGAGGATCGGGATTTCCCGCGGCCGGGAGCTACCGTGGCGCTTTCACGAGACGGCGAACCGCCACGTCAGCCGCTGAGGGGATGGTACGGGTGATGGGAATCGAACCCACGCCTCAAGCTTGGGAAGCTCGCGTTCTACCATTGAACTACACCCGCCTGCCGCAGGGACGGGAGCGAGCTATCTCCCCTTGGCGTTCAATGCAATCCAAAATGCGGGAATCGCACATCACCCGCGATCGCGGGGGATGGCGGGAAAAGTCCGTGAAATCGCGTAAAAAGAGCTT
>CBIHMP010000094.1:0-12581 GCA_966211015.1 uncultured Luteolibacter sp. | reverse complement strand
GCTTTGCACCGGCTTGGGAGAAGGCGATGCGGCAGGCCGAATTGGAACTGGAAGCGGGCGAAAGCGGCCTCAAAAAGCTGGTTCGCCGCGTGATCCCCGGCATCGGAATGAGCGGCGGCAGTCCCGCCGCCAGCGGCGCGCAGGACACGGAGGGATGACGGTTTGACCTGTCAAACGGCGGACGTTCTGAAAAAATGTCCCTCCCGGCGGTTGCCATCGGTTTCGGAACTGCTGAGTCTCATTGAGTCATCTTTTTGCAGTTCCCAACAGCGGAGTCTTAGAACATGTCCAGCAGTTCCGATCACGATATCCTCACCGTCCTTGACGCCGCCGGGCCCCAATGGGCCGAGCTTCAAGCGTGGAAAGCGGTTCCGGTGGAGCCCGCGGTGAACGGCTCCATCACTCTCAACGGGCCCGCTTTCATCTACCGCTGGGAGAACGGCCTGGGGCCCGTAAAAGTCTCTTTTTGGCCGGAGCAGGAAGGCCGCGTTTCGAGCGGAAACGGGCAGCTCCTGGCCATCGAGCCGGGTCTCGGAACCATCCGGCTGAAGCTACCGGGGCGCGAGCCGATGGTGGTGGGAGCGGTGGATCCGGTGATCTACCAGCAGATCGGCGAACTCACGGGAGAGGCGCAATCCGCCCATCAGGGCCAAGCCGGTGAGAAATGGTCGCGGGATCTCGTGATCGTGGCGGCTGCCATGCGCTTGGCCGCGCTCACCCGCGAAGCGGCGGCGGCGGCGGCCGGCCCCGACCGGGGTGCCAAGCGCTCCCCGAAAAAGGACCAATTGGTTACCCAGCTCCACGAATGGCTGCGCCCGAATCTGGAGAAATCCGTGAAGCTGGGAGATGCCGCCAAGCGCTTCAACAAGAGCCCGCGCCAGCTCATCCGGATCCTGAAGGAAACCACGGGAGCCGGTTTCGCCGAGCACCTCACGATGCACCGCCTCACGCTCGCCCGAGCGCTGCTGATGCGCAGCGGCCAATCGGTGATGGATGTGGCGCGCGCTTCCGGGTTCAACAGCCGCGAGCAGTTCATCCGCTCCTTCAACAAGGCCTTCGGCTGGACGCCGCTGCAGTTCCGCAAAGCTTGGAACCAAGCCGCCCTGAGCGATGCAGAACTGGCGGAACTTTGCCAGGTATCCGAGCGTTCGACGGTGGAGTGGCTGCCGGTCGGGTCCGTGGCTTCCAGCCCTGACGAAGACCGCGAAGGAGAGCCCCACACGGTGGTAGTGGCGAACGCCCTCCACGAGATCGTCGAGCTTTTCTGGGTCACCCCGCAGGGCAAGCGCGCACGCATCGACGTGCTGGAGCGCGGCGGCATGGTTTTCGTCAACCGCGACAACGGCGGCTCCTGCTGGATCGTCCGCGCGCCCGGCTCAGGGCGGGAACGCTGCTTCCGCACACCGGACGATCACGCGCTGGCGGTGGTCAGCGCCGCTACGATGGAGGGGTGAACGCCGCGGCGCGAGCCGCGGTGCTACTTCTTGATGCGGATGGAAGTGCCGCAGAAGGTGCAGTTGAACCACTTGAAGGTCATCACGTGCAGCGCCAGGGCACCGATGTGACCCAGCAGGGGCAGATGGTGGGCCTTGCGGTTCTTCAGGCAATGCTTCGGCACATAGAGCCGCTGGGCGCAAACCCGGCACTTCGCGCGGGCGCTCACGAGAATGTAGAGAAGCCCCAGCACCGGCAGGGAGATGGGGAAGGCGATGATCCATTTCGGCACCCACTGGAAGCTCTCCTGTTTCTCGTTCGAGAGGATCAGCAGAGGGGCGGCGATCACCGCAAGCGGCACGGAAAGCTGGAGTAGGACCGCGAAGAGCCCGCCGAACCACACCTTCAGAGGTTGGTCGTGCAGCACGCCGCGGATGTAGAAGCGGGAGCCGGGCTTCCGGCCCTTGTTCGTCTCCGGGAGGGGGGACCGCAGCAGGGCGATCCGGTCGTCCTGCATGCCCGCCTTGCTTGAAGAGGCGCGCACCGGCGGAGCATCGCCCTGCACCTCCTCGATGGTGCGGACCTTCGAGGCGTCGATGCCCCGGCGACCCGGAGCAGGTCCCGAATCGGAAACCTCGACCGAAACGGGTGCCGTCATCGTCCGGCGGCCTCCCGCCGGAGCTTCGGGAATATCCTTTGGCACCGGCTTCTCCACCGTCACCCGGACCTCGAGATCTCCCGACGCGCGGTTCAGGAGCGCAGCCACCGCGATCTCCGAAGGGCCGATTCCCCTCTCAGCCAGCGTTCGGGCCGGAATCGGAATGGCGAGGGGAGCCGCGGCCAGCATTTCCTGAACCTCCTGCTCGGCTTCGTAGTTCACGAGACCGGCTTCCGCGGCCCTGTCCTCGCCCGCCGTTTGCAGCGGGTCCCCGGCAACCGCCGCGGCCGATGCCGCCACCGGCTCTGCCGGGGAAACGGCTTTGGCGCTCCGGCGGCGCGTGGTTCTACCGGGAGCAATGGCATCCCCGGTTTCGGCAGCCGCCGTCACCACCGCAGTTTTCTTGCCGACCGGCACCGCGCCGGGATCCAGAAGGCGGATCGCGGCACTCACCCAGCGTTCGACCTTCGGCCGCCCGGGCGTGCGCGGCATGATCTTGAGCATCGTATTGGCCGCGGCGAGCTCCCGCGTCAGCACGTCCACATCCGCCTTGGCCAAGGACTGCACGTCGGTCCAACCGGTGGCTTGAAGCAATTCCTCCTCAAGCGGACCGACGCCCTCGATATTAGTTAGATCCGACATCCCCCGTACGAATTCGCGACTTTATGAACTGGTGCTTGGCTTGCAAGGCATCATCCGAGGCCTTCCAACATCTCCCGGAGTTGGGCCAGCTTGCCGTGCCACTCTCCGAGGCGGGCCTTTTCCTGCTCCACCACCTCGGCGGGCGCGCGCGCCACGAAGCTCTCGTTGCCGAGTTTGGATTCGCTGCGCACCACCTCCTGTTCGATCTTTGCAATCTCCCGGGCGAGGCGGGTTTTCTCGGCCGCCACGTCGATGAGGCCCTCCAAAGGAAGATAGACTTCGCCCACCGGTGTCAGGGAGACGGGCGTGCCTTTGGGAGCATCGTACGACGAGTCCAGCTCGATTTCCTTCGCACCGGCCAAAAGAGCCAGCACTTGCTTCTCCTCCGCCAGCCAGTCGGCCGCACCTTTCACCACCAGACGCACATCGCGGCGTGTCGCGACGTTGTACTCGGCCTTGAGATTCCGGAGACGCCCGGCGGTTTCATAAATGGCAGCCGCCTTGGATTGCTCGGCGGCGATCTCCTCCGCGGCGAGCCCGGCGAGCACCGGCTCCTCGGGTAGCTCCGCTTGCATGAGAAACCCGCCTTCATCGACATAGCCCATATTGAGCGAAAGCTCCTCCGTCAGATGCGGCATATAGGGATGCAGCAATTGAAGGAAGCGGCTCATCACCGTATCGAAGACCGACAGCGTGACCGCGCGGGCTTCCGGCGTCGCGGTCTCCCGCAGGTCGCCCTTCACTGCTTCCAGGAACTTGTCGCAGAACTCGCTCCACAGGAATTCGTAGAGACGCTGAGCGATCTCGCCGAACCGATACTCGCCGTAGATCCGGACCAGATCGGCCGACAATTCATCCAGTTTCGCGAGGATATCGATGTGGAAGCAGTTTGCCATCCCGACGATGTCCTCCCCTTCCCCGTCACCGGGATCGGAGGATTCAATGCTTCCGCCCATCTGGCGGAAGCGGCAGGCATTATAGAGCTTGTTGGCGAAGTTCCGGCCCTCTTCCACGGAGGCCTCGTCGAAGCGGACATCGGCACCCACCGGGGCGATGCGCATGAGACCGAAACGCAGGCCGTCCGCTCCGTATTTCTCCATGAGATCCACCGGGTCCGGCGAATTGCCCAACGATTTCGACATCTTCCGGCCCTGGAGGTCCCGGATGATCGAGGTGAAATAGACGTTCTTGAAAGGCAGCCCGCCTTCGAAGCGGAAACCCGCCATGATCATCCGCGCCACCCAAAAGAAGATGATGTCCGGGCCGGTCACGAGATCCGTGGTCGGGTAGAACTTCTTCAGGGTGAGCGTCTCCTCGCCGACGTCCGCCATTGTTGCGAAGGGCCAGAGCCAGGAGCTGAACCAGGTGTCCATCACGTCTTCGTCGCGCGTGAATCCGTATTGCTCGAATGTTCGTCCGAGACCCTCGTTAGGGGTCGCGATGAAAATCTCATACGACCCCACCGTCTCGGCGACGACCGGCAGCAAAGGATCTTCGTCATGTGCAATAGGATGCTCTTCCCCCTGCTTCACAATCCGGACTACAACATCTTCACCGCCCCAACATCCCTTAATATAGGAATCCCAACCCCACGGGAGTAGCTCCTCGCTCCAATTGTCTTCGGTCAAGTTGACCTCCTTCCTCCACACCGGGATCTGGTGGCCCCACCAGAGCTGGCGGCTGATGCACCAGTCCTGCAGATTCTCCATCCAGTGGGCGTAGGTCTTCGCCCAGCGCTCGGGGCGGAACCGGATCTCTCCGCTCGCCACCGCGCCGGCAGCTTCCTTTACACAGGGATACTTGAGGAACCACTGCATCGAGATGCGCGGCTCGATCGGCACGCCTGCCCGCTCGGAGAAGCCGACGTTGTTCTCATACTCCTCCACCTTGAGGAGCAAGCCCATCTCCTCCAGCTTCGCGGCCGCCTTCTTCCGCGCGACGAAGCGGTCCAGGCCGTGCAACTCCGGCACTGCGGGGCAATGGATATGCGCGTCCGGCGTGAGGACGTCGATGATCTCCAGGTTGTGACGGAGGCCGATCTCGAAGTCGGCCTTGTCGTGCGCGGGGGTGATCTTCAGCGCGCCGGTGCCGAATTCGATGTCCACGTGGTCGTCCGCGATCACCGGGATCGCCGCATGAGGGAAGGGACGATAGACCGAACGCCCGACGTATTTCGCGAAGCGCGGGTCTTTCGGATTCACGGCCACGGCCACGTCACCCATCAAGGTTTCCGGCCGGGTGGTGGAAATCTCCAGGAACTCTCCCGGTGCATCCGTGAGCTCGTACTTCATGAAGTAGAGCTTCGAGCGCTGTGGGGTCATGATCACCTCTTCATCGGAGAGGGCGGTCAGGGACACGGGGCACCAATTCACGATCCGCTTGCCGCGGTAGATCAGGCCTTCCTTGAAAAGCTCGACGAAAACATGGCTGACCCACTTCGTGTAGGCCTCGTCCATCGTAAAGCGCTCCCGAGACCAATCGCACGAGCAGCCGAGGCGCTTGAGCTGGTTGATGATGATGTCGCCGTGCTTGTCCTTGAAAGCCCAGACGCGCTTCAGGAACTCGTCCCGGCCGAGATCGCGACGGGTGAGCTTTTCGTTCTCGCGCAATTCGCGCTCCACCTTCGCCTGGGTGGCGATGCCGGCGTGGTCCGTGCCGGGGAGCCAGAGCACTTCCTTCCCCTCCTGGCGGGCGCGGCGGGCGAGAATGTCCTGGATGGTATTATTGAGAACGTGTCCGAGATGCAGGATGCCGGTGACATTCGGCGGCGGAATGACAATGGAGTACGCGGGCTTCTCCGAGGACGGGTCCGCCTCGAAACATTTCCCCTCGATCCAAGCGGCATACCATTTGGCTTCAACCGCTTGGGGTTCGTAGGCTTTTGGCAAATCGGACATATGGCCGCGGAGGGATGCCAGAGGGCACCCGGTTTGTAAAGGGGAGCAGTCCCGGGACTTGCCGGAGAGTCGTCGTCCCCCGCCCGTACCCTAGCTACGGGTTTACCGCGGCACGCGATAGCGTGATTTTCAAACGGGGCAAAATCGGCCATTCTGATCTGGAAGCGACGCCGCCGCACCGCCGGAAAAGCTCGCGAAAATCTCCCCGGAAGGTAGCCCGCTGCTCGTTCCCCCCGACGAAACCCAGCGGGCCTTCCTTTCCCCGGAAAGCGGGACTTCCCTCTCGCTCCGTTTTTCTCCCCACATACGGGCAAAAAAGAAGCCCGACCGGTATTCCTTAGGAAAAACCCAAAAACCTAAAGAACCACCGGCCGGGCCACCTGCCAGGAGCGAACTCCGAGACAAGATCTGTTATCAATTGCGGTGCGTCTTCCGCAGATGCCTTACACCTATAAAACGCCGCCGACGGGATTCTTGTTTCAGAATTTCTCGTTTTTTTGCGGAGCTTTCGGGTGACGCTTCCGACAAGGACGAAGGCCCGCCCCCCGGGGCTGTCGTTAGCTGCTGATTTCCAATTCGCCGCCCATCAGCGCGAGCCAAGGACTCCCGGCAGAGCCACGTCGGGACAAAGTTCCCGCCGAAGGACACGCCGGGGCACAATGTTAGGTCATGGCCGCCGGACTTTCTGTCCAAGGCCGGAGCCATGCATGGACAGCGATCTAACATTCCGGACCCGGCGCTTTCAGATCCTGATAGATGCGGAGGGTCACCCCGCCACTGCCTCCGCCACCCGCATGCCATCGAGCGCGGCGCTGACGATGCCTCCCGCGTAGCCGGCGCCTTCACCGCACGGGAAGAGACCCCGGATTTCCGGGTGCTCCAAGGTTTCGTCCCGCCGCGGGATGCGCACGGGCGAACTGGTGCGGGTTTCAAAGCCTAATAGAAGAGCCTCCTTTCCCGCGTAGCCGCGGATCTTCCGGTCGAAGAGCTTCAGGCCGCTGCGCATGCGGTCCACGATTCCTTTTGGCAGGATCTCATGCAGGGGAGCGGGATTGCCGCCGGGGAAATAACTGGTCTTCGGGAGATCGGCCGAGATCCTCCCGGCCATGAAGTCGGTCACCCGCTGGCCGGGAGCGACCTGGCCGCCCCCGCCCGCCGTTTTCGCGGCGACCTCCAGTGCTTTCTGGTAAGCGATGCCCGAAAGCACCCCGTGGGAGGCTGAAAAGGAATCGGTGTCCTCGGGCTCTACGGTGACGACGAGTCCGGAGTTTGCGAAGGGGGAATCCCGCCGGGCGAGGCTCATCCCGTTCACCACCACCTCGTCGTTCTCCGTGGAGGCCGGCACGATGAACCCGCCGGGACACATGCAGAAGGAATGCACGCCGCGGTCCCCGATTTTCGTGGCCACCGCATAGCGGGCGGCGGGGAGGAGATCCGCGCGCGGCTCGTCCTTCCGCAGATGATACTGCGAGGCATCGATGAAGGCTTGCGGGTGCTCGATGCGTACGCCGACCGCGAAGGGCTTCCGCTCCAGCAAGATCTTCTTTTCCGCAAGCAGCCGGTAGATGTCCCGCGCGCTATGGCCGGTGGCGAGGATCACGGCGTCGCCGGTGATCTCCTCCCCATCCGCCGTGACCACGCCGTGGAGACGGCCGCCATCAATAAGAAAGTCCACCACCTTGGCCTGGAAGCGGACCTCCCCGCCCCCGGCGAGGATCGAGGCGCGCATCGCCTTCACCACATTCGGCAATAGATTCGAGCCGATGTGCGGGTGAGCATCCGTGAGGATGCGCCGGGGAGCGCCGTGCGCGACGAGGATTTCATATACCCGGGCGACGGGGCCGCGTTTCGTGGCACGCGTGTAGAGCTTGCCATCGGAGAAGGTGCCCGCACCGCCTTCCCCGAAACAGTAATTCGAGTCTTCGATAACCGTGCCCTGCCGCAGGATCGGGGCCAGATCGAAACGGCGGGCGGAAGCATCTTTCCCCCGTTCGAGAATGATCGGCTTCAAGCCCAACTCCAGGCAGCGAAGGGCCGCAAACATGCCGGCAGGTCCGCAGCCGACAATTAGCACGGCGCGCGGGTGAAGAGGTAGAGCGGGCGAGGACCACTCCGGCTGCAGTTCCGCGGACAGGGGCTCGTCCACGCCGACCTCCAACCGCAACTGGACCTTTACCGTCCGCTGCCGGGCATCGAGCGAATGCTTCAGCAGGCGCACGCCCGTCACGCGGGAGAGGGGCACCCCGAGGTGTTCCGCCGCGGCGGCTTTCCACGCAGCTTCGTCCTCGGAGGCTTCGAGGGGCAGGATGAGGTCGATCGTCTCGATCATCGGGGAGGCGTCATGGCAGGCCGGGCGACGCAGGGCAAGGAGCACGTGCCGGGGCCAGGGGAAAAGCCCGCTTCATGCGCGGCAGGAAGAATTCCGATGGATCGCGCAGGTAAACCGGCTTTTTCGACTAGCACCCGGCCACCGACAATCTACCTTCCGGCGCGTGGCCCGGCGGCATCCGCCCGGGCAAGCCTTTTCCCCGATCATGAACCTCACGCTGAAGGTCTGGCGTCAGAACGGCCCGAACGACAAAGGCCGCATCGAAACCTACCCTGCCCCGGGCATTCCGGAGGAGGCCTCGTTCCTGGAGATGCTCGATATTGTCAACGAGCGGATCATCGGCGAGGGCGGCGAGCCGATCCACTTCGACCACGATTGCCGCGAGGGCATTTGCGGCACCTGCTCGCTGACGATCAACGGCGTGCCCCATGGCAAGGAACGCGGCACCACCACCTGCCAGGTGCACATGCGGAAATTCCGCGAAGGGGATACGATCTGGATCGAGCCCTTCCGCGCGCGTGCCTTCCCCGTGATCCGGGATCTGATCGTGGACCGGAACGCCCTGGACCGCATCATCGCCGCCGGCGGCTACATCGACGTACGCACCGGCTCCGCCGTGGATGCGAACGCAATCCCGATCCCGAAGGACGAGGCGGACTCCGCCTTCGACGCCGCGGCCTGTATCGGCTGCGGGGCCTGCGTGGCCGCCTGTCCGAACGCCAGCGCCATGCTTTTCACCGCCGCCAAGGTTTCCCATCTGGGCCACCTGCCGCAAGGCCAGCCGGAGCGAGAAAAGCGCGCCCTGTCGATGGTGAGGCAAATGGACGCGGAAGGTTTCGGAAATTGTACGAACCACTACGAGTGCGAAGCCGCTTGCCCGAAGGAAATCAGCGTCGATCATATCGCGCGGATGAACCGTGACTACGGGAAGGCCGTCCTAACCGAACAATTTGCATGATCCTGCCTCTCGGTCTCGCGCTCACGCTGGCGTCCGGCATCGCTCCGGCCACCGCGCGATGGGCGCAGGATCAGGAAAGGCGCATCCTGGCCGAGGGCAAACCGCTGGAAGCGGATGTGCTCGGGTTTGCAGCGGAACTGGAAATCGAGGACCCGGAAGGGGTCCGCGTTCTGGAGGTAAATCCGATTCCGGCACCGGTCCCGCAACCGCTATTGAAGCTGGCCGAGAGCTGGGGCCTGCCGGTCTTCTCGCCCGCCGGGATGACTCTCGGCCGCGGAATCTACATTCTGGAAGGTCACTCGCGCGTGCTGCGGCACGAACTCGTCCACGTGGCCCAGTACCAGCGGCTCGGCGGCATCGGGCCTTTCATGAAGCGGTATCTGCTGGAATGTCTCACCAACGGCTATTTCGAGGCACCGCTGGAAGCGGAGGCGAGGGAGCTCGCGGAAGGGATCGAAACCGAGGTGAGGCCGGATGGGCGGGTAGCTGGTCCTTGAACCCTTACGCGATCGCGTACCGCGAGCACCTTGAAATTACGGGGGCTGAAGGTATTCTTCGGCCGTTCCCACCTACCCCCCCGTTATGAAATTCCCCCTGCTCGTCTCGGCAGCGCTCCTGCTTTTCAAGATGGCCGCCGCTGCGGCTACCCCTTCCCCGGTCGGTACTTGGGAGGTCAATCTGGCCGGAGCCGACCAGGGAACGGCCTATGTCACCTTCGAGGAGGACATGGAATTTACCGCCTATGGCATCAGCCGGAGCTCAAATGGCATTTTCACCCTTTCCGGCACCTGGGGAGTCGATGAAAAGGGGCGGCTCAGCGGGACCTACACCGAATCGATCGACGGCCAGGACGTGACCGGATCGATCAGCGGGAAGGTGACCGCGAAGAAGATTGCAGGCCGGATTTCGGCGACCAATGGCAACTTCAGGTTCAAAGGAACTCCGGAAAGAGCCACCCAAGATCTAAGCGGTTCCTGGACAGGTCTCGCCCTCGTGGCAAAAACCAGGATCCCCGAGACTTATCAGATCACTTCGGGCGAGCTGCCGCACCTCTTTCAGATCAGCGGAAGCGGGGTCCATCCGACGGGCGGCGAATTCACCATCACCGGCACGGCGATTGCAGGTTCGAACGGCAGGCTCCGCATCCACGCCCTCAGCGAGTATCCCGGCTCCGAGGTCGCAGGCGCCAGCAACATTGCGGGTACGGTGAACGCGGCTCGCGCGAGAGGGACCTTGAAGGGCATCGAGTCCACCGGGCAGAAGGTTAAGGTCGTACTGCGCCGCTAGCGCGGAGCCGGTTCCATCAAGGGAACAAAAAGGGGCTCGCCGGGTCTTCGCCAGCGAGCCCTTGAAGTTTCAACCCCTGCCGCGGGTCAGAGTTCCTCCTCGTCTTCGGACACGTAGTTGCGGATTTTGAGCTCCTCCGGAGTCAGAGATTCCGACTCGTCCTCGTCGCGCTTGAGGAAAGACTTCGCCACCTTCGCTGGCTTCATGCGGGCGGGTTTCAGGAGCGCATACTCGTCCACAGTCAGCTCACCGTCGTCGTCCTGGTCCGCCAGGTTGAACTGCCGCGATTTGCTCGGGGCGAAGTACTTCCGGCCGCCGAGAGCTTTTGCATACTCCGTCAGGGAGAGGCTGCCGGAGCTGTCCTTGTCGCTGTAAAAGAATCGGTTGTAAGCGATCACCCAGGCCAGGCGGGCTCCGTGAACCGCAATATACTCGGCCTCGGAGAGCTGCCCGTCGGCGTTGACGTCAACCCGGCGGAACTGCCTGGCAAAAGCCGCCGCCTTCTTTGAGCCGTCGCCGAAGGTCGAAACGGTAAGGGTATTGGAAGGGTCGGACTCTTCGCCGGCCGAGGAAACGGCAGTCACCTCGAATTCATAGGAAGTCGAGAACTCGAGTTCCTCGGCGGTGTAGCTATTGGTCGTCACGTTGTCGATCAGTTCGCCGTCTTGATAGACGTTATAACTCACCGCTCCGGACACCGAGCCCCAGGTCAGGCTGATGGTAGTGGAGGTGATCGTCGTGCTTCGCAAATTGAGAGGAATTCCCGGTGTATCCACGGGGGTGACGGTCGCCTCGTTTGAATTGGTCGAAGTGAGTTCTTCCCCTGCGGCCAATCCCACATAAGCGCGGACCATGTACTTGTACGCGGTGCCGACCGTAGCCGTAGTGTCGGTGAAAGTCTGACCCGTCACCTGATCGAAAACGGTAATCGGGGAGCCGAAGGTTCCGCTTGGGGAAAGGGTCCGGTAAACATGGTAGCCTCGGGGAATGGGAGTCCCTGCGGGGGCCGTCCAGGTCAGCCTCACATCGCCCGCTCCTATCGCCGCGGCGGCAAGATTGGTGGGCGGGCCCGGTGCCTGCGCGGATGCCGAAACGGCGGAAATCAGCAAGAATAGGAAGGCTAGTAAGCGCATGATTGGAGGAATGCTAGAAGCTTGATCGGATGACTTGGGTAAGCTGTGGCGGGAAAGCCCTGTCATCAAGGCATGTTTATCCCGGCACAGCACTGTCCTGCGGGTAAACCCACCAGCCCCGCGATTTGTGTCTCCTTTTTCTTGCGATGACACGCGGAGCGTCCATTTCAGGCCGTGATTTCTCCCTCCGGACCTGCTTTGTTCCACGTATGAACGACACCCGGACGGAGCGTGATTCGATGGGCGAAATGCAGGTTCCCGCCGATGCCCTATATGGGGCTTCGACCGCCCGCGCGGTGGAAAATTTCCCCATCTCCGGAGCGCCTTTACCACCCCGCTTCATCCACGCCTATGGCATGCTGAAAAAGGCGGCAGCGGAAACGAACGCGGAACTCGGCCTGCTCGATCCCGGCCTTGCGGAATCCATCGCCGCAGCCGCGGAGGAAATCGCCGCAGGGGCGCACGACAACCACTTCCCGGTGGATATCTACCAGACCGGGTCCGGCACCTCGACGAATATGAACGTGAATGAGGTGATCTCAAATCTCTGCGCGCGCGCAGGAGTGAAAGCGCACCCGAACGACCACGTGAACCTCGGCCAGTCCTCGAACGACACCTTTCCCACCGTCATCCACCTGGCCACCGCGCTCGCGCTTCGGGAACAATTGATTCCCGCGCTGGAGCAACTCGCGGGGGCGCTCGAGGCGAAGGCTGCGGAATTCCACCCCGTTCTGAAAATCGGCCGCACCCATCTGATGGACGCCACCCCGGTGAGGCTCGGGCAGGAATTCGGCGGTTGGGCAAAGCAGGCGTGGCTCGCCGCCTCCCGTGCGCACAAGGCCCTGAAGGCCCTGCATGAGCTCCCGCTCGGCGGGACGGCCGTGGGGACCGGATTGAACGCCCATCCGGAATTCGCTGCACGGACCATCGCCCGCCTCTCCGCGCGGACGGGCATCGAGTTCTGTGAAGCGGCGAACCATTTCGAGGCGCAGGCTGCGAAGGATGCCTGCGTGGAAGTACACGGCCAGCTCTCCGGCATCGCGATATCCCTGCACAAGATCGCTTGCGACCTGCGCCTGCTCGCCTCGGGGCCGCGCTGCGGCATCGGCGAGATCCGCCTGCCTTCCACCCAGCCGGGCTCTTCCATCATGCCTGGAAAGGTGAATCCGGTCATCCCGGAGGCGGTGACGATGGTGGCGGCGCGGGTGGCGGGCAACCAGACCACGGTCGCCTGGTGCGGGGC
>CBIHMP010000093.1:0-12598 GCA_966211015.1 uncultured Luteolibacter sp. | reverse complement strand
CGAGAAGGCCTTCCAGGAGTTCATCAAACGGCCGGAGGTCCAGGACGTGGGAGGAGGAAACTACCGCTTCCCGGCCTCTCTCAAGCCGCCGGTGGCACCCGACTTCCCTTTCGACTGCAAACCGGAGGAGCTCCCCTTCCGGGAGATGGCTCTCCTTTTGGACAGCCGCGACAAAGGCGAGTTGCTCTTCCAAGTCAGGACCGCCCTCGAAAAAGCGCGCCTGAGCACTATCGGCGGCAAGGCGGCTGAAGGGCAGCAGGAGCGATAGGTGAATAGCGCCTCGACCTTGCGGCGACCCTTCAATCCGTGCGGAAATCCATGGTGCCGTCGCGGACATCCGCGGTGATCACATCCCCCTCCTGGAATTTCCCGTCGAGGATCTCGAGGGACAGCGGGTCGAGCAGGTGATGCTGGATCGCGCGCTTCAGCGGGCGTGCTCCGTACACCGGATCGTAGCCCTGATTGCCGATGTATTCCTTCGCCTGCTCCGTGAGGGCAAGCGCCAGCCCTTGCTTCGCCAAGCGTTTCCGCACGCGGTCGAGCTGGATATCGACGATCGTGGTCAGCTCCTCGCGGCGCAGGCGGTCGAAGATGATCGTCTCATCGATGCGGTTGAGGAATTCCGGCCGGAAGTGCTGGCGCAGGGCGTCCAGCACCTTCGCCTCGCGCTGCTCGGCATTCTCCTCACCGAGGATGTACTGGCTGCCGATGTTCGAGGTCATGATGAGCACCGTGTTCCGGAAATCCACGGTCCGGCCCTGGCCGTCGGTGATGCGGCCGTCATCGAGCACCTGCAGCAGGACGTTGAAGACATCCGGGTGCGCCTTCTCGATCTCGTCGAAGAGCACCACCGAGTAGGGCTTTCGGCGGACGTGTTCGGACAGCTGGCCGCCTTCGTCGTAGCCGACGTAGCCCGGAGGCGCGCCGATCAGGCGGGAAACGCTGTGCTTCTCCATGTACTCGGACATGTCGATGCGCACCATGGCATGCTCGTCATCGAAGAGGAACTCGGCGAGTGCCTTGGAGAGTTCCGTCTTCCCGACGCCGGTGGGGCCGAGGAAGAGGAAGGAGCCGATCGGCCGGTTCTCGTCCTGCAGGCCCGCGCGAGCGCGGCGGACGGCATTGGAGACGGCCTTGATTGCCTTCTTCTGGCCGATCACGCGCTCGCCCAGCCGCTCCTCCATGTGGACCAGCTTCTCCTTCTCGCCCTCCTGCAAGCGCGACACGGGAATCCCCGTCCACGAGGATACCACGCGGGCGATGTCTTCTTCGGTCACCTCTTCCTTGAGGATCGCGCCGGACTTCTGGAGCTCGACGAGCCGTCCTTTCGCCTCGTCCAGCGCACGGTGCGCCTCGGGGATTCTGCCGTAGGTAATCTCCGACGCACGGGTGAGATCCCCGATCCGCTGGGCCTGCTCCGCTTCGGTCTTCAGGGCATCGATCTGTCCCTGGGCGGCGCGGACTTTGTCGATGATCTCCTTTTCGTTCCTCCATTGACCCATGAGGGCGGAGGATTGCTCCTTGAGATTCGCCTGCTCCTCCTTGACCTTTTCGAGCCGGGCTTCGCTGGCTTTGTCGGACTCCTTTTCAAGCGCCTTCTTCTCCATCTCGAGCTGGAGGATCTCCCGCTCGATCTGGTCGATCTCGGTCGGCATGGAATCGAGCTCGATCTTCAGGCGCGATGCGGATTCATCTACCAGGTCCACCGCCTTGTCGGGCAGGAACCGGTCGGAAATGTAACGGTCGGAAAGGATCGCGGCGGAGACCAGCGCTCCATCCTGGATCCGGACGCCGTGGTGGACCTCGTAACGCTCCTTCAGCCCGCGCAGGATGGCGATGGTATCCTCGACCGAAGGCTCGCCGACCATTACCGGCTGGAAGCGCCGCTCCAGAGCAGCATCCTTCTCGATGTGCTTGCGGTATTCATCCAGCGTGGTGGCGCCGATAGTGCGCAGCTCGCCGCGGGCAAGCTGCGGCTTCAGGAGATTGGAAGCATCCACCGCGCCTTCGCTGGCGCCCGCCCCGACGATGGTGTGGAGCTCGTCGATGAAGAGGATGATTTCCCCCGAGGACTCCGTGACTTCTTTCAGGAAAGCCTTCAGGCGCTCCTCGAATTCACCCCGGTACTTCGCCCCCGCGAGCATCCCGCCGATATCCATGACGATGATGCGCTTGTCCTTCATCGAATCCGGCACGTCGCCGGAAACAATGCGGCGGGCGAGGCCTTCGACGATGGCGGTCTTGCCCACCCCCGGCTCGCCGATGAGCACGGGGTTGTTCTTCGTGCGGCGGGAAAGCACCTGCATCACCCGCCGGATCTCGTTGTCACGGCCGATCACGGGGTCGATCTTCCCCTCGCGCGCGCGGGCCGTGAGATCGGCGCCGTATTTCTCCAGGGTCTGGTATTTGCCCTCGGGATCCTGATCGGTCACTTTTTGCGGGCCGCGGATCCCTTCGATCGCCTTCTTCGCTTTCTTTTCATCGAGACCGGCCTCCTTGAGCAGCCTGCCCTCCGGGGAATCCGCTTTCAGCGCGCCGAGCAGGACATGCTCCACACTGAGAAAATCGTCGCCCATCGACTCGCGGATCTCGTCCGCGGCATCAAGGGTCGCGCGCAGGCCGTAGCTGATCTGGGGCTGCGTGGTGCCGCCCTGCTGGCTTGGCTCCCGGGCAAGGGCCGCGGCCACGGAGGCCTTCAGCTTGGTGAGATCCACTTCGGCCTTCTGGAGGATGGGAGCCAGGATGCCGCCTTCCTGCTGGAGCATGGCGAGCAGGAGGTGTGAACCCTTCAATTCGGGATGCGCCGACTTCGACGCCAGCCGCTGGGCGGCTTGAAGGGCTTCCTGGAGCTTGTTGGTGAGTTTGTCGAGTCCCATGGGTTCAGGAGATTAGGGGGCAATATAGAGCGATTGCAGCGGATTGCCGGTCTCCGCTCGCGATTTATTGAGCATGGAATATCATAGCAGCGTCTTTATTCAAAAAATTTGTTCCGATAGGACGCTATGGAGGCACCCGAATCACCACGATCTCATGCGAAGACGCGACCAACCGGGCCGGCGCACCGAGGATCGACTATCCCGCGGGCTCGTCATTTCAGCCCCCTATGCGATAGGCTCCGGTAAGGGCGGGGCCGGGTGACCGATCACTTCAGCACCGCGGCATGGAACTCCTGCCAATCATCGAGATTGTTCAGGTTGATGGCGTCCTTCGGCGCAGCGGCATCGTCGGGAATCCCCGCCGCGGCCAGAATCGGCTTGCGGACATCGTCGCCGTGAATGTAGCCGGTGATCGAGGCATTCAGGGTGGAAATCGTCACCGCATCCAGCTTCACGTCCGGCTGGCCCTTCACCCATGTCTCGAACTGCGGATAGGTCGGGCGCGTGTCGGCGATGTAAGCGAGCACCGCATCCCGGTCGAGGCCGAGGGCGTTGATGACCATCTGGTCGTAGCCGTGGCCGGCACCGGGATAGCCATCGGCAAGCAAGCCGCGGGCTTCCAAGGAAACTTTTAGCCACAGGCGGGGAAGATGGAGCACGCCGAGGGGGCCGGCAACGCCGGAACTGATGAGAGGCACGATTTTCATAGCCTCGTTAGCAAAGACGGTCGGGACTACGGCGTCAAACGGCAGTTTCGCCCCGGCTTCCTCTTCTCCTTGCAAGGAATGCGCGCTGCTTTCGTATGATGGCTCCCATGCGACTGGCTGCTCTTCTCACCCTCCTCGGCTCCACGCTTCTTGCCCGGGAACGACCGAACATCCTCTTCATTTTCTCCGACGACCACGCGCTCGATGCCATTTCAGCTTATGGCGGCCCGCTGAAGGAGGTGGCCCCGACGCCCAACATCGACCGTCTTGCCAAGGAGGGTGCCGTCTTCACCCGTTCCTACTGCTCGAATTCGATCTGTGGCCCATCCCGCGCCGCCATTCTCACGGGGAAGCACAGCCACATCAACGGCTTCCTGGATAACGACAACGCCCGC
This sequence comes from uncultured Luteolibacter sp., assembly GCA_966211015.1. Classification (GTDB taxonomy): domain Bacteria; phylum Verrucomicrobiota; class Verrucomicrobiia; order Verrucomicrobiales; family Akkermansiaceae; genus Haloferula. The sequence goes on along the minus strand of CBIHMP010000093.1, from coordinate 8,620 downwards.
TTCGACGGAAGCCAAACGACTTTTCCCAAGCTGCTACAAAAGGCGGGCTATCAGACCTCGCTCGTCGGCAAATGGCACCTCGTCAGCCGCCCCACCGGCTTCGACCACTGGGAGATCCTCCCCGGCCAAGGAAGCTACTACAATCCCGACTTCATCACCACGGCAGGCCCGGCCAGGGTGAAGGGCTACTGCACCGACATCATCACCGACAAGGCGATCGCTTGGCTGGAAAGCGGGCGGGACAAGTCGAAGCCCTTCGTCCTGATGTGCCAGCACAAGGCCCCGCACCGGAACTGGTCCCCCGCCCCGCGGCACTACGGGTTGTTCAAGGACGTCACCCTGCCGGAACCCGCGACGCTCTTCGACGACTACTCGAACCGCAGCGCGACCCTGAAACGGCAGGAAATGGAAATCGCGCGGAACATGTCATGGGCGCACGACATGAAGTTCAAGGGCGACAATCTCTTCCCGGAGCACTTCACCAGCGAACATCCGAATGGAGAATACCGCCGTATGACCCCGGAGCAGCAGGCTTCATGGGACGCTGCCTATGAGCCCGGGAACGCCGCCTTCGCCACGGACATGAAGGCCGGGAAGCTGGGAGCCAAGGACATCACCCGATGGAAATACCAGCGCTATTTGAAGGACTACCTGCGCTGCGTCCGCGCCGTGGACGAGAACGTCGGCCGCATGCTCGACTATCTCGACAAGAGCGGCCTGGCAAAAAACACGCTGGTCATCTATTCCTCCGACCAAGGTTTCTACCTCGGCGAACACGGTTGGTATGACAAGCGCTGGATGTTCGAGCAAAGCCTTGCCATGCCCTTCCTGATCCGCTGGCCCGGCGTGGTCTCCCCCGGCACCCGGAGCGACACCTTGATCCAGAACATCGACTACGCCCCCACCTTTCTCGAAGCAGCGGGAGCGGAAATTCCGGCAGGTATCCAGGGTAGGAGCCTGCTCCCCGTCCTGAAGGGCGAGACCCCCGGCGATTGGCGCAAGGAGATTTACTATTTCTATAGCGGGGAAAGGACGCACGCCGTAGCCGCCCACGACGGTATCCGCACGCGCACCCACAAGCTGATCTTTTTCCCGAAGACGAACGAGTGGAACCTCTTCGATCTGGTGAAGGATCCGGAGGAGATGAGGTCGGTGCACGATGATCCCGCTTACGCCGGACTCTTTGCAGAGCTGAAGAACCGCTATGCCGCGGTGCGCCAGGAGTATCGGATGAGCCCCGCGACCCTTCCCGGGAACCGCCTGGGTGAGGGCTGGTGGAAGGAGAGGCATGCGGAGAAGACCTCTCTGGCGAAGCAGGGCGGGCACGAACTCGTCTTCATCGGCGATTCGATCACCCAGGGCTGGGAAGGCCACGGCAAGCCGGTCTGGGATCGATACTACGGCCAGCGGAAGGCCTTGAACCTCGGCTACTCCGGCGACCGCACCGAGCACGTGCTCTGGCGGCTAATGAACGGCGAGCTGGAGAACGTCGATCCCAAGCTCTTCGTCCTGATGATCGGCACCAACAATACCGGCCACCGCCAGGATCCGCCGGAGCAGACGGCCGAGGGGATCAAACTGATCCTCGAATTGCTCCAGGACCGGAAGCCGGAGGCCAAGATCCTGCTCCTCTCCGTCTTCCCCCGCGACGAGAAACCGGATGGGAAACTCAGGCAGATCAACGACGCCATCAACGGGCGGATCAAAACTTTCGCGGACGGGGACAAGGTCCATTGGCTGGACGCCGGTGCCGCCTTCCTCGCACCGGACGGAGTCTTGCCAGCCGCCACCATGCCGGATTTCCTCCATCCGCAGCTGGCCGGATACGAAATGTGGGCGAAAGCGATCGAAAAGAAGATCTCCGCACTGACAAGCACCGCGGAAGTGAAGTAATCACAAGGACATGAAAGCCATCGCCATCACGCGCAAACTGCCGCTCGATCATCCCGAATGCTTCGCGACGCTGGATCTGCCCGATCCGGTGCCGGGGCCGCGGGACTTGCTGGTGCGGGTGAAGGCGGTAGGCATCAATCCGGTGGACTACAAGGTACGGCGGGCCCGCGCCGAAGGGGAAACCGAGCCGAAGATCCTCGGTTTCGACGCCGCGGGCGTGGTGGAGGCAGTGGGCGAAGCCGTCACCCTCTTCCGCCCGGGCGATGAAGTTTACTACGCGGGGGACATCACCCGCGCCGGATCGAATGCGGAGCTACAGGCGGTGGACGAGCGCATCGTCGCGAAGAAACCGGAGACACTCGGTTTCGCGGAGGCTGCGGCGCTGCCGCTGACCGCCATCACGGCGTGGGAATGCTTGTTCGACCGGCTGGGACTCACGCCCGGAGAATTGGCGGAAGGCAAGGACAAGACCTTGCTGATCCTCAGCGGAGCGGGCGGGGTCGGCTCCATCGGCATCCAGCTCGCCGCGGTGCTGACCGGCTTCACCGTCATCGCCACGGCGTCGCGGCCGGAGACGGTCGCATGGTGTCACAAGATGGGCGCGCATCACGTGATCGATCATTCGGGAGATTGGCCGGCCGAGTTGGAAAAGATCGGTTTCAAGACCGTGGACTACATCGCCTGCTTCGCGGATACCACCGCGCATTGGAAGGCGATGGCGCAGGCGATCATTCCTCAGGGAAAGATCACCGCCATCGTGGAGTCCGCCGAGATCCCGGACATCGGGATGCTAAAGAGCAAGTGCGCGGCATTCATCTGGGAATTCATGTTCACGCGCCCGATGTTCCAGACACCGGACATGATCGAGCAGCATGAACTGCTGAAGGAGGTCGCCACGCTCGTCGATGCGGGAGGGCTTCGCAGCACCATGACCCGCAATGGCGGCAGGCTTTCTCCAGAGACCCTCGCCGCCGCTCACCGCGAGCAGGAAACAGGGAAGATGATCGGCAAGCAGGTGCTGGAGGTGGCGTGGTAGCGGCGTTGCGCTGCCGGTCCCGCGACTTCCCCTTGGCATCCCGGCTTCCGCCGCCGATGGTTCCGCGCGTGACCGCCGCATCTTTCCTGTCCTCCTCCCCTGCTTCGCTGAAAATCTGTGGCGTCACCCTGCCGTCGGACGCGCAGCGCCTGGCCGATCTCGGCGTGGATGCGCTGGGGGCAAACTTCTGGCCGCTATCGAAACGCTATCTGGATCCTGCGCAGGCCGGCTTCCTCAAGGAGCTGGAGGGCAAGATCCTTCGAGTAGGGGTTTTCGTGAATGCAGGCTACGAACTGCCCGTCCGCCTCTATGAGGAAGGCCTGATCGATCTGGTCCAACTCCACGGGGATGAGACGGCGGAGGACGCGAGGATGCTGGAAAACGCCGGGGTTCCCTTTGTAAAGGCCATCGGCGTGCGCGGCGTGGCGGACCTGGAATCGGTGCATGCATTCCGGGCCGCCGGCATCTTGCTCGATGCCCATGCGCCGGGCGTCTATGGCGGCACCGGCCAAACGATTGATTGGGCCTTGGCCCGTCGGTTCGTGGCGGAGAACCCGGAGTTGCCCCTGATCCTTGCCGGTGGAATCACGCCCGGGAACGTGTCGGAAGCCATCGCGGCGGTACAGCCCGCGGCCTTGGACGTCGCCTCCGGAGCCGAGATCCGTCCCGGAGTGAAGGATTTCGGCAAGGTGGAGGCCTTGCTCGCGGCATGCCGGGCGATCTAGGAGCGCCCTTTCCCCGGCCTTGCGCCCCGCCCCCCGATGTCCAGAATCCCGCCGTGGAACGCGATGGACTGCCGCTCGACCGACGCTTGCGTCAGGAGATCCTTTTTGCGCGGGAGCGCGTTTACCGCTTCGGCCAGCCGACACCGCTGGAGCGCCTCGTCCTGCCCGGCCCCGGGCCGGAAATCTGGGTGAAGCGCGAGGATCTCTCCCCCATCAAAGCCTACAAGTGGCGCGGCGCGTGCAACCGGATGGCCGTGCTCACCCCGGAGCAGCGCGCCGCGGGCGTGGTCACCGCCTCCGCGGGGAATCATGCCCAAGGGGTGGCCCTCGCCGCGCGTGTCCTCGGCATCGAGGCCCGCATCTACATGCCGCGCTCCACCCCGCGGGTGAAACAAGCCGCGGTGCTTCATCACGGCGGATCAAGCGTCGAAATCCTCCTTTCCGGCGATAGCTACGATGAAGCCGTAGCCGCCGCGCGGGAAGATGCAGAGGCCACCGGAACAACCTACGTGCATGCCTACGACGACCTGCAGGTGATGGCCGGCCAAGGCACCCTGGCGGATGAGGTGGTGCTCTCCGGCCACGGTCCTTTCGATGCGGCCTATCTGCAGATCGGCGGCGGCGGCATGGCGGCGGGCGTTTCCACCTGGCTCAAGACCTATTGGCCGGGAATCGAGATCGTCGGGGTCGAGGGCCTCGGCCAAGCCTCCATGAAAGCAGCACTGGAGGCGGACAAGCCGGTGGCACTCGATGAGGTCGATATCTTCTGTGACGGCACCGCGGTGCGGAAAGCGGGCGCGCTGCCCTTCGAAATCTGCCGCGACACCCTCGCTCGCGTGGAAACGGTGACGAATGCCGAGGTCAGCCGGGCAATCCGCACGCTGTGGGAGGGCCTGCGCTGCGTCTCCGAGCCCTCCGGCGCGCTCGGCCTCGCCGCCGTCATGAAGGACCGTACCCGGCTCGAAGGGAAACGCGTGCTGGTCGTCGTTTCAGGGGCCAACGTGGATTTCCTCCAGCTCGGCCTGATCGCTCAATCCGAGGGCTCCTCCCAAAATGCCTCCCGCACCCTGCGTATCCGCATTCCCGAGCGCCCCGGCACCATGCTGGAGCTGCTGGATACCTGCTTCGATGGCCTGAACATCGCCGATTTCCAGTACGGGAAGCTCCACGAAGCCGAGGCTTGGCCCGCCTTCACCATCACCGCTGAGGACCCCTCGGCGCTCGAGGGCCTGCCCGCGAAGCTGGATGCCCGCGGTTTCACGTGGGAAGACCTTACGGGCGCGGTGGATATCGCCTTCCGCGCGATCCCGTTGCGGGGCGATCTGCTGGCGTGCCCCGCCTTCCTGCGCCTCGACTTTTACGAACGGCCGGGTGCCCTGCACGATTTCCTCGACAAGCTGGTCCGCGGCCGGGCGAACCTTTGCTACTTCAACTACCGCCAGTCCGGCGAACGCATCGGCCGCGCCTTGATCGGGCTGGATTTTGACGGCGAGGAGAAGCGGACGGAGTTCCTTTGCTCCGTCCCGGAGCAGGGGGACGGCTACCGTTCCTGCAAGCCGGTGGACGCGGAGACCCGTGAGCGCCTGATCGGCCGCTAGGAGGCGGTCACCGGCGTCATTTATCCCGGCGTCAGCCGGAGGCCGGTCAAGAGCGCCGGGAGCTTACCGGTGCCCTAACCCAAAAAGGGAATGCCCCGCGGACGCCCGATTTATCCGCTTATAGCACTATTTCGCCTAAATTCCCACATGAACTACTCAAAACCCCACAGATTTCCTCACACAAACACAGAAAAGGCGAATTTTATACTGGCGCATCAAGAATACTTAGTGAATACGTCGGCATATAGATCGGCGTAATCGTGATTCAGGATCTGACCTACCCCGGAGCACGGCGACCGATCTATCGGCCCCAAAAAAACCATGATCGGCACGACAAGCCCCAAATGTCACCCTTCTCCTAAAACCCGCGGATTCGCTCTTGTCATTTCACTCTCGCTGATGGTGTTGCTCACGGTGCTCGCCATCGGGCTGCTCGGCTTGTCGAGCATTTCGCTGAGATCTTCGTCGCGCGGAGATGCGATGGCTGCCGCCCGTGCCAATGCTCGGATGGCGCTGATGTTCGCGATTTCGGAACTTCAGAAGGAATTGGGACCGGATCAGCGGGTATCCGCCACCGCGGACATGGGCGGCACTTCTTCCGGCACCCCCCTCTCCTCCGGAGCGAGCCCGGGAAATAACATTCCCATCGGGAACAACTCGGCGAACAAAGGCCTCACCGCGGTGCAGCGCGGCACCCGCTATTGGACCGGGGTTTGGGAAAATACCAATGACGCGAATCCCGGCACCACGAATTACAAGACCATACCCGTGCCGACGCATCCCAAATGGCACATCACCGGAAAAGAGGATGACCAATCCGCCGGCTTCACCCCGGCGAATCAGGACGTCGCCGTGCAAACCAACGGTGCGGTGAGCGATAGCAAGAGGGCCGTGGTACTGGTCGGCAAGGGCACGGCAGGCGATCCGAACCCGGATACGCTCGAGCGCTACGTGAGTGCTCCTCTGGTGGAGATCGCCGACGATTCCGCCTCCGCGACCAACCCTGCCGGCCGCCATGCCTGGTGGATCGGGGACGAAGGTGTGAAGGCGAAGCTGAATCTCGCTACCCCCTTCGACAGCAACGACGATGCGACCTACCCGAGTCTTGCCGCCCAGCGCCGCGGCTGGGAGGCGGTCGATGGATTTGCCAACTATCCCTCCCCCGGAAGCGCGGGCGAAGATTCGATCGCGAAGGTGGTGAGCATCTCCCAGGCGAGCCTGATGATGCCGAACCTGAATGACGCGGGCGGGGTGATGAAGGGCAAGGCCTTCCATTCGGCAACGACCGAAAGCTTCGGCGTGCTCACCGACACGCTTCAGGGAGGGCTGCGCCTCGATCTCTCCGCCTACATGACCCAAGGGCTACCGGGCAGCCCCCCATTGGGGCTTCTCAATGGCGTGGCGGCGAATGGCAACATCATCCCGAAGTCGGTGACCTCGCAAGCCATGAAGGGTCCGCGATGGGATCGCCTGAAGGAGCTCCACGATCTCGGCCAGGAGGCCAAACAGGCCGGCAAGCTCACGGTCACCCCCGCCACCAATATCACCAGCAGCGCCATCGCCCCGGTCATCGCGGATTTCCGCTTGCTGCTCGGCGTGAAGTTGAAAGTAAGCAGCGGCAGCACTTACCACGTGCAGCCTTGCGCGAAGATCGCGGTCTCGCTCGCCAATCCCTACCCTTATCCCCTGGAGTGGAGCTCCGGGCTCGATCTAGAGATAAAGAACGACACCGACCCGAACCGCCAGCCATCGCGAATCTGGGAAGAGCCCAACCTGTGGCCGCCGCAAGACCAGCCTGCCTACCTGGCTCAGAATACCTCCAAGCCTGCGGTCCTCAATCGCACCATCTTCCGGATTCCGGCGGGCTCCCTGCCGGCTGGCCAAGCGCGGGCTTACACCATCAGCGGTCCGGCACCGCGCCCGATGACGACAGCCCCGGTCATCGTGAACCTGTCCACCCTGCGTAGCAGCGCGCCGGACAATTTCTCAAACAGCGTGATCCTGGAAACCACCAACAACACGTGGAATACCTCCCAGAACAGCAGCATCCGGCTTGACGTGCGGGAAGACACCGTGACCTCACAGGCAAGCGTCGAATTGCGCCCCGCCGGCAGCAGCAGCATCCTGCGCAGGATCGAACGCTTCGAACTCGACAACGCGCCCTACGAGGTGACGGCGCGCCCCATCACTGCTTCGGAGGCACCGAGTATGAACAAGCCCCTGCCGCTCCAGTTCTACAGTTTCCAGCTCAGCCAACCCGGTGAACGATACGACACGATGCTGCCGGATCCCGGTCAGCTCGGTCTGAGGAGTTCCACGCTCCGCACTTATGCCGACTTCAACATCCAAGGAACCCGCTTCCGGAAGCCGATCATCTCCTACAACCCGCCTCCGTATTTCATGATGATCGCCAATAGCCGCTCTGCCTTGGGAGAAATCCCTGGAGAGACAGGCTCCGAATTTTCGCGGAATCTCGTGGCGGATCCCCTGCCTTGGGGCCACTCCCACTTCGCTCCCCGCCGCACGGTTCTGTTCAGCCCGCCGGCCGAACTCGTCTCGCTGGGCCAGCTCCAGCACGGCGATCTGACCGGGGATGACATCTATGCTTCGGTGGGTCACCAGCCTGGAAACGCGGTCGGCAACTCCTATGCGTCACCCTTCGTTCCCCGGGCGAAGACCTCCCACTCCCGCATGGATTTCAACATCACCGGGTTCAACTCCGCCAGCTCGTCGAGAACGAACTACTACGATATCTCCTACCTGCTCAATGCAGCCCTGTGGGATACCTACTTCTTCTCGTCCATTCCGGGCACCGGTTCGCCGACCCCCCGCAACCCGACGATGGTAAAGGTCGATCCTTCCGATCAATCGAGCGATCTGCGCGATCCGCTGAAGGCGGCAGGTCACCTGCTGGTGAACGGTTCCCACAATGTCAATTCCACCGACAAGGATGCCTGGAAGGCTCTTCTGGCCAGCAGCAAGCACTTGAAGCACCCCGCCGCTCTCGGGGCGGACGCGGATGCGATCTTCCCGCGCAGTCTGGAGCAGCTCGCCGCGGCCACCACTCCGCCGACCGGCAAGGACGAGGATTCCTTTGCGGGCTACCGCAAGCTGACGGATGCCGAGCTGGATGCGGTGGCCACCGAGCTGACCCGCCAGGTCCGTCTGCGCGGGCCCTTCGTTTCCCTGTCGCAATTCGTGAACCGTTCGCTGGTGTCCATGACGCAAAGCGGCGTCAACGACCCGAAGATGCTGGGCCGCAGCGGCGCGCTCCAATCCGCGATCGACATCAGCGGTGTCAACATTTCGCCGGACGGGAGCAAGAATCCCTTCAGCCAGATCGTGCTCGCCCGCGAACGCCTGAACCT
>CBIHMP010000092.1:0-12681 GCA_966211015.1 uncultured Luteolibacter sp. | reverse complement strand
GGGGCTCGGGGGAGGGAAGGAAGCGGGGAGTCTGAGGCACATCCTGACGGCGATAGTCCCTGCGGCCGTCCTGCTGGTTCTCGCCTTTGCGTTGCCATCGGATCCCGGGCTGCGATTCGTGAGGAATCTCGCGGTTTTCGGCGTCCCGGCGCTGCTGTGTTTCCTGATGTCGCGGCACGCCATCCGCTTTGCGGTGGCGATTGCGTGTGTGCTGCTCGCGAGCCGGTTCGCGCCGGAGCAGGGGATGACAACGCTGGCAGTGGCGCGCAGCTTTTTCGGCATCCATCGCGTGGCGAGCGATGGGAAATTCCACTACCTCTTTCACGGTAAGACGGTGCACGGAATACAGGCCCGGGATCCGGTGCAGCGGCAGATCCCGCTCAGCTATTACCACCCCGGCGGCCCGCTGGGGCAGATTTTCGAGTCGCGGGAATTCGGACCGGTGGCGGCCGTTGGTTTGGGCGCGGGAGCCGCGGCCATGTATGGCAGGCCCGGCCAGTCCTTCACGTTCTATGAAATCGACCCCGCGGTGATCCGGATCGCGAGGGATTCCGGCTTCTTCACCTATCTTTCCGATTCGCCTGCACGTGTGGAGTTCGTGACCGGGGATGCACGCCTGAAGCTCGGCGAGCCCCGTGACCACTCCGATCTCATCATCCTGGATGCCTACGGCTCGGATTCGGTGCCCGTGCATCTGCTCACGCGGGAGGCCCTGGCGATTTACCTGGGAAGACTTTCCCCGCGGGGAATGATCGCCTTCCATCTCTCGAACCTGCACCTGGACCTGCGGCCCGTGATCGCGAATCTCGCGGCGGATGCGGGGGTGCCCTGCCTTTTCCAGGAGGATGCCGATTTTTCCGTGGAGGAGGCTGCCGCGGGAAGAGCCCCCTCGCGCTGGGCGGTGATCGCGCGGACCCGGACCGATTTGGAGCCCTTGGCAAAAAGCGGCCGTTGGGAGGAGTTGGAAGCGGAGCCGCGGAGCAAGCTGTGGACCGATGATTATTCGAGCATCGTTCCACTGCTGGACCTGCGGGGGAATTAGGGGCAGCGCGTGCCGGACTCTGCTTTCCGGACTTTCGCCCGCGCACATGAATGTTAGATTGCGGGCGGTGTTCCGATTCCGACGGCTGCGGTCCATTCTCTTCTGGCGGCGCATGACCCGCCGCTGGGTGCAGCACCGGCATGCCGATAATTCAGCGGCACTCGCCTTTTACGCGCTGATTTCCCTCCCGCCGCTCCTGCTCATCGGAGTGACGGTGGCGAGCATGGTACTCGGCGAGAAAACAGCGCACGGTGAACTTGAGAAGCAATTCGCCGCCGTACTGGGGCCCGAGCTGGCGGCAACCATCGACAATATCCTGCAAAGCGCGCGGATCGCGCCCCGCTCAGAACCGGCTGCTTTCGTGATCGCGATGTTCACCCTGCTTTATGCCGGCTCCCACGTTTTGTCGAAACTGCGGAACACGCTCAATGTGGTGAACGAAGCCGCGCCCGCCGACCCTTCCCGGCCCTGGCTCACCCGGCTTGCGGCGCGGGCCCTCTGCGCGGGGCTGATCCTGATCTTCGGCGCGCTGCTCGTGGTGGCCACCGTCATGCAGGCCTTCGCTGCGTACGTGGCGGCCCGCATGGATGCACCTTGGCTGGCGAATTTCGATCTCCTGCAGAATTTCGGCTGGCTTTCGACCTACCTGCTCCTGGCCTGCGCTTTCTCGCTGATCCTGAAAGTGCTGCCACGGCGGCGGCCTCTCTGGAAACACGCCTTCATCGGCGCGGCCTTTGCGGCACTCATCACGGTCTCGCTCAAGGGGGTGCTGAACTTCTACTTCCAGCACAGCATGTGGGGTTCCTTTATCGGCGGGGGCCTGAATTTCCTGCTCTTCCTCTTCTGGCTCTTCGTCTCCATCCAGGCATTCCTCGCCGGAGCGGAAGTGGCGGCGTGGAGGGGGCGGCGGGCCGCGATCCGCAGGAAGGCAGCGTTGGAGAAGGGCGATTGAGGCTCCGGCTTGGCATTACCGACGGTCCGCTGCCGGCACGGCCTTGCCGGGGGCGGACTTCGTGGCTCCGCGGGCGGCGAGCCAATAGATCCGTGCGGGGCTGGCCTGGTTCAGCAGCACGGTCTCGCGCAGCGCGCCGGGACGCCGGCGGTCCCAGCGGTGCGGGTAGCGGCCGTGCTCGTCCCGCATTTTCCCGTGCAGGCGCACGAGGCAGCGGTCCACGGTTTCCCTCCAGCGGGCGTCCTTGTCCCGCTCGTGGAGCTCCAGGAAGGACTCCAACAGCAGATGGGCGAAGCGCCCGCTGTCGGAAACCGCCCCGTCCGGATGGATCCAGAGCTTCTCCGCGGCGGCGGCCATCCGCCGTGCTTCGTCCAAATAAGTCGCCTCGCCGGTGATCTCGTGCAGCAGGCAATTCGCGCGGATCATCAGGGCGGAATTGTAGGTGAACTTCCGGCGGTCGATCCGTCCGTTCAGCTTGATATTGTCCCAGAAGAGCCCGTCCTTGTCCTGCAGGTTCGCGCGTGTCCACGTGTAAACCCGCTTTGCCGTTTCCAAGTGCTTCTCGTCTTTCGTGAGCTGGTGCATCCGGAGCGCGGAAACGATGGCTGGGGCGTTCGTGCAGGTGTTTTTGGAGGTCTTCTCCAGCTCCCGCCAATAAAGTCCGCCGCCGAGCTTGTCGTCCTCTCCGCTCATGACGAAACGGAAGGTCGCCAACGCCCGGTCGAGGTACTTCGGGTCCTTCGTCAGCTCGTGGACCTCGGCCAGGGCCAGCACCAGCCAGGCGTTGTCATCGTAATAGCGGTCGGAGGCTTTCGGTCCCGGCTGGACGTCGAAGCCCTCGATGCCGTCGTGCTTCCACCAGTACACCTGGATGGCGTCGGCATAGTCCCGCAGCGGTGCCAGATACTTGTCCGGCTCCAGGGAAGCGGCCGCGGCCATGGCGGAAATCTGGACACCCACGCCCCACATGAAAGCCGGGTGGTCCGGCTTGCCGGTTTCCAGATCGGCCTTCTCGGCGTAGAGCTTTTTTTCCGGCAGCCACAAATCCTTGTGGAGCACCTCCATGGTCTCCGCGCCCCACTGGCGGAAAGGCGGGCCGTCTCCGGGCTCCGCCGCGGTCGTAGCCACCGCCGCCAGGAGGGCCGTGGCGAGGGAGACGACCTTGAAAGACAGGCGAGGGGAAAGCATCGGGCGGATCATGGGCAGGATTCGCGCCAAGTGCACCCGTTCTTGCAACAGATGCAAACGTGTTTGGAAAAATTTCCACTGCCGTTGCGACCTCTACCGTCTTCCGGCGATGATCACGAAGCCGCCCCCCGGCTCCATCACGACCGATACCTTCTCGCCCTGCTTCGCGATTCCCTTGACGATCTTCAGCTTGGTCTTATCGCCTTCGACGTCGGAGTAGGAAATCGTGTTCCATTCGCCGGGGGAGATGAAATCGAGCGCGAAGGCATACTCCCTTTTGCTGTCGGTTCCATTGATCACCCCGATCCACCAGGTGTCGCCGGAGCGTCGGGCGAGGGCCGCGATTTCCCCGATCCTGCTCCCGGGCAGGACCCTCAATTCGTCCCACGCGACCGGTTTCGTACGGATGAAGGTCAGCACCTCCCCGGGCTGCGCCAGATAGGATTCCGCGCTGTCCGCCCAGTGGTGCATCGGGGAGTTGTACGCTACGGCTGCTGCCATTTGGGAGCCCGCCGTGGTCTTGCCCATCGGACCGGCGCGGAAGACGGTCGGCGTGAAATCCGCCGGCCCTGTCACCAGACGGGTGAAAGGCAGCGCGGCCAGATGGGAGCGCGCCACATTCCCGCCCTGCTCCATGCCGTAGATCGCCTCCCGCGTCATCCAGTGAGGCCACGTGCGCTCTTCCCCGGCGGGTTTGTTCGCGCCGTGGAAATTGATCAGGATCTCGTACTTCGCCGCGATCTCCAGGCAGGAGCGGAAGAAGGCCAGGCGGTCCTGGCTCTCGCTGTCCATGAAGTCGATCTTCACCCCCACCGCGCCCGCCTTCGCGACATTCGCGAAGAATTCCTCCCGTTTCGAGGGATCGCGCAGGCGTTCCCAGTGCTCCCACACCATGATCTTCACCTTCTTTTTCGCGGCATAGTCGCAGACTTCCTTCAGGCCCGCCCACTCGTCCTTGCCATCGCGATGCCAGCCCATCTTCGGCTCCCGCCAAGGATCGTCGATCGTGTAGTACTGGCAGTTCAGCGCCGCGGCATCGTCCACGTAGCCCTTGATGCGGTCCCATTGTGCCGTGTCCCATTGGCCGAAACCCCAGGTCCAGAAAGCGCGGCCGGGCTGGATCCAATCCGTCTTCACTCCCTTCGGGAAGAGTTTCGAATCGGGCGGGGGAGAGACGTTGTAAACGATGCTCTGGTTCACCAGGTCCGTCAGATCCTTCGCTGCGATGACGATCCGCCAGGGCGTGGTGATCTCGCCCTCCATCATCCAGCCCTTCGGATCGTCTTCAAAAATGCCGCAGAGCATCTCGCCCCGCGGACCGAGCGTCATCCCGCTGTAGCCGAGCATGTTCGCCTCGGTGATACAGGCATAGCCCCCGTGGGGCAGTTCGACGGTCACCGGCATCGTGATCTGGCGGGCCGGGGCGTTGCCTTCGGGGCGGAAGCGCAGATAGTTGGCTTCGTAGTTGGCGGTGTTGTGGTGGCTCCAGTAGGTGGAGCCTTTCGGCAGCAGGAAAGAGGTGGCTTCGCCGCTGACCCGGCGCCGGCCCTTGCCGGGAATGATGTAGCGCCAGGCGATGCCGTCGTCGTAGGCGCGCAGGTCGAGCGTCCATTTGCCGAAGCCCTCGGTGAGCATTTCAGTCCTGAGGCCCCTGCCGTGGTCGCGCAGCGATTTCGTGTTGCCGATCCAATCGTAGTCGCTGTCGGTCTGGTAGCGGGACTCCCCCACGACCTTGGCATTTTTCCCGATATCGATTCCATCGACGGTCACTCCCAGCGGCGAGCGTTGGAGAAAAGGCGCGATCCCCCTGTGCCCCGTGAGGAAGAGCCGGTCGCCCCCACGGACGACGCCGGTCATGATGTTCTCATCCGGGCTCTTCAGCACGGAGTTCCCGATCATGGGGGTGTTATCCTCGGGGTCGTTGAAGTGCGGGAGCTCCATGGCCCAGCGCGGGGACATGACCGGAGGCTTCTCGGTGAAAACGAAGCGGGCCTCGGACCAATCGGCGTGGTCGTGATTCTTGCCGTCGCCGCCATCCGTCACGCGGAGCTCGATGATCTTCTTGCCGCTGAGATCCACGGAGATTTTCTTGGCCGCTTCGCCCTTCCGGATCACGCCGGTGTCGTGAACCACCCGGTCATCGGCCACCACCTGGAATGCCACCGAGCCTGCACCCTCCGTGGAATCATCCACGCCGACCGATGCCTCGAACTTCAGCGCGCCGCCACCTTCGTGGATGAAGTAGGCTTGGCTCGGCGCGTGGGTGCCGATGCCACGTTGGAATGACGTGCCGGAGATCGTCAGCGGCTTTTTGTTCAGGGAGCGGTTCTTTTGGGCGCTGCCGAAACCGGTGACGATCTCGTTGACATTGAAGTCATCGAGCCATGCGGACTTTTCTTGGGCGAAGGCACCCGCTTGCGAGGCGAGCAGGCATAGCACGGCGATGCGGGTTCTGGGCGTCATGGGAAAAGCGGACAAGAAGTCTTGCCCGGATTTTCACGCGGCACATCCCCCGATGGAGTGGGCGGGACCCGCTTTCCGGCCTTATTCCCGCCAGTAATCCGCCACCCAGGGCGCGGGGAGCACCCGGTGGTGGATCTTTCCCTTGGTCATGCCTTGCACGGCGTCCGGCGGGTCCGGCTTGCCGTGGAAGACGAGAAACTTCGCTCCCTCCGGCTTCTTCGGCGCGACCAGCAGATTGAGCGGAAAAGCCGGGCGGCAGTTGTATTTGAAGCTGCGCACCCACTCCTCCGGCCACCAGTAGCGCTCTTCCATCGCATAGGTGAGGAAAGCCTGCTCGGTCTGGAAGACGGAGCGGTCCTGAGCCCGGTCCATTTCCCGGATGAAGGTGTCGTAGATGTATTGGGACGCCCCGGCCTCGAACCGGAAGATCGACGAATTCCCGATCTCCGGGCGCGGGCGGAGGATCTGTTTCCGGCGCTCGATCCAATTGTGGATGATGCAGTTCTTCCCCGGCTTGTAGTCGAAGAAGCAGTCGATGGAGCCGAGGATGACCAGATCGAGATCGAGGAAGAGCGTCGGCCCCCGCAAATCCGCGAAGCCGTCCCGGGTCATCACCAGCTTCAGGAAAACATTCGGCCACTTCGCTTGGGTGATGCCGGGGTTCTCCGGGAAGGGAAGCGTCTCGATGCCGTCCACCAGGCCGGCGGCGTCATCGGTCAGGCACACGAAGCGGAAGGGTCGCGACAGGTTCCGCCCGATCGAGCGGAAGAGGATATTGACGTAGCGGGCGGGATATCTCTTCCCCCACTTCATGCAGATCACGTTGACGGGCGCTCCATGCATCGTTGCCGGGGAGAATGGCCGCCGGGGCCTTCAGGTCAAAGTGGAATCCGTTTCAAAAAACGGGGGTGCCGGGACCGCTGTGATGAAGCAGGGGCCGGGGTCTCAGGCGTCGTCCCGGTAGGCGTCGGCGCGGCCTTTGTCGATGCAGGAGGTCAGCCAGTGCATCAGCTTGTTCACCTCCGGGCTTTCCCGGCGCAGACCGTCGAGCGCCTGCCAGTCGATGTGCTGGCGGGAATGCGGGGACGCGATCCGGTTGATATCCAGCCGCTCCATCAAGGCTTCGGTTTCTTTCGGATGAGCGTTCAGGATATTCGCCGGGCGGGGCAGATCGTCGAGCGCTTGGGTGGTCAGGCCGAAGGACATCACGCCGATGCCGAAAGCAGCATTCAGGCGGCGCAGGCCGTCCGCCAGCGCCTCGTCCTCGATCGGGGCGGCGTAGAGGAGTTCGCCGCCCTGTGCCCACATGGAAGCGGAGAGCGCTTGGAAAAAGTCCTCACGGAAACTGTGAAGCGACGGCTGGATCCGCAGGCGCGCGGCGTGTAGGCGGAAGGGCGCGAGGCCGAGGCGCTGCTTGAGCGCGAGCATGCCGGGATCAAGGGCCAGTTCTTCATCGGGTGCATCGCCGGTCTCCCAGTCAACTAGAACGACTTCCGGGAATTTCCACAGGTTTCCCAGAGGCGCGCCCTGGGAGAAAGCATGGCGGAAGGTGAAGGGGAAACGACCGTTTACTTCATAGTAGCGGGTGACCACAGCACGGAATTTCCGCAGCCGCTCGAGCGCGAGATCCACCGCTTCGTGGTCGGCACCGAATTCATCGAGGCGCCCGTGGCTCAGCGCCAGCAGCTCCTGCGCCCCGGTCAGCGCCGGCACGGGCGCGGTACGGCGATAGTAGCCCTGGCCCTTTTCCACCTTGGCGATCGGCGAGGCCGGATCGCACGACATGATCGAAAAATGGTAGCGCAGGGAGGCGTCCGAATAGGCGCCGTTCAATTGCAGCCGTGCGAGGCGGATCAGCTCGGTTCCCTTGATCGCCTCCGACGGATTGCTCGGCAAGAGAGGCGGCAAAATATCCGTAAGCTGCGTGCGTAGGCTCATGTGGGTGAGGAAAAGGCGAGGGGAGGCGGTCTGAGGGAATTCCACTTCGCCGCCGCATCCTGCATCAAGCACCTAATGGCAGGAATTTGAAAAATCCGGGTCATTCGGAGCGCTCTTTTTGAGATTCCCGCCCTCGCTTGCAAGCTGCCGCCGGCCGGGTCATCTTGTCCTGCCGTCATGAAATCCCTTTTACCCGCTTTCCTGCTCGCCGCCGCCATCGCCCCGCTGCACGCCCGGCAACCGGACGCCAATGCGATGATCCGGAGCATCCGCCTCTCCGCCACGCTCCAGCAAATGGACCTGGCCGGGGTGATCCGGAAGGATGGCCAGGCGGACGTCCCGGTCAGCCTGTTCGTACGGGAGAACAACATGCAGTTCTGGCTCGGCCGGAACGAACGCTTCCACATCCGCATGGGTGACGAGGAGGCGAAGCTCATGACGGTGGTGGACGACAAGGGGACCACGAAAAACTTTCCCACCTCGAAGCTGATCCAACGGATCAACGGCACCGACGTGACCTACGAGGATCTGACCCTGCGCTTCCTCTACTGGCAGAATGCCAAGCTGGAAGGAGAGGAAAGGATCCGCGGGGAGGATTGCTACAAGGTCCGCCTGGACAACCCGAAGCCCGGCACAGGGGCCTTCGCGGCGGTGTACGTGTGGATCCACAAGAAATACGGCGCCTTCTGGCAGATCCGCGCGCACGACAAACAGGGGCGGGCACTCAAGGAATTCCAGGTCAACTCCGTGATGCAGCTGCCCGGCGGGAAGGGCTACACGATCCAGGAGATGCTGGTGAATTCCCTGAGTCCGGACCTGCGCGTGACCTCGCAAACCCGCCTGACCTTCGAGAAACCGAAGAAGGAGTTCAGGAGGCGCTAGGGCCTGCCGGATCAATGGTGACGATGCGGGGCAGGCGAGTTCCGCCTTGACCCGGGGTGGGGCTGCCTTCTTGCTCCGCCGCGTTCCTGCGATGACCGTATCCTGCAATAGCTCCTGCCTCCTCTGCGTTCGCGCCACGGGGACGGAACCCATTTGAAGCCATCGGCCCGGGGCCCCTCCATGGGCGGGGCCTTTTGTTATGCCGAATTCGCCCCTTTCCTTGGAAGAGGGAGCATGGCCCGGGGATTGCCCGCTGGCCTTCTAGTCCGATGATTTTGCAGGAAACATGTTCAAAGATCTTTTTCAGAAGAAGCGCGGCACCTGGAGGGGTGACGCGTTGGCAGGGCTGACGACCGCCCTTGCCTTGGTCCCCGGTTCGATCGCCTTCGCCTTTGTCGCGGGAGTGCCGCCCATTTCAGGGCTCTACGCGGGTTTCATCATTTGCCTGATTACCGCCGCTTTTGGCGGCAGGCCGGGGATGATTTCCTCCGCTGCCGGTTCACTGGCGGTGGTGATGGTGGCGCTGGTCGCGGAGGGAAACCGTCGCGGCGGGGAGGGCGCAGGCTTTGAATACCTCCTCCTCACGGTGATGCTGATGGGCCTGATCCAGGTGGTGATCGGGGTGCTGAAGCTCGGGCGCTTCATCCGGCTGGTTCCCCATCCGGTCATGATGGGTTTCGTCAACGGCCTCGCCATCGTCGTTTTTCTGTCCCAATTGAAGATGTTCCGTGAAAGGGACGGCGCGGCCGTCGGCGATTGGCTCCAAGGCCAGGCGCTCTGGACGATGCTCGGCCTGACCGCCGGGACCATGGCTATCGTTTATCTCTTCCCGCGGCTCACGAAGAAAGTTCCTTCCTCCCTCGTGGCGATCATCGGGGTCAGCTTGGCCGCCGCGTTGGGGATTTCCACCCTCACCGTGGGAGACCTTTCGAGCGTTCAAGGGAGCCTTCCGACACTACACATGCCGCAGGTTCCCCTCACATGGGAAACGTTCCGTTTCATCGCCCCTTACGCGCTTATCCTGGCGCTGGTCGGCCTGATCGAAACGCTGATGACCTTGCAATTGATCGACGAGGTGACGGATACCCGCGGCAAGGGCAATCGGGAGGCGCTTGCACTCGGGGCTGCGAACCTGGTGACCGGAGCGTTCAAAGGAATGGGTGGATGCGCGCTCGTCGGTGAAAGCCTTATCAATATCGCATCGGGGGGACGCGGCCGGATGTCTGGAGTCTTCGCGGCGGCGGCGCTGCTTGCCTTCATCCTCGTCGGGGCACCCCTGATCGACCGCATTCCCATCGCTGCCCTCACGGGGGTCATGTTCGTGGTGGTGATCGCGACCTTTGAATGGACGAGCTTCAAGACCATCGGGAAAGTCCCGCTCAGCGAGGTGCTCATCATCGTCTCGGTGACCGGCATCACGGTTTGGCAAGATCTTGCCGTCGCCGTAATCAGCGGGGTGGTCCTCTCCGCCCTGGTCTTCGCTTGGAAGAGCGCCAAGCACGTCCGGCTTTCGGTGGTGGCGGAATCGGATAACGAGAGGATCTACCGCCTGGACGGGCTCCTCTATTTCGGCTCCGTCCGGGACTTCGCCGAGCAATTCAAGCCTGCCGCCGATCCGCAGCGGGTGGTCGTGGATTTCCATGCGTCCAGGGTCTGTGATCTCTCAGGCTTGGAAGCGATCAAATCGCTCGCGGAACGATACCGGAAGCTCGGAAAGATCCTGCTGGTCCGGCACCTTTCTGCCGATTGCCGGCGGATGCTCGAGCGGGCGGGATCGCTCGTCGAGATCGAGATCGCCGAGGATGACCCGGACTATCTGGTGGCGCGGATCCCGTGATGCATCGTTTGGAACAACCGACGCAGTTTTACTCTGGGCCCCGCCGCTGCTGCCAATGCCGGTCATGACCAGCTGCGTGGAGCACCGCTATCACAAGGACGACACCTGCCGAATCATCCACGTGATAGATGATGCGGTAGGGAAAGCGTTTGGGATAGAGCCAACGGATCTGCCCGGACGGCGAGCGGCGGCTTCCATTAATTGGGTCGAAAACGAACCGCTCCTAGACACGGATAACCTCCTGGATGAAATCTACCCCTAAATCCGGTTCCCGCGCCTCATACCATTCTGCCGCCTCCGCCACATCCTGTTCGACTTCAGGCCGGAATTCGATCTGCCAGCTCATGCTTGGAAGCGGGCATTGAGCCTGGCCTTCATCTCATCAAGGCGCAAGTTACTGCCGGGATCCTCTAGGTGTTTTGCAAGCCGGCCTTCGACGACAATTCGGTCAGCCTCAGAAAGCCCGTCGTCATCGAGTTCCATCGCAGAACGGATGAGCTGCTGTCTTTCTCCCACGGAGAGGGCTGGCAACTCGGCAAGGACTTCGGCGAGGCTCATACGGCTATCCTGGCCGGAAAAACCCGGGTTGTCAGCGGCAATTTCCTGTCCGCCCGTGATCACACCAGCTTCGCCTTCACCGCCTCGATCTCCTCGGTCAATGCTTCCCACCGCGTGATCGCTGCCTCCAACTTCTGGGTGATCTGCTCCACCGTGTTGGTCACGAGGCGGAATTTGGCGGGTGAAGCGACCACTTCCGGTTTGGAGAGATCTGCGGTGGCGGTGGCTTGGGCGGTCTCGAGGTCGGCGATCCGTTTTTCCAGCGCGACCATTTCGTCCTCCAGCGGCTTCAGCACCTGGGTCCGGAGCTGGCGCTGCTCGGCCTCGATACGCTTCTGATCCTTGCGGCTGACGGAGACCGATTTGTTCGGGGCATTCTTCGCCTCCGCGGCCATGGTGGCGGCGTGGGCGCGGGAGGAAAGGGTGGCACCGCCCTTTTCGTCGGCCGTCTTGTCCAGATAGTAGGTGATATTCCCTTGGAACAGACGCGGGTCTTCCCCGGGGCGGAACTCCAAGGTCTTGTGGACCACCGGATCGAGGAAGGACCGGTTGTGGGAAACGATCATCACCGTCCCGGCATAGTCGGCGAGGGCCTTCTGAAGCACCTCCTGCGATTGCATGTCCAGGTGGTTCGTCGGTTCGTCCAGGATCAGGAAATTCGCCGGGGCCACCAGCATGCGCACCAGCGCGACGCGGGAACGCTCGCCGCCGGAGAGCACGCCCACCTTCTTGAACACGTCGTCCCCGCGGAAGAGGAAGCAGCCCAGCAGGTTCCGGCAGTAGGGGCCGGACTCGCGGCTTGCCACTTCCTCCACCGTTTCCAGCACGGTTTTGGTCGGGTCGAGTTCATCCGCGTGGTTCTGCGAGAAGAAAGAGGTGGCGACCCGCAGGCCGAATTCATGCGTGCCTTCATCCGGTGCTTCCTGGCCGGTGATGATCCGGCAGAAAGTCGATTTACCCGCGCCGTTCGGCCCCACGATGGCCATGCGCTCGCCGCGGTTGATCTCGAAGTCGAACTTCTTGAAGACCTGCAGCGGACCGTAGCTCTTCGAGACCTTCTCCAGCTTCGCCACCAGATTCCCGCTCTGCGGCGGCGGCGGGAATTTGAAGTTCATCACGGCATCCGCGGACTCCGGCGCGGGGATGCGCTCGATCTTGTCCAGCATCTTGATGCGGGACTGCACCAGCGTCGCCTTGTTCGCGGAGGCGCGGAAGCGGTCGATGAAGCGTTGGATCTCGCCGATTTCCCGCTGCTGCGCGGTGTATTGCTTCATCTGGATTTCCCGCCGCAGGACGGACTCCGTTTCGTAATACGTGTAGTTCCCGGAGTACTCCTCGCAGCGCCCGTGGTGGAAGGCGAGGGTGCGGGTACAGAGGGTATCCAGCAGCGCGCGGTCGTGGGAAATCAGGAGGATCGCCCCGGGGTAATTGATTAAATATTGCTCCACCCAGCGCTGGGTGCCGATGTCCAGGTGGTTCGTGGGCTCGTCCAGCAGCAGGACCTCGGGCTCCTGGAGGAAGAGCTTCGCCATCGCGATGCGCATCTGCCAGCCCCCGGAGAAGTGCCCGCAGTCGCGGTCGAAGTCCTTCCGGCTGAAGCCCAGCCCCTGGAGGACGGATTCCACCTTCGGCTTCATGCGCGCGGGATCAGTCTCGTCCAGCTTGAGCTCGAGTTCGCCGATCTCCTCCAGCAACTCGCCGTAGGGGGAGGATCGCGGGTCCAGCTTCTCCAGTTCCCCCGAAAGCCGGTCGATTTTTTACTGAAGCGCCAGGGTCTCGCCGAATGGATGAGCACCTCCGCCTTCGGCAAGCGCACGAGCC
>CBIHMP010000091.1:0-12706 GCA_966211015.1 uncultured Luteolibacter sp. | reverse complement strand
TCTCGTCCTGCACGCCGCTTCCCGCCCTGCTGGCGCGGCGCACCGGCGCGGCGATGGTTACGCTGTCCATCACCTCGGCCGGCACTGGGCAATGGCGGCTGAAAGTCCGGCCGGTGGAGGAGAAAGCCAAGACTCCGGTAGTCCTCAGACATCTGGAAATGGCGATGAGGGACCGGCTGGAGGATGTCTTCTGGTTCCATGACCGCTGGCGGGTGGACAAGATGCTGCCGCTCGGCTTTTACACGAAAGAGGCACCCGCCGGCCCGGCTCGGGAGGCCACGGTGCCGACCCGCTTTGTCGCAACCCTGCCTTCCGGAACGCCCGACGCGGTGGAAACGCTGAAGGCACTTCTGGAACTGCGGCCGGACGTGCAGATCAACGTTCTGGACCCCGGAGACCTGCCGCCCCTCCCCGAAGATCCGAGGATCGTGCCTCTCCCTTGGGACCGCGGAGGCCCCTCGAGCACTTGGCGGGCGCTGCTGGAGCGCTGCGATGCCGCCTCTCCTGCTCCGCTCGATTTCGCACTGCTTCTCGACGGGAATGCCGGGCTAGCCAAAGCGGCACAGGATATGGGACTGCGCGCCGTTATCGGCATCGGGACCGGCGGCAAACCTTTCACGCGGAGCTTTCCCACGCCTGCCGGACCCGGGGAATGGCGGGAGATCGCGATGAAGCTGGTGCTGACTAAAAAAGCGCGGAAGGAATGAACGGCCCCTTCGACATTCTGATCCTCTCGGACGGCAAGCCCGGCCACGAAAACCAGTCCTACGGGCTCGGCGAAGCGATCGCCCGCCTACGCCCCGTGCGGATCTCGGTGATCGGCCTTGCAGGCATGAAAAGTCCCTTTGCGCGGTTGCGCAAAGCCCTGCGGGGACTCAAAGGAAACCCGGCGCCGCGGCTGCTGCTAGGCGCGGGTCACGCGGTTCATTCGTCGCTCCTGTCTCTCGCCATCAAGACCGGCGCTCCCTGCGTGGTGATGATGAAGCCCACGCTCCCCGCGACGCTTTTCGATCTCTGCCTGGTGCCGGAGCACGATCTCGCCAAGCGGCAGCCGCCTGAAAACGTGGTGCCCACGCTCGGCGCGCTGAACCGGGTCCCCCCGCCCGATACCGGGTCCCGCTCGGGCGGCTTGATCCTGCTCGGCGGTCCTTCCTCGTCCCACGGCTGGGACGGCGAGGCGGTGACCTTGGCTCTGGACGCCATCATCGCCGCCGCCCCATCCCAGGCTTGGAAGATCACCGACTCGCGGAGAACTCCCGGCGGTGCCTTGGCGAGGATCGCGGCAAGGATTCCGGCTCTCGCCTCCTATCCCCATGCGGAGACGGGACGGGACTGGCTGCCCCACCGGTTGGCGGAAGCGGAAGAGGCATGGGTCACGGAAGATAGCGTGTCGATGATCTACGAAGCCCTTAGTAGCGGGGCGAGAGTCGGTCTTCTCCCGGCTCCCGCTTTGAAGAAGGCAGGCCGCGTCGCGAAGGGGATCGCGAGGCTTGCCGACGAAGGCTTTGTCACCCCCTTTGCCCGGTGGACACCCTCCGCGGGGCTCGCCGCACCGCCGCGGGTCCTGCGGGAAGCGGACCGCTGCGCCAGCATCGTGATGGAAAGGCTCTTCTCCTGAATGAAAGTGATCCAGATGATTCCGGAGATGGAGTCGGGCGGCGTCGAGCGCGGCACGCTGGAGCTGGCGCGGTATCTCGGCAGCCAGGGCCATGAGTCCGTGGTCATCTCCGGCGGGGGAAAGCTGGTGGCGACGCTGGAGGCATGCGGCACGCGCCACATCGCGATGCCGGTCGGGCGCAAGCGCCTGTCATCGCTTTTCCTGATACCGGAGCTCCGCCGTCTCTTCGCCGCGGAGAAAGCGGATATCCTCCACGTCCGCTCCCGGGTTCCCGCTTGGATCTCGTGGTTGGCATGGCGCGGCATGAATCCCGCTACACGCCCCCGCTTGGTCACCACCGTCCACGGATTCAACTCGGTAAACCGCTACTCCGAGATCATGACCTTTGGCGAGCGCGTCATCTGCGTTTCGGAAAGCATCCGCGATCATGTGCTAAAGCACTACCCGCGCGCGGCCGCGGAGAAACTGAGGGTGGTTCATCGCGGCATCGATCCCGCCGAGTATCCCTACGGCTATCGTCCCTCCGCGGAGTGGATCGGCAGATTTCACCAGGAGTTTCCGCTCACCCGTGGAAAGCGCCTGCTCACCCTGCCAGGCCGCATCACCCGCTTGAAGGGCCACGAGGACTTCGCCCGGATCCTGAAGAAACTGGAGGCTGATGGAAGCATTCACGGAGTAATTGCGGGAGGAGCGCATCCCAAAAAGGCCGCCTACCTCGACGAGATCCGCGCCCTCTTCGCGCGGGAGGGCCTGACCGATCGGATCACCTTTACCGGCGGACGCTCCGACCTCAGGGAAATCCTCGCCATCTCCACGGTGGTCCTTTCCCTGACGACGCAGCCGGAGTCTTTCGGCCGCACGACGCTGGAGGCGCTGGGCCTCGGCATCCCCGTCGCGGGTTATGATCACGGCGGCGTGGGAGAACAGCTCGCGATGCTATATCCCGCGGGCCGGATCCCGCCGAATGATCCGGAAGCGGCCGCGAAGATCATCCGGAGCCTGCTGGAGGATCCGCCACCCGTTCCCGAGCAGCACCCCTTTTCCCTGCAGGCAATGCTCGAGGGAACGATGGCGGTGTATCGGGAGTTGATTGCCTGACGGCCCCGGCTCAGCCGGTCTTCACGAAACGGTGCTCCCAGACCGGCCGCTCCTCGCGGCACTGCGCGACGTAATCCTCCCAAGCACAAAGCTTCGGGAGATCCCGCTCCTCTCCCCTCTCGATCATCCGCTCCCGCCTCAGGGCCGGGGGACACCAGACGAAATGGAGGACCGGCCGGGTGCCCAGCCGCTGCTCCAAGCAATCCGGCCAATCCGCCTCGCTCCCTTCGCGGGTGAAAGGTCCGGCAAGCACCACCGGCACCTGCGGCAGATTCGCCACCGCGAGATCGTACATCGCCTCATAGACGGTATTCCGGTAGGCGCGCTTGTAGGCCGGCGAATCCCGATCATCGGGATCGAGACCCGCAAGCGCCAGACCCGCGCGTACCAACCGCTCGGTCGCGATGTCGCTGTCGATCAGGCAGGCCCGCAGCTCCGCAGCCAGCCCTCGCGCGTACACGCTCTTTCCCGCACCTGCCGGGCCGGTAACGATGTGGCAGACCCTCTCTCCCATAGGGGGCAAGCATCACGGGAACCTGCGGCAATGGCAATCCGGGGTCATTTGACGAAGCGGACCGTCAAAGGGTAACGGTAGGGCTGCCCCTCGTTTGCCCTCAGGCCGGCCACGATGGAAAAAATCGCCCACACGACGGGGTAGACCACCAGGACAGGCAACAGAAGAAGCCCCACGAACAGGAAAACCAGAGGCACTGTCACCGCTGCGAGAAGCAAGCCCCAGAGAAACCACGAAATGTTGAAGTTAAGAGCCTCTTTCGACTGTTCCGCGGCGAAAGGCATCGTGTCCTTCTTTACCTGCCAGATGATCAGGGGTCCCACGATATAGCCGATGCCGCCCGTGAGCAAACCGGTGAGGGCGGAGAGGTGCCCGAACATCGCCCACATCCGCTCGTCCCTTGAAACTCCGGAGGCGAGCGCCGGGGGCGGAGGAACCGGCGGATTCGGCGGCGCAAAGGGATCTGACACGGATGGAGGGGTATCTGGATCGATCATGGCATTTCGCACATAGCACCAATCCGACCGGCAGGAAAGAAAATGCCATTCCAAATCCGGGCGGCGTTTCAAGTGCCCGCCATGCTGCCAGAACATGCCCACCACCGCAGGACGGCATTGGCCCATCGGCGGTCCGCGGCCGAGAGTTCTGACATGAACGCTCCCGCTATCCATCCGCAGGTCCCCATCGGGCACGTCCTTCCCAAGGTGGGCGATCTGGAGCGATCGCTGCCTCCTGGCGGAATCCACCTCGGGCACTGCTTCCCTATGGATGCAAAATCGAAGGTGGGAATGCTCCCGCACGACGAAAAAAGCGGAAAGCCCAAGGCCTCCCGCTTTATAGATGGAATTCGCTCCGGATCGTTCCTAGCGGCTCGCCGTGGCAGTCTTCGGAGCGCGGGATTTGAGCGCATCCGCGGACTGGGCCTCAGCCCAGGTGCGGAAGGCCTTGTCTTCGGTCACTTCCATCTGGCCGATCATGTTGGCATGCCCTTCACCGCAGAGCTGGGCGCATACCACGGAGGTTTCGATGGTCTTGTTCGGCGTGAACCACATCGGGATCTCCTTGCCGGGGATGGCGTCCTGCTGGATGCGCATCGGCACGATCGCATAGTTGTGGATCACGTCGTTGGACGTGATGTTGAGAATCGCCGGACGCCCCTTGGCAATCCTGAGCGTCGGCGTGATGAAGTCGTCCTGCGCGTTCGGATCGTCGAAATCAATCCCGGGGTCGCTGTTGCTGACGATGCGCATGGGATCGATGCGGCCGAATTTCCCGTCGTTGCCGGGGTAATGATAGGTCCAGCCGAACTGCCAGCCGATGACCCGGACACGGATGGGATCGAGCCTCTGCACCTGCTCCCAAGTATCCGTGCGCTCCTTCCACAGTGGGAAAGCGAAGCCGAGCAATAGCACGGCCTCGATGATCACGACGGCGATCTCAAGGTGGCTGGAAATGTGATTCCGGACCCCGTGATAGGAAGCCTTCGGATGCACGGAGGCACGGAAGCGGACCAGGCAGTAGAGGAAAAACAGCGTCCACCCCACGAAAAGCGCGATCATGAACCAGTGCACCACGTCGATCAGGTGATCCACGCGGCCGCCGTGTGCGGAGATGTTTTCGGGGATGCCGAGGAATTGCGAGGGACTCATGGAAAAAATAAAACGTCAGCGGGTGGAGGCGGCGGCAGGAGCTTGATCGCGAAATTCCGGATCGAGGGATTGCTCGCTACGGCGCGCGAGCCGCACCATGAAAAACACCACCCCCGTCAACATCGGGAGGATGATCAGGAGCATGGCGAAAATCGACCAACCGGCCGCGTTGGTCGTATCGTCCCGGAAATCAGCGGCGCAGGTGGCGCAGGCGAGGATGGAATCGATCATGGCCATCAAAGGACGATCTTGCGGACCTTGCGGTAGAAATAGATGCCGTACACAGGCATCGCGACCGCCGCGATCACGCTCACCACGCCGAGCGCGGTGATGATGCCGGCGGGGTTGGCGGCGACGCCCAATGCCCAGACCGCGAGGAACACGAAAAGCAGCGTGCTCACGGTCACGAAGACGATGTGGAAAGCCCGGAGTGACATGATTTTAGCGGTTGAGGTTCAGTGGCAGAAGAAAAAGCCGGACGGACGGAACGCAAGGACTACCAGCGTTCGACTTTCTCGCTGCCGGGCACGCCCGTTTTGAAGCCGTTGTAGTGGATGGGATCCCACTTCGCGAGACCGATCAAGACGACCATGAAAAACGCGCCCACCAGACCGAAGCCGAAGAGCCAGTAGATGAGGCGCTTCTCGTGGTTGAGGTGCATGAAAATCAGCGCCACCAGGGAGGCCTTCACCGTGGCGATCGCAAGACCGAGAATCATGTCCGCGGTGTCGAAGCCGTGATGACCCACATCCATCCATGGAACCATCGCCACCGCTACCGTCAGAAGGGTACCGCCGAAGAGGATGGCTCCGATGAAAAGATAAAGCCGGGTGGCTTTCTTGATTGCTTCAGGAGAATCGGCCATGAGTGAAATCAGGTGAGAAATAAGGAAAGCCCGGAACAGCTTTTACATCAAATACAGGATCGGGAAGAGGAAGATCCAGACAAGGTCCACGAAGTGCCAGAAGAGACCGCCGACCTCCACCCGGTTGGCGAGCCACTCCGGATTGCTGAGATACATCTTCTTTCCGAAGAAGAGGTAATAGGCCAGCACCAGCGCGCCGCCGATGACGTGCAGGCCGTGCAGGCCGGTCATCGTGAAGTAGATGGCGTAGTAGGTATTCCACGCGGGCGCGAATTTCGAGGCAAACTGGACCTGCTCGCGGGGAATCGAAAGATGCGGGAAGGTGTGCTGTTCCTTCCGGCCCTCGTAGTTCGGCCCGAGGAATTGCTCCTTGAGATGGATCTCCGCACTGCCGCGCTCGACCCCGGTGGCCTTGGAGACGAAGTCCTGCCAGCCGATGCGGTAGCGTTCCGTCGGGGTCGGCACGCGGTTCGGCTTGCCGGTCTTCTTGTCGATGCCGTAGCCGTCGATGAGCTTCTTTTCGAGCTTGGCGATCTCGCCCTTGTGCCATTCCCAAGCCGCGCGCAACTCCGCGCTCTCCTTGAGCAACCAGGAATTCTCGATGGCGATTTCGGGATCGATCCCCTTCTCCTCCGCCTTCATCGCGGTGTGGCGGAAGTCGATCGCGTCCACATAGTGGAATACCATCGGACTTTCGATCATCTTGCCGGTGAGAGCGGTGCCGTCGCGCAGGCTTCCGGCGTCCTCCTTGATGTCGCGAGGCTTGAAACGGAACACCGTGGGCGGCTCCACATTGAAAGGGATCGCCGCCTGCTCGGGCATCAGTTTCAACGCCGCGACATCCACCGAGACATCCGGTGCGAGCTGGCGATCGTTCTTTCCGGGATTCGCTTCCTTCGCCTTCGCCCATTGTTCGCGGAGGCTCTCGGTGCGTTGGTCCGAATTGTGAGCGCGGGCGGCAAGGTGAGCTTCCTTGATCGACTCCAGGAGCTTCAGGTCGAGCGGTGTTCCCGCTTCGAAGGTCACGGCATTGCCGGGTGCCGTGGCAAGTTCAAGCTTCGATGCCAGTTTCAGGGTCGCTCCCTTCTCCGCGGCACGCGCGATGATCCCTTCCACCCAGGGCTTGTGAAAGCGGACGGTATTGAAGGAAATCTGGGAGGCCTCGTAGTTGATGACGTTCTCCTCGATCTTGTTGCCTTTGTGATCGCGCTCGAGCTGTTCCTCGGTCGGGTCGTGCCCGTGCTCCAGGTGTACCCCGTCCTTCAGCTCGTAGCCCAGGTGGCCCTCGACGACCGTGTAGTCCTTCAGGCGGACGGCCTGGTGATGGAACTTCACGTTGTACTCGATGCCCTTCAGCACCATGAAGACCAGCGAGCAAACCACGGTGAAGGCCATGTAAGCCTGGAACTTGCCCCACTGGCGCATCTTCAGGGAAGCCCACGCGAAAACCACCGTCACGGAGGAGGCGATCAGCACAAAGGTATTGATCAGGCCCGGCAGCACCGGGAGCGTGCGCTCCGGCCACGGGAAGTCCGCGCCCAGCCGCAGGAAGATGTAAGCGGAGAAGAACCCGCCGAAGAGCATGACTTCCGACGCGAGGAACAGCCAGATGGCGATCTTCGAGTTGAAGAGGCCCGTGTCCTTGCGCGGGGTGACGATGTAGGGAATTTCCATGGGGAAAAATTCAGGGATCCGGCTCCGGGGAGGTGCCGATCAGTGGGCGGCGGGGGTGGCCGGCTTCTCAGCCGGGGTTTCGGAATCGCGCTTCGGCTCGACCCACTGCGGGAGGTAATCCTCATCGCAATCCGGGCGGCTGTACTCGTACGGGCCGCGATAGACGGAAGGCTCGGTGAGGAAATTCCCGTGGCCGGGAGGCGTCGGCGTAGCCCACTCCAGCGTCGTGGCGTGGTACGGGTTGTCGCTTTCGACCTTGCGGCCGACCTTCCAGGCAAAGAACAGGTTCAGCACGAAAGGAATCTGCGCGACGGCCATGAGCCATGCTCCCCACGACATGAGGATATTCAGATCGATGTTCTCCACCACGGTCTGGCCGAAGACGTTCGCGCTGCCCTCGCCCACCATGTAGGCGTCGCCCCCGTTGTACCAGCGGCGGTGGAAGCCTGCCATTCCCTGCATGAGCATCGGGAAGAAGATCAGGTTCATGCAGATCAGGCTGGGCCAGAAGTGCAGGTGCGAGAGGAAATTGCTCATGTGGCGCCCCGTGATCTTCGGGTACCAGTGATACACTCCCGCGAAGAGACCGAAGAGAATCCCCGGAGCCACCACGTAGTGGAAGTGGCCGATGACGTAATAGGTATCGTGCAGGTGGAGGTCCACCAGGTTGAAGGCCAGCGGCAGGCCGGTGAGGCCCCCGATGCCGAACATCGGCAGGAAAGCGCAGGCCCAGACCATCGCCGGCGTGAAGCGGATGGAGCCGCCCCACAGCGAGATGATCATCGACGTCAGCAGGATCACCGAGGGGATCGAGATCAGCACCGTCGTGGTCTGGAAGAAGGTGGAAACCACCGGGCCCATCCCCGTCAGATACATGTGGTGGGCCCACACGACGAAGGACAGGAAGCCCAGCACGAGCACGCCATATACCATCGCCTTGTAACCCCACAGCGGGCGGCGGGTATTCACCGGGATGATCTCCGCCACGCAGGCGATCGCTGGAAGCAGGAGCACGTACACCTCCGGGTGGCCGAGGAACCAGAAAAGGTGCTGGAACAGCAGGGGCGAGCCGCCGCCGGAGAGATCGGCAAGTCCCTCGCTCTTCGAGAAGAGGCCCGAAGGCATGAAGAAGGACGAGTGCGAAACGCGGTCCATCAACTGCATGATCCCTGCGGCTTCCAGCGGCGGGAAGGCGAGGAGGAGCAGGAAGCCGGTGACGAGCATCGCCCACACGAAGAAGGGCATGCGCATCCAGGTCATCCCGCGGGCGCGCAGGTTGATGATGGTGGTGATGAAATTGACCGAACCGAGCAGCGAGGACGAAATGAGTAGCACCAGGCCGATCAGCCATTGGGTCTGGCCGGCCAGCCACTGGTTGACGATCTGCCCGTCGGCAAAACCGGCGAGCGGCGAGTAGTTCGTCCAGCCCGACTTCGCCGCGCCGGACTCCATGAAGAAGGAGGCGCACATTACCAAGCCACCGAGCAGGTAGAGCCAGTAGCTCGTCATGTTCAGCTTGGGGAAGGCCATGTCAACCGCGCCGATCTGCAGCGGCGTCACGTAGTTGCCGAAGGCACCGAAACCCAGCGGCACGATGCCGAGGAACACCATGATGGTACCGTGCATGGCA
Organism: uncultured Luteolibacter sp.; assembly: GCA_966211015.1. Lineage (GTDB taxonomy): Bacteria > Verrucomicrobiota > Verrucomicrobiia > Verrucomicrobiales > Akkermansiaceae > Haloferula. The sequence goes on along the minus strand of CBIHMP010000091.1, from coordinate 3,658 downwards.
CCGAACATATTGTAAGTCTCCCCTGTCACCTTGCCGTCCTGCAGCCAGCGTGCCTTCCAGCCATCGCTGAAAAGCCAGCTCATGAAATCCGGGAGCGGCTGGTGCGGGTAGGCGATGCTCCAGCGCATCACGATCATCAGGTAAAATCCGAAGGCCAGGAAAACCATGGCCGTCAGACCGTATTGGATTCCGATGACCTTGTGGTCCGTCGAAAAGACGTACTTCTGGAGGAACCCGGGGTCGTGGTGATGATGGTCGTCGTGACCGTGAGAGTCTGCCGTGGCGGCGTGGGCGCTCATGCTTTGAAAAGGTTGGAGCTGAAGTTATTGGGCTTCCGCCGGTTCGAGAGTAAGGGGATCGAGCATCGTCTTGGGATCGAGCGGATCACCGGGGAGATTTTTCTTGTGGTCGGCGTCGAGTTCGGCGGCGGACATCGGAGCACCGGGGGTCGCGCGCTTGGCCGAGATTTCCAAAGCGGCGGCACCCATCTGCTTGGTGACCACATCGCCGGTCTTCGTGCCGAAGGCATTGCGGACATAGGTCATCAGGGCGGCCAGGTCGTCCCCGCTCATGCCCGCACCTTGCGCCGGCATCACGCCGAAGGTCTTGCCGGTGGACGTGGGGCCCGAAAGGCCGTTCAGAACCACCATCGCGAAGCGCTCCGTTTCGCCATGCACCCAGTCGGAATCCGCGAGCGACGGGTAGTTCGCGCCGTCGCCCTTGCCGTCCGGACCGTGGCAGCCGGAGCACTTGCTATAGATCTTCGCGCCCTTGGCCATATAGGCAGCGAGGGCGTCCTTTGGCGGGATCGCGCCGCCCTCCCCATCGTCGGGGATCACGCGCACGTAGCCGTCCTTAACCGTGTCCTTGTAGGAAAACAGCGTGCCTGCGTTGCCCAGGGTCCAGCCGGCAGCCAGGACGGGGATAAAGCAAAGCGCCGTCACCCACAGGGACACCGGCTCGGCACCGTTCTCGGTAAGCTTGTGCTCGCGGGAGGCCGCGGCGGCTCCGCGCAGGACACGCTCGTGGGCGGCGGTGACATTCACCGAATCCTCGAGGTCGGGCTTGGAAGGATCGATCATCGGAAAAATGAAATTCGGTTCAACCTTGAGGGGCGGCGGCTGCGGCCGGTTTCGCTTCGGCGGGCTTCCCGGGCGGCGCGTGGTTCATCGAGGCCGGAACGACATCGTCGCGCTTCAGCGAGAGGAGGTACTGGGTAAGCGCGAGCGCCTCGTGCGTCGGCACCACGACCTTGCCTTCGGGAGCCTCCACCGGCAGGGCGTCGGCAGGCACTTGGCCGATCACGTCGCGCTCCTCGAAGAGGAAACGGACCGACGGGCAGGTCGAGGTAGGGCGGTTCGGGTTCGCCCGCGGGTCGTAGAGATGCATCAGCAGCCATGCTTCCGGATCGGCGTCTTTCGCGTAGATCGCCTCCACCCGCCGGCCGAGGTTCGAAAGATCGGGGCCGAGGCGATTGAGACCGATCTGTGCGAAACTTTCGCCCTGGTAGTCGAAGACGTTCGATTCGCGCCGGGTGTCGCCACGTGCTTCATCGGCCTTCAAGCCAGCCCAATCCGGGCGGCCGAGGTCGTTGCCCGCGTAGGTGGGCCGGATGAGCTGGGTGTGGCAGTGATAGCAACCGTTCGCGGAATACACTTCCGCGCCGTTGATCACGCGACCGGCGCGCTTCGGATGGTAGATGCCTTCCTTCCCGTCGGCGACTTCGTCGAAGGCAACCGGCTTGGGCGTGCGCATCAGGAAAAAGGGCACGATCACCACGGCCAGCCAGGCGAGGCCGAAGGAGGCGGTGAGACCGAATGCGAAGGAGCGGAAGGTCATGGGATCAGGGAAAATTGCTAATAGCTAAGCACGAATGCCCGAGCAGGAGTGTCAGTGGGAGTGCGCGGCAGCCGAGCCGGGGCCGGCATTGTCGATATCGCCCTCCGGGCCGTGGACGAGATCGTGCAACTCATCGTGGTGGCCTGCGCCCAGCAAGGTCGGGTGCGAACTGCGGCGGCCCAGGCGCAGCCACATCAGCGCGAGATGGAAGAAGAAGAAAACGTTGGAGAAGAGCAGGAAACACCAGGACAGCGTGGCCGCCACCGCATAGGGATAGGCGCGCATGGTGGCGTCCTCCACCGGCTGCTTGAAGTTCTCCAGCCCGATGCCCTGCATCACGCCGCCGAAGAGAGCCACGAGCGCGACCGTGACCACGCCGTAGATCGAAAGGAAGAAATGCATCTTGATCAGGCGGCCGGAGAGCCACTCCCGGCGCGTGATCCGGGGAACCACGAAGTAGATCATGCCGAAAGCGATGAAGCTGAAGAAACCGTAAATCGCCAGGATATCGAAGCCGTAGTTCGAGAGGGAGAACTGCGTGCCGGGAAGGATCGACGGGTTGTTCAGGAACACGCACGCGCCCCCGAGCACCAGCAGGCCGATCACGCCCGCGACGGTGAATCGCAGCGTCGGGCTATTCACCACCGCGTCAGGCGCGCCCGCGGCGGTCTTCAGCAGGTTCACGCTCACCGCGATCGCCGGGATGGCGAAAAGGATCGTGGCCGCGGCACCGAGGTAGGGCATGAAATTCGGGATCGGCGCGCCGGCCAACTTTTGCATGCCGGCCCAAGGCGCAATGATCGCAAGCGACCAGAAACCGAGCAGCGAAAGCGAGTAGCTGTAAACCGGCCGGCCCGTGACCTTCGGGATCAGGTAGTAGGCGGCGGCAATGCCGGTCGGCACGAAGAAGAGCAGCAGCAGGGCGGAACGGTACCAGGCATTGACCGCGGCCTCCATCAGCGGGTTTCCGGAAAAGCCGTGGATCAGGATGTGCGCCGTGGCGAAGACCCACGGGAACCAGATCAAAGCCGCGAGGATGTACCACTGGGAAATGAACACGTGGCCCGCCGGGCGCACCTTGAATTGGATCATCGACCAGATGGAAATCATCACGTAGGAGATCAACATCGGCACCCAGGCAAAGGCGGGAAACTCCATCCAAGGGATGCCGGTGCCGGCGCCTCCCAGGATTCCGATGACTCCCAGCGAGACCGCAAGATTCCAAACGTGACCGGCTACCAGAATGATACCCGCGGCACGGCATTCCTGCCGGGACAAGCGCGCCATCAGCCAGATCAAGGCACCGAAAGCCGCTTGGCAGCCCCAGCCGTAGATGAGGGCATTCACATGCGCCGATTGCACGCGGCCGTAGGTCAGGAAGGAGAAGCCGTCGAGGAATCCGGGGCTATGCACCTTCGCGGAGGAAATGATCCCGAGCAGGATCGCCACGGCGAGCCACGCGGCCCCGCTGGTGAAGAAGAACATCACCGGGTGGCGCAGCGAGAGATCGATCTCCGCGCGGCGGATCGCGTCATTCGCCGGAGTCTGGGAAGTGGCAGGAGACATTGGAAAATCGGGTGGGAGATCAGGGCTTGATCAGATCGGCTTCGGTGAGCATCGGCTTGCCAACCTCGGGGCGCAGCATCTTGACCTGCTCGGGCAACACGGCGGGAGCCTTGTTGCCGAAACTGTTCCGGACGAAGGTCAGCACCGCGGCGACCTGCTCGTCCGTCTGATAGGAAAGCGGGGCCATCGGCGCCGGAAAAGTATAGGGCTTGCCGCTCACCGTGATTGGTCCGGTGAGTCCGCGGAGCTGGAT
>CBIHMP010000090.1:0-12720 GCA_966211015.1 uncultured Luteolibacter sp. | reverse complement strand
CCTTTATCCGCCCGGGCCCCGGGCGGATAAAGGAGCCTTGGCGCTCCCCTCGCTGGAGACCGGCGGGGCGCAGGGTTGATATGCAAACTACTCCGCCGTCCGGCAATTTTCTATTCCTCTCCTACCTCCGGCGCGAGTTCCGGCGGCGGCGGATCGGTATCCACCGCGCGGATCACGGCTTCGGCGAGATCCATCTTCAACGCCGGGCCTACGAGGAAGATCTCCCCGGTGCGAGGGTTTGCCACCACCTGCAGCGAGGTTTCTTCCGCGGGGTCGTCCGGGAGTGCTTTCTTCAGAAGATCCGCGACCTTCTCCGAATCCGCGTGCCGCACCGACACGAACTTTGTCACCACAGAGACAGAAAGGTTTTCACCTGCCCCACCGAAAGCCGGGGCAGGCAGGGCGGAGCCTGCCGGAGCAAGTGGAAGTAAAAGACTGCAGAGGGCGAAGAGCTTCATGTTGCTCTGAGAACACCGGGCGCAGGGACTTTTGTCCCTCGCATGGCCAGAGGCAGGAGAAACGGGGGAGACAAGCCGCTTTCCTCCGCCCGGAGCCCGGGCGGACCACTTTTTTCATCCTGCCACCTTCAGCCAAAGCCACATCGACACGTAGGCGACTCCGCCCGCAGCGGGAAGGGTGAGCACCCAGGCACCGAGGATCTTTCGCACGATTTTCATGTCGATGGCACTGAAGCGCTTGGTGGCTCCCACGCCCATGATCGCGGTGGTGATGGCGTGGGTGGTGGAAACCGTCATCCCGAATTTCCCGGTCACAGCGAGCAGGGTGGCGGCGGTGGTCTCCGCGGCGAAGCCGTGCACCGGCTGCAGCTTCACCATCTTGTGCCCCATCGTCTTGATGATGCGCCAGCCGCCTGCGGAGGTTCCGGCCGCCATCACGAGGGCGCAAACGATCTTGATCCAGGCCGGTACATCGGGAGCCAGATCGCGGACCTTGCCGGCCATCGCGTGCAGCGGGTTTGCGCCCTCTTTCGAGGCCTTTTCTCCCTCCGCGCGCAAGGCCTCCACCCAGTCGGTCGGCTTCAACGCCACCATCGGGCCTAGCACGGGAATCTTCGGCAGGAAGCGGGCTTTCTCCCGCGCCATGCTCGCATCGTAGTCCTCTCTGACGTCCGCGCGGGCGCGTTCCGCCCCGGCGGGGTCGCCCAGGTCGTCATGCACCTCGGCGGCCAGTGAAAGGAACGCCTCCCGGAACTCGCCGGAGCGCATCTTGAATCCCTCCCTCTCCAATCCGGCCGCGGTGTCGAGGGTGTGCTTGCCCTCCATCACGGTCAGGATCAACTGCTCCGCCGCAGGGGTCTTCTCCATTTTCAGGAAGCCCAGCCATTTCGGCAGGGTTTCAAAGGATCCGGCGGTGGTCGCCGTGACCAGCGCCAGGGTGATGATTCCCATCGTTTTCTGCGCGTCGGCCAGGCCGTGGGCAAAGCCCATGTAGCTGGCGCTGAAAATCTGCGCGCGGCCGAAGAAACGGTTCACCCACATCGGGCGGGCGTTCCGTAGCAGCGCGTAGAGGATCGCCATGACCAGAAAGCCACCCACCAGGCCGACTATCGGCGAGCCGAGCATCGGCCAGATCACCTTGTGCAGCACGCCTTCCATGACCAGCTTGCCGTTCTTGAGCTTCTCCTGGGACCAGATGATGGCGTCCCAATGGTTCTGGGCCGTTGCCAGCGTGGCCCCGCAGAGCCCGCCGACCAGCGCGTGGGTGGAGCTGGAAGGAAGACCGAGCCACCAGGTGAGGAGATTCCACACGATGCCGCCGAAAAGCGCGCAGATGATCGTGGCGGTGGTGACGTAATGCGAGTCCACGAGGCCGGAGGAAACGGTTTTCGCCACCGCGTGCCCGACCAGCGCGCCGAGCAGATTGGTCACGGCGGCCAGCATGATCGCCTGCCGGGGAGTCAGCACCTTCGTGGAGACCACCGTGGCGATGGAATTCGCCGTGTCGTGAAAGCCGTTGATGAACTCGAAGGCGAGCGCCACGAGGATAACGACGATGATGAGCGTCATGTCAGGCGCGCGTCAGGAATTCTTGTACGCGATCTGTTTCGCCACGTTGCCGACGTCCCGGCATCGGTCGAAGACCTTTTCGAGCAAGTCGTAAAGATTCGAGACGATCACCACGAGCAGGGTCTCGTGCTTGCCGCTGTAGAGATCCTTCAGGCACTCCAGCATGAGCTTGTCCGCATCGCCCTCGATCTGCTGCATCCGGTCGTTGAGTTCCTTCATCCGCACGATGTCCATTCCCTTGCGCAGGGCATGGATCATCTCCACCACCAGCCCGGTAGCCTCGTCGAGCATCGCCGCGTGGCGGTTGAAATTCACGGATGCGACCTTCTCCTGGGAGATCAGGTAGCGTTCGACGAACTTCTCGACCGTTTTCGGGATCTTGTAGAGAGCGGTGGAGAGGGCCTCGATGTCCTCCCGCTCCAGCGCGGTGACGAAGCTTTTCACCAGGAGATCGCTGATCTGCTGGGTGATGAGCTTATCCTTTTTCCGCACTTCGGCGAATTCCCCGAGGGACGGAGCTTTCTCGTGACGGAGGACAAGGGTCAGCCCCTCGATGCTTTGGCAGGCCTCCTCGGCGCTGGCCACGAGCAGGTCGAAAAAACGGTCCTCTTTGCCGAACAGGCGTTGGATGGAGATCATGGGAAGGTTTCCGCCGGGATTTGTGTCGAAAACGTCACACGTGGCAAGCCGCGCGAGCCTGATTCCCTGACAAAGTCCCGCTGCTGCCGGGCGCCAGCGGGCGGCGAGACCTTTACAATCCGCCATGTCATTGCTAACCGAAGCCCCGCCGCGGAGACGGCCGACGCACCCGCCGATGACGCAAGATCAACCCGCGCCCCCTCCTGCCAGTTCGCCGGTGCCTGCCGGAATCCCGGCAATCCAAGTGAATGGCGTCGATTTCTCCTATGGGGAGAAACAGGTGCTCAAGGATGTCTCCCTGGACGTCCCGACCAACGAAGTGGTGGCCTTCATCGGGCCTTCCGGCTGTGGGAAAACCACGCTGCTCCGGTGCTTCAATCGAATGAACGACCTGGTGCCCGGCGCCCGGGTGACGAAAGGCTCGATCATCATCGAGGGAGCGAACATCGCGGACAAATCCATCGATCCCGTCCAGCTCCGCCGCCACGTGGGGATGGTATTCCAGAAATACAACCCCTTCCCCCGCAGCATCTACGACAACGTGGCCTATGGGCCGCGCACCCTGGGGGAGAAGCGGAAATCGGTGCTCGACGAAGTGGTGGAGAAGTCCCTCCGGCGCGCCGCTCTCTGGGAGGAGGTGAAAGACCGGCTGAACGACATCGCCACCGGCCTCTCCGGCGGCCAGCAGCAGCGCCTCTGCATCGCCCGCACGATGGCGGTGGACCCGGAAATCATCCTGATGGACGAGCCCTGCTCGGCCCTGGATCCCATCGCCACCGGCCACGTGGAGGACCTGATCCTCGGCCTCCGCGAGCACTACACGATCGTCATCGTGACCCACAACATGCAGCAGGCGACGCGGGTTTCCGACCGTACGGCTTTCTTTTATCTCGGGGAAATGGTGGAATACGACGCCACCCGGAAGATCTTTGAAAATCCCGCGCACAAGCGCACCTTGGACTACATCAGCGGCCGTTTCGGTTGACCCATCCTCATGCACTCGGACACCCCACACATTCTCCGCGAGTTCGACCAAGCCTTTGCCGCGCTGCGCAACGAGGTCATCTCCATGGCCGGCCAAGCCCGGCTCAATCTGGAACGGGCGATGCAGGGCTTGCTGGAGCGTGATCTGGAGCGTTGCAAGGCGGCCATCGCGGACGATGACGAGGTGGACGAGGCGGAACTGCGCATCGACCGCATCGGCATGGAGACGTTGGTCCGCTTTCATCCCGTGGCCAGCGACCTGCGGCAGGTAATTACTTCGATGAAGGTGGCCGCGAACCTCGAACGGGTGTCGGACCACGCCACGAACATCGCCAAGCGGGCCCGCAAGATGCTGGCTCGCACCGAGTGCCCGGAAACCACTTTCCTGGAGCCACTCTACGCCTTGGCCGACCAGCAGCTCCGCGACGCCCTTTCCGCCTACACGGACCGCAATGCCGAGCTCGGCCAGTCCCTCCAGGTCAAGGACAAGGAGCTGGATAAAATGCACAAGCGCCTGATCGCGTCCTTCACCACCCGGCTCGAAGAGGGCGGTGAGCGCGCCGAAGATTACCTACACCTCGTTTTCGTGGCCCGCTCGCTGGAACGCATCGGCGACCTGGCGAAGAACATCGGCGAAGATGCCGTCTATCTCGACTCCGCCAAGGATATCCGCTACGAGCGGCACAGCAAGCCGGCCGCAGGGGAAGTGCCGGCGGAGTGATTTGGCCGGGGGCCTTTGACCCCGGTGGCGGCGAATTTGCAGGGGCGACCAAGCCCGTTCAACGGCGTAGCTATTCGGAAGCTATCCCTTTGCTACCAACGCGTCCCGGAAATGAAACGGCCCGGCGCTTGCACGCCGGGCCATTGGCACCCGTAGGAAGGTGACTTGATGCGGGTTTGCCCCGCCCGAGTCACAGAAGCTCGTTGAGGATGTTTTCCAGCAGCTCCTGACGGCCGGAAGCGAGGACGGGTTCGCCGTTCTGCTTCACCCATTCGGTCAGTTCGTCGAAGTTGGTGCTGCCGCTCTCGACGCGCTGGCCGATGCCGCTGTCCCAGGTCGCGTAGCGGGTCTTCACGAAATCCTCGATCCGTCCGTCGGCACGGATGGCGGCAGCCACTTTCAGACCACGGGCGAAGGCGTCCATCCCGCCGATGTGGGCGTGGAAGAGATCGATGGGCTCGTGCGATTCGCGGCGGCGCTTGGCGTCGAAATTGAGGCCGCCGGTGGTGAAGCCGCCCATCTCCAGGACCTTCAGCATCACCTTCGTGGTGCCGTAGATGTCCGTCGGAAATTGGTCGGTATCCCAGCCCAGCAGGGTGTCGCCCTGGTTGGCATCGATCGAGCCGAGCGCGTTCGAGCCGAGCGCGACGGTCAATTCGTGTTCCATCGTGTGACCCGCCAGCGTCGCGTGGTTGGTCTCGATGTTCAGCTTGAAGTGGTCCAGCAGGTTATACTGGCGCAGGAAGTTCAAGCAGGCCGCGGAATCGGAGTCGTACTGGTGAGTGGAGGGTTCGCGCGGCTTCGGCTCGATGTAGAATTGACCGGTGTAGCCGATCTTCTTGGCATAAGCCACGGCCATGTGAAGCAGGGCGGCCAGATGGTCCAGCTCGCGCTTCATGTCCGTATTCAGCAGCGTGGCATAGCCCTCGCGGCCGCCCCAGAAGGTGTAGCCCTCGCCACCCAGCGCGTGGGTCGCATCCATCGCGGCCTTCACCTGTGCCGCGGCGTAGGCGAAAACGCGGGCATCCGGCGAAGTCCCGGCACCCTGCGCGTAGCGCGGGTGGGCGAAGAGGCAGGCCGTGCCCCAGAGGAGCTTCTTGCCGGTGGATTTCTGCAGCTGGCCCAGGTGCGCCACCACTTCATTGAGCGCGGCGGTGGACTTGTCGAAATCGTTGAGCTCAGGCGCGATGTCGCGGTCGTGGAAGCAGTAGTAGTCGATGTCGATCTTATCGAGGAACTCGAAGAACACGTCCGCGCGCTTCTTGGCGTTGTCCACGGAATCGGAAAGATCATCCCACGGGGTCACCGCCGTGCCGCCGCCGAAGGGATCGGAGAGGCTGTTGCGCATGACGTGCCAGTAGGCCGCGCCGAAGCGCATGTGCTCGCGCATGGTTTTCCCTTCGATGATCTCGTCGGGGTTGTAATGCTTGAAGGCGAGGGGATTCTTGGATTTAGAACCCTCGAACACGATCTTGGGAATGTCCGGGAAGTAGGCCATGGAAGTCACCGCAATACGTGAGTGCCCCGGATGAGTCCATCACTGAATTGTGTATGTTTTCACAAATGGTGTCGCCTGAATCCAACCGGAACGCCGGAAGGGGGCTGAAGGGGCTTGGACGATGCCGTCGCGCGGGGGTGCACCAAGCGCGGCGATGGGCAACCCCGGCGCAGCAGAATCGACATGGTTCACCCCGCGACGAACGCGGGAGCCGCATTTTACGGCCTTCGAGCACCACGTCCGATGCCTCTTATCCGGTGTCTTGATCCGGAAGGGGGAGCGCACGCGCCCCCGCGTGCCGTTTCCGGCGCCCCGCCGGAAACCGTGTCCCCTCAGCTACGTGCTCCCTCGGGACCTGTGCCCCCCCCGAGCACTTCTCCGAGCCAAGGAATTTCCTGGTCGGATCTGCCTTCCGGAGCGCGGGGGCGCGCTCCGGGACACGCGGGGGCGTGTGTGCTCCCCTTTTCCGGCCAGCGGGTTCTTTTCTACCGCCGCCGGCTCGCAATTACCCCGTAGCGGGGGCTGAAAATCCAAGCCGCGAGAAAGAATACCCCGAGCAGCATGACGATCGCCGGTCCCGGTGCGAGTCCCAGCCAAGTGGACGAAATCACCCCTGCGACCGCTCCCACGGCACCCAGGATGCCTCCGCCCCAGAAAAGGGCGGACGTGCGGTCCGTCACCAGCGAAATCGTCGCCGCCGGTGCTACCAGCATCCCCACGGAAAGCACGCACCCCACCGCTTGGAGCGATGCGACCAGCGAGAGGATCAGCATCCCGAAGATCAGATATTGCATCAGCCGCACGGGCACCCCTTGGGCGGCCGCCACATTCGGCTCGAACATCGTCAGCAGCAGCGGACGCATCAGGAGATTCGCGACCACCAGCGTGAGCGCACCGATCGCGAAGGCGACCCACAGATCCGGATTCCCCACCGCCATGATGTCGCCGAAAAGCCAGTGCTCCAGCTCCTGCCGGGTATCCAGCCGCGGCAGCAAGGCCACCCCGGCGGCGAAGGCGGTCGTGTAAATCACCGCTAGGGCGGTGCCCTGCGCGACCCGGTTCCCCCGGGCCACGGCGACCGAACCCAGCCCGACCATCAGGGCGGCGAAGAGCGCCCCTACGAAAGCGCTCGCCTGCGTCAGGGCGCCCGTCAGCAGGATTCCCAGGGTGATGCCGGGGAGCATGGTGTGGGAGAGCGCGCTCACCGACAGCGCGTTCCGCCGCAGCACGACGAAGCCGCTGAAGAAGCCGTTGGTGAAGCCGATCAGCAGGGCTGCGGCCAGGGCTCGCTGGTAGAAGGGATTTGAGAAAAGGTCCAAAGCGGGAAATCAGAGGGCGGAGGTCGCGGCGCGCGGGGCGGCCCGGTCTTCGGCATCGGTAATGTGGCCGAAGGCCCGGTCGATGTTTCTCGGCGAGAGCACTTCCGAAGCGGCTCCGAAGCCGAGCGGATGGGTTTTGAGGAGAAGGGCCTCGTCGAACAAACGGGGCGCGGTCGCGAGATCGTGGTGGGAGGCGATGACGAGGCGGCCCTCGTGGGAGAGCCGCTCCAGAAGCTCGCCAAGCTGGCGGGAGGCGTTCCGATCAAGCCCCGTGAAAGGTTCGTCAAGCAACAGGACGTGTGCCTCCTGGGCCAGCGCCCGGGCCAGGAAAGCCCGCTGCTGCTGGCCGCCCGAGAGTTCACGGATCTGGCGCTTCTGAAGATCCTGTAGATCGAGGGAAGCAAGGGCGGTCTCCACCGCGGCATCATCCTCATCGCGGAAACGGCCGAAGAGGCCCGTCTGAGGATAGCGTCCCATTTCCACCAGCCCGCGAACGGTGATCGGGAAAGACCAATCCACCTCTTCCCGCTGCGGCAGGTAGGCGAATTCGCGCGACCAGCGTTTCACCGCGGTGCCGCGCCAGCGGATGCTGCCGGTGGAGCGGGGGACAAGCCCGGCGATGGCTTTCAGCAAGGTGCTCTTGCCCGCGCCGTTCGGCCCCACCAGCGCGACCCGGTTGCCGCAGGAGGTGGCGAAGGACACATCGTCCAGCGCCAGCGTGTTCCGGTAGTGGACGCGCAGCGAATCGATCACCAACTCGTGGTGATGGGCATGATGCGCGCAGCAGTCGTGGTGTTCCTCGCTCATGGGACTTCCCAGATATCGTCGATGTCTCCGGGCGCGCTGAAGATGTGCTCCAGTGTTTCCTTCCCCGGGACCTCCAGCCGGAGCTTGGCAAAGCGGAAGCCCGGCGAGGCATCCGCCCAGGTCACCCGCAGGGAGAGCACGGGATCCTCCGCGGACAGCTCGATGATTCCGTTCATCGGACCTGCCGTTCCCCCGCCTTTGATCGCCGTGCCTCCGCCTTCCAGCAGGACCTCCTTAGCTTGGGCCGACAGGACCAGCTCGAAGGGCACTCGGGCGACGGACGCCACTGGCCCGGGAGATGCCGCTTGCGGAGGGGAAGAAGCCTTGGCTGGCGCAGGCCCGCCTCCGGTCAGGCGCGCGAGGGCAAGTCCCGTCACCGCCAATGCAGCCAGGACAACCAGGGTTCGCAGCAAAGGGGATCCGCGCATCGACAAGCGATCCTTCGCGCAGGAGGCTCGCATTTGCAAGGGAATTGCGATAGCTGGCTGGTGTTTGATTCCGCGGCTACTCCTCCTCGTCCTCTTCCTCGAATTTCTCGTCGGCCCGGATCGCGTCCAAGCGGCTGCGGTAGCTCTTTTCATCGAAGCCGCGCTTGCCCCGCCACATGGCGTCGGTTTCCTCGCCCAGGCAGGCGGCGATCCGTTCCTTCGCGTCCTGCCCGCTCATGCCGCCCCCAATCAAGCGCTCGTAGGTCTTCGCCACATAGCGCGTTTGCGGTGCGGCGAGTTGCTGCTCCACGGCAGCCAGGAGGTCGTTGATGAAGGCGTCGTCGCTCATGGGCGGCCAAGCGTAGCGCAAGCTCGCTCCGTGCGAAAGCCCTCGGACGCTCTCCGCGCCTCCCGCGGAAAAAAGCCTGCGGTCGCCTGGCTTTCCCGTTAGACTCCGGGCATGCCGCGCCTGATCCTTTTCCTGCTTTGTTGCCTGCTTGCTTCCTGCGGAAAAAGGGACGACTCCCTGCGGGTCGGGATGGAACTGACTTATCCACCCTTTGAAACGAAGGACGCGCAGGGGAACCCGGACGGGGTGGGGGTGAAGCTCGCGGAGGCGCTGGCGAAGGACCTGGGCAGGCCGCTGAAGATTGTGCCGATGGAGTTCACGGGCCTGATCCCGGCCTTGAAATCGGGCGATATCGACCTGGTGATTTCCTCGATGACCGCCAGCGACGTGCGTCGGCAGTCGATCGATTTCTCCGAACCTTATGCCTTCACCGGACTGGCAATCCTGACCGGCAAGGACTCGATGGTGACGTCGGCGGAAAGCCTCAAGGCTCCCGGCGTGCGTATCGCGGTGAAGTCGGGGACCACGGGGGAGTCCTGGGCTGCCGCCAATCTTCCGGACGCCAAGCGCACGGCTTTCGGCGAGGATGCCGCCTGTGTGCTGGAAGTGGCGCAGGGCAGGGCGGACGCCTTCCTCTACGATCAGCTCAGCGTGTACCGCTATCACAAGATGAACCCGGAGACCACCCGCGCGATTCTGGAGGCCTTCGTGCAGGAAAACTGGGCGGTCGGTATCGCGAAGGGGAATCCCGAGCTCAAAGCAAGGGTCGATGCCTTCATCGTGAAGTTTCGCGCCGAGGGTGGTTTCGGCCGCCTGGCCGACCAATATCTGGCCGGCGAGAAGAAGGCGCTCGAAGAAATGGGCGTGCCTTTCATCCTGCGTTGAGTATCCCTTCGTGTATGGCCATCCCCGCGTTTCCGGTTTTCCTCGGAGCGGCTGCCGGGTCGTCCTGCGGCATTCACCTCCTGAGCTGATCCACGGAAGATGGAGTCCTCCGCGTTGCGCCTCTGGAACTGGATCGCCGGAATCCTGATCGCCCTTGTCTTCGGGAGCCTCTGCACGCTGGTCTTTCTCAAGCTGAGCGTGGACTGGGATTGGTCGAAGCCGCTCCAGCCGGAGTATCGCCAGATCCTCCTGCGCGGCTGGGGCTGCACGCTGCTGCTTTCCTTGGGCGGGCTGGTCGGCAGCCTCCTCGTCGGCCTCTTGCTGATGCTCGGCCAGCGGAGCCCGTTGCGCGCGGTGAACCTTACCTGCCGGATGTTCCTCGAGTTCGTCCGGGACACGCCGCTGCTGGTGCAGCTCCTCGTCGGCTACTATGTGATCTTCGGGCCCTTGATGTCGCGGACGCTGGAAGGCTTCGGCTGGGACGAGAAATTGCTCATCGGAATCCTGCTCCTTTCGATTTTCGAGGGAGCCTACCTCGGGGAAATCCTGCGGGGCGGGGTGGAGAGCATTCCGAAGACCCAATGGGAATCGGCCCGGGCGGTCGGCTTCAATCGAAGCCAGATCTACCGGCACGTGATCTTCCCGCAGGCGCTGCGGCGCGTGCTCCCGGCGGTGGCGGGGCAGTTCGTTTCGTTGATCAAAGACTCCTCGCTGCTCAGCGTGATCGGCGTGCAGGAGTTTGCCTACCAGGCGAAGGTTTACACTTCCATGACCTATGGGGGACTGGAGGCCTACGTGCCGCTCGCCGTCGGTTATCTCGTGCTCACCGCCCCGGTGGCTTTCCTCGCCCATCGTCTCGAACGCCGCTTCCGCGATGAAACTTGAAATCTCAGGCCTGACGAAACGCTACGGCACCCAAGCGGCTCTGGATGCTCTGGACCTACACGTGACAGGCGGGCGGGTGCTCGTCCTGGTAGGCCCCTCCGGTGGCGGCAAGAGTACCCTGCTACGGGTGCTGGGCGGACTGGAAAAAGCGGACGAAGGGCGGGTCTTGATCCGCGGCAAGGAGCTTCCGTCAAACGAGAGCGAGCTGCTCGCTTATCGCCGCGCGCACGGTTTCCTCTTCCAGCAGTTCAATCTCTTCCCGCACCTGAATGCCCTGCGGAATCTCACACTCCCGCTGGAAGAAGTGCACGGCATGACACCCGCTCAAGCGAAGGAGACGGCAGAAGCCGCGCTCCACCGCTTCGGCCTGCTGGCCCACGCGCACAAGCGGCCCTCGCAGCTTTCCGGCGGGCAGCAGCAGCGGGTCGGCATCGCCCGCGCCGTCGCCGCGAAGCCGGAGGTCCTTTTCCTCGACGAGCCGACTTCCGCGCTCGATCCGGAGATGACGGCGGAGGTGCTGGAGCTGATCCAGGAACTCGCGGAAAGCGGCCAGCGGATCGTGCTGAGCACGCACGAGATGGGCTTCGCCCGAGCGGTGGGGGACATGGTGGCCTTCCTGGCGGCCGGGAAGGTGGTGGAAGCCGCCACTCCGGCGAAATGGTTCGAGCAACCGGAATCGGAGCAGGGGCGGAAGTTCCTTTCCCGCGTGCTCAGGTACGGGTGAGCAACCCGGCGCTTTTCACGTCTCCGTAAGCCGCTTCTAACGCTAAAAGGTGACGCGCGGACTTGCATTCGGCTTCGCCGCGTGGTCTCTGCCGTCAACGACATGAAACGCCGCCATTTCCTTGCCGCCGGTGCCTTTGCCAGCGTCGCGTCCGCAATCACGGCTCAGGAAAAGCCGCCCCTTCCAAGCCGGCCGAACCGCATCGGCGTTTCCTCCTACTCTTTCTGGGGCTTCCGCCGCGAGGACCTGCGCGATATCCCGACCTGCATCGACCACGCCGCGCGCATGGGCTTCGATGGCTTCGAGGTGTTGCAGCGGCAGCTCGCCTCCACCGACAACGCCGAACTGCAAAAGATCAAGCGCCACGCGTTCGTCAACGGTCTCGATCTGATGGGCTACTCCACCCACCAAGGCTTCCTCTCGCCGGACCAGGCGAAGCGGGACGCGCAAATCAAGCACACCATCGAGTGCATCGAGCAGGCCTACGCCTTGGGCATTCCGACCATGCGGGTGAATTCCGGCACCTGGGGCACCTCGAAGGACTTCGACGACCTGATGGCGAAGCGTGGCGTGGAGCAACCTCTGGAGGGCTACACCGAAGAGGACGCGTACGGCTGGGTCATCGAATCCTACAAAAAGATCCTCCCGGTCGCCGAGAAATGCGGCGTGGTTCTCGGCTTGGAAAACCACTGGGGCCTCGGAGTGACGCCGGAAGGGGTCAAGCGGGTGGTGGACGCCATCGCCTCCCCGTGGCTGAAGGTCACGCTGGATACCGGCAACTTCCTGGAGGATCCCTACGAGCGCCTCACGAAACTCGCGAAAGAGACCGTGCTGCTCCAGGCGAAGACGTATTTCGGCGGCGGAGTCTGGTACACGCTGGACCTCGACTACCCGCGCATTGGGAAGATCATGAAGGACGCGGGATTCACCGGCTATGTGTCGCTGGAGTTCGAGGGCAAAGAAGACCCGCTGACAGCCATTCCGAAGAGTCTGGAGTTGCTTCGCGGCGCCTTCGCGTGATCGTAGCCTCATGGAGACCATGGGAAGGCTGCTCGTCTTGGCGGGCATCGGATTGGCCATCCTCGGCTGCCTGATCTGGTTCGCCGGCGGGAAAGGCTGGCTCTCCTGGATTGGCCGCCTGCCGGGCGACATCCGCGTGGAAGGAGACCGCGGAGGCTTCTACTTCCCCATCGTGACCTGCATCATCGTGAGCGTGGTGCTCAGCGGCCTGCTGGCACTGGCGAGGAGGTTTTTCGGGCCGTAGAGGCGTTTCCGGGAGGAAAAATTGCAGTATAGATCTATTTTAGTGCAATTTCCTGCGAAATTTCCAGTATCGTCGCAATGCTCCGCCGTCATTTCCTCGCCACTCTTGCCGCCGCCTCCGCACCGCTTTCCCTACGCGCGCAGTCCGCGGAGAAGCCGCTGCCGATCAAACTTTCACTCAAGTGCGGGAT